>JBASAY010000114.1:0-42398 GCA_049650865.1 Tunicatimonas sp.
GCACTGGATTACAGAGGGTTGCCAAGAGAGTTCGAATCCTCTCGCCCCGACTTTTATGGGATCAACGAGCACCAAAACCCCTTAAATCGCAGGATTTGAGGGGCTTTTCGTTTTTCTACCCCCCAATACATGCATAGAATCGCATAGAAAATGTGACTAGCCGTCCGCGTCCATCTCGTGGTCCATTTTCTTTTCCTACTTTTGGACACAGATGTGAGCGTAAGCAAATGATTTACAGGTAGTTGCGCTCATAAAAGTTAGTCTGTTTTGTGTTGGTTTGATATGGTTTCTGTGGCTAGTCGCCCGCGTCCATTTCCGAGTGGACACAGCTAAATTAGCTAAATCCTTTTTAACCGTGTTGCTACACAATCTTCTAACACCTTCAGTGTCACCCCCATCATCATAAAACACCGTATCTCTTACGATAAGAAGCCTATGCAAGGGTGCCCACGCCCTTCATCATAGTTTCTGCTGCGGAGATTTTTCAGGCGACAAAGAAGGTGGCAGTAGAAGGACGGTCAGTAGCCAACTGTCACCTTATACGGCATTTACTTTATCGGCTCTATCCCAGTACCGCACTTTGCGGCAAGCCTCAATAAACGAAGTCATATCGTCGGCTCCTTGCAGTTGGATGCATCCTTCGTCCAAACTATCGGCAACGCAGGCTTTTTCCAGCAGGGGCACTGCCGCCGCGCCGTACGCGATAAATTTCAGATGCGCAAACGCGTCGGCCACAAAATCCCGGGCCGTAGATTCCATCGCCAGCTGCCGGGCTCCATCCTCGGAGGGCAACAGCACGACGGCATCATAAAGGACGGAAGGACCGCCGTTGATTTTTTGCTGGGCTTCTACCAGGGTGCCATTACTGGCCTTTATGCCTCCCACCTTCGGAGCAACGATCTCCACCATCGCTCCCTCGGCTTTCGCCGCCTGTTGGAGCGCCTGTAACAATTTTATGTCTGATCCATCGGTGAGCAAAACGCCTATTTTGCGACCTTTGAAACTTTCCGGACCGTTCTTCATGATGCTGAGCGCCGGAGACGCTTTCAGGTCCTTTCGGGTAGGCTTGGCGGCTTCCGCGGGTTGAGGCATCTCCTGTAGGCCCAATCCGTCGCCTACCTTTTGCGCTAGTTCCTGGTCGATGTTGAGCAGGTGAGCCACCATGCGCGTGCGGATCTCCGGCCTTTCTACTTTGCTTAGCTCGAAAACCAGGGCACTGGTCATGTGATCCTGTTCTACCGGCGTCTGACTCACGTAGAACTGTCGGGCCTGGCTGTAATGGTCAGCGAAACTTTCGGAGCGGACCCGCCCCTTAGGCCCTGATTCTTGCGCGGGGTAAGAATGATACCCCTGGGGAGTTTCACGGGGTCCGCCCTGCGCGCCCCACGAGTTGGGTTCGTAGTTGGCGCGGGTGGTAGGATTGTGCATCGCCATGTGTCCATCCTGCTGGAAGTGATGAAACGGGCACTTGGGGGCGTTGATTGGAATGTGCGTGAAGTTGGGGCCGCCCAGTCGTTTGAGTTGGGTATCCAGGTAAGAAAAGTTTCTTCCCTGTAGCAGCGGGTCGTTCGTGAAATCTACTCCCGGCACAATATTTTGCGTACAAAAAGCCACCTGCTCGGTTTCGGCGAAAAAGTTATCCACGCAACGGTCCAGCACCAGGCGGCCTACCGTACGAATTGGAACTTCCTCTTCCGGGATGAGCTTGGTGGCATCCAGCACGTCAAAGTCAAACCTATCCGCGAAGTCATCGTCGAACAACTGCAGCCCCAGTTCCCACTCAGGATAATCGCCGGCCTTGATAGCATTCCACAGGTCGCGGCGGTGGAAATCCGGATCAGCTCCGTTGATCTTCACCGCTTCATTCCAGACGACCGACTGCAGGCCCAGCTTTGGTTTCCAGTGAAATTTGACGTACGTAGATTTGCCTTCCGCGTTCACCAGGCGGAACGTATGGACACCGAATCCTTCCATAAAGCGGAAAGAACGGGGAATGGTCCGGTCGGACATAATCCACATGACCATGTGCATGCTTTCGGGCATCAGGGAAATGAAATCCCAGAAATTATCATGCGCCGTCTGCGCCTGGGGAAAACCACGATCCGGTTCGGCCTTGGCCGCGTGGATCAGGTCCGGAAACTTGATGGCATCCTGAATAAAGAATACCGGAATATTATTGCCTACGATATCCCAGTTGCCTTCTTGGGTGTACAGTTTCACCGCAAATCCTCGTACGTCGCGGGCCAGGTCCGCCGACCCTTTGTTACCCGCTACGGTAGAGAAGCGAGCAAAGGCGGGCGTCTTTTCACCGGCCCGCTGGAAGATATCGGCCGAAGTGATGTCTGACAGAGATTCCGTGAGCTCAAAGAACCCGTGCGCTCCGTAGCCCCGCGCGTGCACTACCCGCTCCGGAATACGCTCGTGGTCGAAGTGGAACATCTTTTCCCGAAAGTGAAAGTCTTCCAGAACGGTAGGCCCCCGAGACCCTGCTTTTAGCGAATTCTGATCGTCAGCCACCGGAATCCCTTGTTGGGTAGTGAGCGCATCAACGCCATCTTTAGCTACCTGATGCGTCTCCCCCCCTTCTCCCTGGGTCACCTGCTGGTCAGAAAATTGTGCCTTCTGACGATCTTGACCGGGGGCAGGGTTGGCATGGCCATTTGAGTCTTGCTGATTAGCAACTTTTTCTGTTTTCATAAATAGTGTGTATTAAAAAATGAGAGAGGACCGGTAACGATTGTTAAAAAAAAGCACTATTGTCAGCACGCAGTGGGCAACGATGCCAAAGCGAAGCCCATTGTTCCGAGGGCATCGTCTTAACCGCAAGAAGCAGAAAATGTTGAAGTCATTTGCACAAATTATCACGACTCGGGGGCCTCTTCTTGCCTTACCTTTTGTCTTAAACCATCAGCAAAAACGAAGCAATTAGGCTCAATTGCCAGAACAGCGCCAGAGGAAGGACACAGCCTGCTCGTTCAGACGTCATTCCCCAAATGATCAGGCTACCGCAGCACGCTATAATAACCGCTAAGTTAATGTCACAGCGTAGCCCGTCTATCACCATCCGAAATGCTGCCTCCGCCCTGTCTTTCGGTATAGCAGCTTAAACCCGTTATAGCGCCTGCCGGATGGTTTGCTCACCGGGCACCAGTTGCTGCGTATCTCCCTGAAACCGCCACGCTCCCGACAGCCCATCAGGCAAGGTGATGCGCGCCAGCAGCTCTTTCCCCTTCACCTCGTAGTCCACCCGGATTCTTCCCCGGGGGTGCGGCATGCTCACCGACACTTGTTGCAATCCGCCCAGGTGCGGACTGATCAGCACTTCTTCAAACCCTACACCCTGCGGCTTAATACCCGCCACCGTGCGCAGCAGGTAGTAGGCCGGGTGCGCGCTCCAGGCGTGGCAGTCGGAGCGGTCGTGCGAAGCGAAGCCCGTTTCACCCGCCGTGGTGCTGCCCCGCTCCAAAAACATTTGCCAAAAGCCCAGTTGGTCCAGGAACTCATCTTCGTACCCCACTTCTTCCATTGCCTTAAAGAGAAAAAACTGAAAATAAGAGCTGGCCACCTCGTCGAACTGATCGTCGGTAAGTATTCGTTCCAGCAGGGCGGGCTGCTCGGCTTTCGGCACCACATCAGTGAGGATCGCCAGAATGTTGGTTTGCTGCGAAAAGAAGTCCTGGGTAGGATAATCGGCAATCAACTGTTTCTCTGAGTTCCAGCAGTGCTCGTAGACCGCCCGGCGCAGGGTGTCGGCCAGCGTCTTCCAGTGCGCCGCTTTTTCTGCTTCACCCAAAGCGGGGTAAAGTTCGGCGGCAACGTCTAGGGTGTGCACGTAATAGAGCGTCATCATGGCCGAGTGGGTGATCACCTCCTGCGGCGCGCGCTGCGGCACGCTGCCCTGGTGGATGCTCCAGTCCATGAAGTTGCGCTGGTCGAGCGATCCCAGCAGATTAACCGACTCGTCAACGCTGCGCTCGTAGTAGGTGAGCACCCCTTCAATGTCGCCCACAAATTGCTTGGTCCAGTCCGCATCGCCCCGCAGGTGATAATAATCGCCCAGGCTCTGCACCCAAGCTAAACTCCAGGTACCCATATCAAAGGTGAAGCGCGATGGGTAGGCTGATTTGAAGAGCTTGGTTTCCGAGTTCGCCGACTGCGGATACAGCCGCATCACCTCGCGAAACAGCCGGTCGTCGGTGGTGTTGTAGGCCGACAGGGCCCCGATGGGCCGGTTATCCCCCCCGTAGCTGAGCTGCTCGTAGTAGGGCGTGTCGTAGTAGGTTTCGGCCGAACACATCCGCAGGGTTTGCAGGCACATCCGGAAAATAGCGTCCAGCGCGGGGTTGTCACTCTCAAAGATGCTCATCTCGGAGTAAGGGTAACCCGAGTACTCGTTTACCAACTCATTGATCGTCAGCGGTTCGCTGGCGGTTTGGATTTCCAGGGCCAGGTAGCGAAAGGCCCGCTTCCACAACGGACGAAACACCCGGTTGGCCCCGCCGTCGGCGTGGTAGATGTCGAAGACGCCGTACATGGTTTTGCCGTCTACCGAATCGCGGTGCGCTTTCAGGTCGGGCTTTTCGTACAGGGCTTCGGCGTACTTCAGCTTCACCCGGCTACCGTCCCCTCCACTCAGGCTCAGTTCGGGGTAGCCCATGGTGAAAACGTCGAAGTCGTAAATAATTGTCGCGCTGGTGTTGGCGGGAACGGTAAGCGGGCCGTCGGGCACGAAGGGAGTGGACGGAGCGTCAAAACCACTGACCCGCCGGATGCTACCCGGCGGCTGGCGGGTGGTGTCCATAAAGGCAATGGTGCGGGGCACCAGGTGCCAGGGAGCCTGTCCCTCGAAGGTAAGCGGTTCAGCGGCTTGCCAATCGGTATCGTCATACGCCAGATTTGCCCACCCCCAGGGATATTTTTCAGCAAACACCTCGTCACCGCCGCCGCAGGCGTAGAAGCCCTTCACCCACGCTCGGGTGTTGAGCTCTTCGTAGGTAATCTGGTCGTAGGCCGGGTTCTGGTAGCACTTCCAGCGCGCGTCAGAATTCAGCGAATCATACTGCTCATCGGCCGTTCGGAACAGAAAGGCCGTTTGGTAGGTCACGAAGGCCAGCGGCCGGTCTTCACCGCCGTTGAACACCAGCGCGGCGATAACATTTTCTCCTTTTTGCAGAAAGGGCGCAATGTCCGGTTCGTCGTACTTGTAGGTTTGCAGGTCGCCCTTGGCCGGGCCGTAGCTCACCCGCCGCCCGTTCACGAAAAGTTGGTAGCGGTTGTCGGCCGACACCTGCACGGGAAATTTGGCCGGAACGCTATTCAGCGTGAACGTTCTACGAAAGTGATACACCCCGTAGCTGGTCACGTTGGCCGTGGGGTAGCTGATCCAGGGGTCAACCGACGGTTCTGAAGAAGCGGTTTGCGCGCGAGGGGAGCCGATGACGACTGCCAGCAAGAAGAGGAATAGAAAAGAAGATAGTCTTACCGCCATAGAATGATTGGGTGGGTGCTGTGGTAGTTTTGCAGGGGTCGCTAAAGCAAACTAAACGGGCTGGGATACTTTGTCTCAGAGACGTCTTTTCCCAAAATGTCTTTTATCTGCTACAATTAAAGGCTATTTTCTCGCTTTTTAAAAGTAATCGCCCATTACTAAACAGCAGTTATCGCAACCCGTTAATGAAACCTTCCAAAACCCGTCGCCAATTTCTTCAGCAACTCGGAGTGGGCTCTACGTTGCTGGCCAGTAGCCCCCTGGCTGGCTACTCTCAAACCACCCAAGATGCCCTGCTTTATCCCTCGTTGGCTTCCTTCCAAAATGAAGACGGTCACTACCTGCTGCGCATCAGCGTCCGTTACTCCCAGGTAGCTGATCGCCCTACCTCTGCCAGCCTGCGTTTCGAGGGGGGGCGCATTGCTCGTACTAAAAACTATTTTCTGCCGGTTGAGCAACCAAAGGTCCAGGATAACCGGCTGCGCTGGCAGATGGCCGGAGACACGGCTTACCCCTACGTGCTGATCGCCTGGCTGTCGCCCGAGCAGGAAACCGTACGGCTTAGTCTGAAAGTGGGTCAGACTAAAGAGTTTACGCTAGCTGAACTGTTCGAGCAGGCAGGACTGGAGTACTCCACCGACCAGTTTAGCGTGGAGGTCGGTCTGCTGGGAACCCAGGAGGTGGGTACCCTGGACGCTTCCTTGCTGGGCGTACCGACGGACACTCAGAACTTCAACTTCGCCGTGATGGCCGACCCCCAGGGCGGTGATCCGGATGACAAATCGAACGGCAGTCTGACGCGGATCAAGATTCATAACGCCTTTGTCGAAGACAGCGTAGAGTTGATACGCCTGCTGGAGAACCCGGCCTTCTGTCTGGTGCTGGGCGACATTGTGGACGGGCAGGGGCAGATGCCTAACTTCGAAGAAATGCTGGCCTACTTTAAGCGCGTGGATGCCCCCTGGTTGTTTAGCGTGGGCAACCACGAAACCAAGTACCGGATCGAGTTTGGTACGGGCTACGACTGGTCGGACTTTGCCAACTACTTCGCCGCCCAGCAGTCTATGAATGGCTCTAGCAAACTCCTCTACTCCTTTGATATCGGGCAGTGGCACTTCGTGGTGTGGCCCGACCCGCTGCGCCGCAATTTCTGGGAAACCCACCCGCACTACTTCGACTGGCTGGAAAGTGATTTAGCCGCGAACAAAGACCGGCCTACCTTCTTTTTTCAGCACGTGCCCGCCCATCCCATTGGGATCAACCCGCTGATTGCCTACGTAGAATCGGTGGCGGTAAAACGCACGCTGCTGGATATCTTGGCCAAGCACGGCAACGTGCGGTACGTGCTCAGCGGCCACGTGCACATTCCGATGCTTGCCTCCATCAAAACGGCCGTGTCGTACCGGGGCATGAAGCTCATCAATCTGCCCGCCGCCGGTTTTCGGCCCCGCGCCTTTGGCGAAGAAGACCTGACGGGCGGACCGGTGCAGGGCATCGCCGCGGTGCGCATCGAGGACGAGCAGGCGCACCTGGAGTTCCGCACCGTCACCGACGAGGTGTACGCGTATCCTGAGTCGCTGCCCGAATCTTCGCCCGATACGTATCCGCTGTGGCTGCAGCACAAGTGGGAGCTGCCCGCCCAAAAGCAGCTGGTCAACGGCGACTTCAGCCAAGGGCTAACGGGCTGGCACGGGCGATACGTGTACGAGGAAACCGAGCGCCCGGCTAACGTTCGGGAGGTGCGTTCGCTTGATGGACAACCGGCGCTGTATCTTTTCTCGCGCACCCGCGGCTATCGCTCGCCGGGACAAGACCGGCTGCCGCAAACCATCAACCGGGTGGCTCAGGCGGTGAGTTTGGAAGCAGGCCAGCTTCCGGTCGTCAGGATACAATACCAGGTAGACGATGCCTCGAACCCGGAAAGCTGGGCGGGCGCGTTTGTGTGGGTAGAGGGGTACCAGCGAGATTACAAAAGACTGAATCACATCTACGCCATCGGCCGGGCTTACGGTAATCTGCGCGACCAACATCAGGAGGCGCAACGTGCCCCTACCGGTATTTTCTCGTTGCCCCTTACGCCCGGTCAGCTTCGTACTGCCCATCTGAACGTGGGTGAGGACTACGAAAAAACTCCTAACGTCCGCTTCGCCACGTTGCAACTCGACCGGTTGGTGATCAGCTTGGGCGTATGGACGGCCAACGAACGACCCGACCAGCAGTGGAGTGTTTATTTCGCCGAGGTGGCAGTTGGCCCCTCACCCACCGTTACTTCTTTGGTGAACGGTGCCGCTGTTTCTCCAGCCGCCGAATCAACCGTTTGGTGGAAGATGGTTGACCACATTGCGGGAGAACATATTCACGTAGACGACCGGTACGTGCCAACGCGACGAAGTTAGCCCTATTTACCCCTAGCAAGATTACTTTTAATAGCATATACTCAAAAAAAGTACATAATGCTTTTTATAAGCAAACATTTTACTACTATTGCTATTTCTACCAGTAAACCAAACCACGCTGTCCGATGACCATTCAACCAAACCACTTTTACCGACCTGCTCTATTCACCCCGCTGGTGCTACCCTTTTATGGTGATACCGTATCGGCGGGCTTTCCCTCTCCGGCTACCGACCACGAAGAGCAGGCCATCGATCTGAACAAAGAGCTTATTCCCCACCCGAGCAGTACCTTTCTGGTGCGGGCTTCGGGTAACTCTATGGTGGGGGCCGGTATTTTCGATGGCGACCTGCTGGTGGTAGACCGTAGCGTGACCGCCCGCGACGGGCACGTGGTGATCGCTGCGGTGTACGGCGAGCTCACCGTAAAGCGCCTTCGGGTGCGTAGTCACCACGCCGAGGGGCGGCAGCTGATTCTGGCGGCCGAGAACCCGGACTATCCTGATATCTACGTGTCGGATGCCGAGAACAGTGTGATCTGGGGGGTGGTGCGCCACGCGGTACGCGACCTGCTTACCCCATGATTGGCCTGCTGGATTCCAACAATTTCTACGTATCGTGCGAGCGCACCTTCGATCCGAAGTTAGAGAAGCAGCCGGTGGTGGTGCTTAGCAACGGCGACAGCTGCGTGGTGGCCCGCAGTGACGAGGCCAAGGCGCTGGGCATTCCGATGGGCATGCCCTTCTTTCGGATCAAGCACCTGGTGCAGCACGAGAATGTGCGGGTGTTTTCTTCCAATTACGCCCTGTACGGCGACCTCTCTCAGCGGATCGTCAGCCTGATGCGCACGCGGGTGCCTGAGGTAGAGGTTTACTCCATCGACGAGCAGTTCCTGGACCTGTCGGCCCAGACCAGCGAGCTGCACCACTGGGGTCACAACCTGAGAAGCCAGATCCGGCAGTGCACCGGCATTCCGACCAGTCTGGGCGTTGCCAAGACCAAGACGCTGGCCAAGGTGGCCAACCGCATTGCCAAGAAGTCGCTCGTGCACCGGGGGGTGTACGTGCTGGACCAGGAGCGCATCATCACTGAGTTCTTGTCGCTCACTCCGGTGGGTGAACTGTGGGGGGTGGGCAGGCAGTACGCCGCCAAGCTGGCCACCTTCGGCATCCGCACGGCCCTGGATTTGTACGACTGCAAGGAGTCGTTCGTGAAGAAGCAGATGAGCGTGGTGGGTTTGCGCCTGTGGTACGAGTTGCACGGGGTGCCGTGTCTGCCCCTGGAGATGGTGAGTCGGCCCAAGAAGAACATCTGCACCAGCCGTACGTTCGGCAGCCTGCAGACCGAGCTATCGGCCATCAAAGAGGCGGTGGCTACGCACGCGGCGGCCTGCGCCGAGAAGCTGCGCCAGGAGGGCAGCGTAGCCAACTATGTGCAGGTGTTCATCGCTACCTCCCGCCACCGGCCCGACGAGCAGTACAGCGCTGGCTTCACCTGGACGCTGCCGGTAGCCAGCAGCGACAGCCGGGAGCTGGTTGGCTACGCCTTCCGGGCGCTGGATAAGGTGTTTCGAGCGGGGCTGCCCTACAACAAGTGCGGGGTGGTGGTGTCGGGCCTGGTACCCCAGAACGCCCGGCAGCTGGGCTTATTTGAGAATGGCGGCTCAGGCGTAGCGACCCAGTCGGAGGCTACGCCGCCGGGGAGGGTTTCTCCGCGGGTGAACCAGCCCCTGATGCAGGCTATGGATGCGCTTAACAAGCAGCACGGTCGGGGTACGGTGCGACTGGGGGCCACCGTGAGCACCGTAGAGACGCAGGGCTGGCAGATGCGGCAGGAGCGGCGCTCGCCCCGCTACACCACCTGCTTCCGTGAGATTCCGGTGGTGCGCTGTGGGTAGCCTGAAAAGCCTCAGATGATTCTTTAGGCTTTCCCTTAGTTTGGCGAGCGATAACACCCCCGGGCAGACCTCTACGAGTACCTGCCCACCGAGGTGGCTGCGGCAGGGAAAAAACGGGCAGCTCCGCTTGTGTGGTTGCCTTCGTCATAGCGCGGGCACAGATAGACTAACTTCCTTAACAAAGTGCCATCCGGCTATCCTACTTTTATAATGACCGTCAGGAAACGTAATGACGTCAGTGGGTCAAACCTATAGCTCAACCCGCTCGATGGCGTGAACGGGAATCATCCGTCCGCCCTTCAGTGTAACACAGTAATCGGTAACCGCCCATACGGTGGTTATCACGCGTTGGGTCATCCAATCCTCTAAGCGGTAGGTGATCGTGACTTTTTGACGGTAGAGGTTGCCCAGAGAAAGCGCTCTAATTAAAGTCCTTTGACGCTCAGCAATTAGTATAGGATCAGAAAGCACGTCATTGGCCACAAAATTGGCGGTGCCAACATCTTCTTTAGGAATGGTGATAACAGATTGCATAACCGAAGGATTTAGTGGATAAAAGATTAACTCGAAGGCAATTTTTAACTTTTAACTAACTCACAACTGAAGTGCGCCTAATTCAGAGCACAAAATTATTACTAACCTATTCTATAGTTAGTATATCGTTTTCAATAGTAATACTATTGTATTGGTTACGAAATCAGAATCAAATTGTTGTCTGAACCATCGATTTTGATTAGAAGCTAGGTATAAGAAGTATATCGCTCTATACTTCACACTCAGCGCTTTGTTGGTTCCAAGGCCACCAAAAGGCGCAGTCCCCACAGCTACGTTCACTTGATCAACCCCACCCGCCGCAGCAGCCTTTTTTCTTTGTTCCAGAAAAAACGGAACTGTCCGAACAAGGCTCCGAAGGCCAACAGCAGCACTTGGTAGGCGGGCATCACGAAGCAGAGGTACGTAACGGTCTTTAACCACCATGAAGTGGTGGCGTCGAATCCTACCCAGCTAAATAGTGCCTTGCGAAGAAATAAGACGGTGCTACCAGTTAGAGAAAACACCAGTAAGACAGTAAGCACCTGACGGACGCTGTTGAGTTCCCACTTGCTCTGCAGGCGGACCAGCCAGGGGGCGGTTCGAGCTTTGACGAATATTTGTTTCATACTAGACGATGGGTAATTGAGATTTGAAAAATCAAAAGTCCTTACACCCCCTGACTCTTTGATTCTTAATTCACTAGCGGCATATCGTAATCACTTCGCCCAGGGTCATCTCTCCCGCCAGCACCGGACTTACGTAGGGAATATCCAGCGCTAGCCCCCGCAGCACAAATAGCACGCCTACGGTGGCCACCAGCCACGGCACCGCCTGTCGTATGCGGTTGCGCAAGGGTATTCCTACCCACTGCCCAGCGAAGCTCACGCCCAGCATCATCGGCAGGGTGCCCGCACCGAACGCGGCCATGTAGGCGGCCCCGCCGGTGGCGTAACCGGTAGCGGTTGCGCCGGCCAAGCCCACGTATACCAGTCCGCAGGGCAGCAACCCGTTGAGCGTGCCCAGTCCGAACATCGCGGGGTAGGTGCGTATAGTGAACAATTGGCGCATAGAAGTCTTTAAATATCCCACCAGCCGGACGATGCGGTGGTGCGGACTTAAGCGGTGCAGCAGCGCGGTGGGCACAGCAACGCCCAAAATAATCAGCCCCCCCAGCAGCACCGAAACCCACTGCTGGAGTCCGGCCATCGCCAGCCCTTGCCCCAGGAGTCCGAACAGCCCTCCGAGCAGGGTGTAGGTGGCCACTCTCCCCAGGTTGTACGCAAGCCGCCCCAGCCACTGCCGCCGACTGGCCTGCCCACGCACGGGCAGGGCCAGCGCGATGGGTCCGCACATCCCCAGGCAGTGGAAGCTTCCTAATAGTCCGATAGCAAAGGCGGTAGCGATCATGGTTGGATGAATATGGCTTGCTCGGTAAAGTAGTCGGTCTCATCGCTCGTCCAGTGCACCTTCACCTTGTAATAGCCCCGGGCAAAGTGGTTGGTAGCAACGGTAGCCTGTCGCTGCGCGTTGAGGGCAATGGTAACCATCCGGTCGGCCCGCGCATCCGACGGTCGGAAAAACTGAATTTGGCCGCTTACCTCTCCGGCCGGACGCTGGGGAAACTGCACAATCAATCTCTGGCCTTCCTGAGCGAAGGTCAGCGGCACCGACAGTGCCCGGGTGTTGACTATCTTATCAATCTGCTGCTGGTAGTTCAGCTCCTGCTGGTAGTAGTCTTTCGACACCAGATCAACGTTTACCTGGAAGGTGCGAAATACCAGCCAGCCGATAAACAGGCCGAACAGGCTAAAGGCTAGTACAATGCTCCATCCCCAGTTCATGCGATTGGTCATTAGTCCCGCGCCACGGTGGCCTGGTTATTTGTCCTTTGTTCCTTATGACTAAGGACCAGTGACAAATGACCGGGGACGGTTGTTAATTTGGACCTAAAAACGATGTGTTCACCGTTTCCAACAGTTCATCTCCAACGTAAACGCCTACTTCCACGTCGGTGCTCATTTGTTTGATATCGTCGCGGTCAAACACGACGAACATCGCGCCCTGTCCCGTACCCTGCCGAGGCACCGACAGCGTTTCCTGTCCGACCATCCGCAGCGTACCTGGCTCATTCATCAGTCGGAGGCGAACAGACAATGCTTCGTTGGTTTTGTTGATCACTTTGATGTTGTAGAGGTTGCTGATTTGGTTGTTCTCCTGTTCTTGATACAGCATGCCGGGTGTGCGCAAGATACTGGTTTCCACGTCGGTGCGCAGCGCCAGCAGGGTCACCATCGCGGCGGTAAGTAGCACCAGTACTACCGTGTAGGCGATGTTGCGGGTGGTCCAGTGCTTTTCTTTTCCTTCGGCAATACCGGCTTCCGAGGCGTAACGAATCAAACCTTTGGGCAGGTTAACCTTTTCCATGATCGCGTCGCAGGCATCGATGCAGGCGGTGCAATTGACGCACTCTAGTTGGGTGCCGTTGCGGATGTCGATGCCCGTGGGACACACGTGGACGCACTGCAGGCACTCGATGCAGTCGCCCTTGCCCACCGCATTGCGGTCTTCGTTCTTGCGCAGCTTGCCCCGCGGTTCGCCCCGCCGGTAGTCGTAGGCCACCACCGTCGACTGCCGGTCCAGCAGCACTCCCTGCAAGCGGCCGTAGGGACAAATACTAATACACACCTGCTCGCGCAATCGCGAAAAAACGAAGTAGAAGGCTCCAGTGAATACCAGGATCGCACCCAGTCCCGCCAGGTGCTCCTCAGGAGGGTCGGTTACAATCTCGATAAGCGCCTCACTGCCAATAATGTATGCCAGGAAGGTGTTGGCAATCAGAAAGGAGATGGCAAAGAAGATCAGGTGTTTGCCGGTTTTCTTGATAATCTTGTCCTGGTCCCACTTTCGTCGGTCCAGCGCCCGCTGCGCGGTGTAGTCGCCCTCAATCCAGTACTCAATTTTGCGGAAAACCATCTCCATGAAGATCGTCTGGGGGCACACCCACCCGCAGAACAGCCGACCGTACACCGCTGTGAAGAGGATAATAAACACCACCAGCATGATCATCGCTAGCCCGAACAGATAGAAGTCCTGGGGCCAGAACACCTGTCCGAAGATCACGAACTTACGCTCCAGTACGTTGAGCAGTAGCAGCGGTTCGCCGTTGATGCGGACAAACGGCCCACCAAACAGTACCAACAGCAATCCGATGCTCACCCACGTACGGGCGGTATAGAATTTCCCCTGCGGTTTTTTGGGGTACACCCACACCCGCTTGCCCCGGGCATCCACGGTCGACAGGGTATCGCGAAACGAGGGTTCGGTAGCTTCGGGGGTGTTCATAAGTGTTGCAAATGTCTGACAGTAATTTATTTCATTATCCGAAGTTCCTTATTTTACATTCGTCACTAAATATCGAGTGTTGAACAAGGAATGATGAATGTTGAAGGGAGTTTGAGTAACACGTCAAAGGGTTAGGTATCTGATAGGTTTAATTTAGCGCAACATCTTCCTCCCGCTCGTAAGGTTCGCCCTGCGGCTCCTTGGCGTTAGGCGGGTCGGTGCCTTCCAGGGTGATCACGTAACTGGCCAGGTCTTGCATCTGCACCGGGGTGAGTTGGGCTTGCCAGGGAATCATCCCCTTCTCGGGCACGCCGTACTTAATTACCCCAAAGATGTCTTGCACGCCACCACCGTGAATCCAGTAAGTATCCGTCAGGTTAGGCCCCACGCCCCCTCCTCCGGCCATGCCGTGGCAGGCTGAACAGTTCTTCGCGAATATTTCTTGCGCAGCACTGATGCGCGCCACATCATCGGTAATGGTTACGTTGCTCTCGTCGATACTAGCAGCCGCGGTGGCCAGGTAAGCGTCCACGTCTATCTTAGCCTGAGCCATCTCCTGCTCGTATTCTTCTTCCTGAAAGGCACCCCAGGCGAACACGTGGAAGTAAAGCAAGTACACCACGCCAAAGGCAATGGTCGCGTAGAACAGCCCCTTCCACCAGGGCGGCAGGTTGTTGTCGAGCTCGTAGATGCCGTCGTACTCGTGCGAGGTAAGTACCTCTGCTTCTCGTTCTAGGGGCACCGCGTCGTTCACGGTAGTAAGCATTCGTTGGTACCAGGGCTTGGCGGGCTCTACCAGTTCGCCAGTAGCCGCCACTTCGGTGCGGGGAAACAACGCCTTGCCCATCATCTTGATCACGACCAGCAAGATGACCACCACCATGAGCAGCAGCACTTCCAGCCCCATCAGGGTCCAAACAATGTACTCTTCCCAACCGGTAATTAGTTCTTCAGAAGCCGCTTGCGCTTGCGCCCAATCAGGAAGCAGACTCATTAGTAGTCCGAAGGCGAGTGCGCGGCAGATAATTTTTAAGGATGATTTCTTCATAGACGTATAACTAAGAATGGTGGAATGAGAAATTAGGAATTGATAATTCGTAATTCCTTCATTCCCAATTCTTTAATTAACCAAAGTAGGGTCATTAGCATCGGAAGCTTCCAGGGGCAACTGTTCTACCTCGGCGATGTATTCCTTGCTGGATCGAAACACCCAGATAAGCAAGAGTACAAAGAAGGTAAAGAAGATCAGAAACGAGATCAGCGGGAAGACCTCAATCCCGGCGATGGTTTCCATGTGGTGTTTAATGAATTTGAGCATTCCTTTGGGGATTTGTAGGGGTGGCTAGGGGAATTAGGGATTGGGTGTTGGGGATTAGGTTTTGGGTCTGGAACATCTCTAAAACTTAACCCCTAATCCCCCTCTACGCGCTGCACATCTATATCTGTTCCCAGCCGTTGTAGGTAGGCGATCAGGGCGATGATTTCTTTTTCGGGTTTCACTTCGATACCGCTTTCTTTTAGGCGCGCGGCAATCTCTGCCGATTGTTCGGCTAGGTCGGCCAGGGCTTGTTTTTCGTAGCCGGGGGCGTAGGGCACTCCCAGCGTTCGCATGGCGTTGATCACAGCTTCGGTGTTGCCAGCCTCCAGGTCGTCTTCCAGCAACCAGGGGTAAGCGGGCATGATCGATCCCGGTGACATAGACTCCGGCTCGTACATGTGGTGGTAGTGCCACGAGTCCGGGTACTTGCCCCCTACCCGCAGCAGGTCGGGACCGGTACGCTTAGACCCCCACAAAAAGGGGTGATCGTAGACAAACTCTCCCGCCTTGGCGTACTCGCCGTAGCGCTCGGTTTCGGAACGGAACGGGCGAATCATCTGCGAGTGGCAGTTGTTACACCCCTCGCGGATGTACAGGTCGCGGCCCTGCAGCTCCAGCGGCGTATACGGCTGCACGCTGCTAATCGTCGGCACGTTAGATTGTATCAGGAAGGTGGGAATGAGCTCTACCAAACCCCCAATCAGGATCACCACCAGGCTTGCGACCAGCATCAGCACCGGGCGGTGCTCGAAGAGTTTGCGGTGCCAGTGCTCGTTCTTCGGACTCTGGTAGCTTTTGGCCAGCGGCATCGCCTGCGCGGTTTCCTCTTCTTTAAACGTGCCCCCGAAAGCAGTTTTGATCAGGTTGTAGGCCATAATTAGCGCCCCGGTGATGTAGAGCGCCCCGCCCCCGGCCCGCAGCATATACATAGGGCGAATTTGAGTAACTGTCTCCAGGAAGTTGGGGTAGGCCAGCAGCCCCTCAGGAGTAAACTCCTTCCACATCAGGCTCTGGGTAAAGCCCGCCCAGTACATGGGTAGGGCATAGAAGATGATTCCCATCGTTCCTAGCCAAAAGTGCGTGTTGGCTAGTTTGAGCGAGTAGAGTTTCGTTTGATAGAGCCGAGGAATGAGGTAGTACAGCATCCCGAAGGTCAGGAAGCCATTCCAGCCGAGTCCGCCGACGTGCACGTGCGCCACAATCCAATCGGTGAAGTGGGCGATGCCGTTCACGTTCTTGAGCGACAGCATCGGCCCCTCAAAAGTAGCCATGCCGTAGCAGGTGATGGCCACCACCATAAACTTCAGCACCGGGTCTTCCCGTACCCGGTCCCACGCGCCGCGCAGGGTGAGCAGTCCGTTGAGCATTCCGCCCCACGAGGGGGCAATCAGCATGATAGAGAACACCACCCCCAGCGACTGCGCCCAGTTGGGCAGCGTGTTGTAGAGCAGGTGGTGCGGCCCGGCCCAGATGTAGATAAAGATCAGCGCCCAGAAGTGAATGATAGAGAGCCGGTACGAGTAGATGGGACGGTTGGCCGCCTTGGGTACGAAGTAGTACATCAGCCCCAGGTAGGGAGTGGTCAGGAAGAAGGCCACCGCGTTGTGTCCGTACCACCACTGCACCAGCGCGTCCTGCACCCCGGCATACCAGGAGTAGCTCTTGAACATGCTGATGGGCAGTTCGAACGAGTTAACGATGTGCAGCACCGCCACCGTAACGAAGGTGGCGATGTAGAACCAGATGGCCACGTACAGGTGCCGTTCGCGTCGCTTCAGAACGGTTGCGAACATGTTCACTCCAAACACCACCCACAGCAGGGTAATGGCAATATCGATGGGCCACTCCAGTTCGGCGTACTCTTTACTGGTGGTAATGCCCAGTGGCAGGGTGAGCACCGCCGACAGGATGATGAGTTGCCAGCCCCAGAAGTTGATCTTACTGAGGGTATCGCTAAACATCCGGGCTTTGCAGAGCCGTTGCAGCGAGTAGTACACCCCGGCAAAGATGCCGTTGCCCACAAAGGCGAAGATCACCGCGTTGGTGTGCAGGGGCCGGATGCGTCCGAAGGTAAGGAAGGGCAGGTCAAAACTCAGGGCGGGATACACCAGTTGCAGGGCCGCAATCAGCCCGACCGTCATGCCGATAATCCCCCACACGGTGGTGGCAATTAGGAACAGGCGGACGGTGGAGTTGTCGTAGCGGAAGGTTTCGAGTTGTCGCGAAGGTTCAAGGGGCGGACGATCAGACGTTAGTACGCTGGTGGTTGCCATACGTTATTCGGTTGGTGGTAAGGGTGAAGAATTTTTGGAAGGATCAGCACTGGGTTGGGGCGATGCCGGGTCGTCAAACAGCATCCGCACTGAGGGGGTGTAGTCGTCGTCGTACTGCCCGCTGCTGCTGGCCCACATGAACGCCATAAGAAACACCAGCGCCACTCCCAAGCTCACTCCGATCAGTAAAAACAGTACGCTCATTTCGATTGACGTTAGGTCCCAAAGTACGCCCCAGCCCCGCGGGGGCGGAATGATGCAGATTAGGAAAAAAACTGACTTTGGTCAGGTTTTAGCGTAAGGCCGTTTCGCATCGGCACGGGGAAGCATGATAGACCGAGTACGCCTGCCGCAGTACCGCTGTAGTACGGTAGTTATGCGTGCTTTAGTTATAACTGTTCAATGTAGAAATAGAGGGCACCGAGTGGGGCTAGAACAGGTCGTAAACCGAACCCAACGAAGCCTACGTAAAATGCGTTTATCTATCTAGCAGCAATAGATCTCAAACACTCGACTTTGAATTCACCGCACTTACTACAAGAGATCAAACAATCCATCCACCGGCAAGACCCCACTGCCGAAGCCTACCTGTTTGGGTCTCGGGCCAGGGGTACCCACCGCCCGGATTCGGACTGGGATGTGCTTATTTTGGTGAATGAACCGGAGGTTACTCATGAGATAGAGGATAAGTTTAGAGATGTATTGTACGAGCTGGAGTTGGCTACCGGTGAGATTATTTCAGTCTTTATCTATCCAAAAGATTACTGGAAAGATGCGCTAAGGTTCTCGCCACTGTATGCTCATGTAAACCGCGACGGAGTAAGGTTACAATAATGGAAAACCGACAAGACTATATCAACTATCGCCTTCAACGGGCCGAAGAGTCCTACGAGGATGTATTAATTTTAGCTGAGAAAGGGCGATGGAACGCAGCGGTTAACCGACTTTATTATGCTTGTTTTTACGCAGTGATTGCCATACTGCTTCATCGTGGCGTTGAAACAAAATCCCATGATGGAACGCGACGCCAATTTGGTTTACTTGTTATAAAAGCCGGATTGATGGATAAAAAGTTTGGCAGAATGTATTCAGAACTGTTTGATATTCGCCATAAGGGGGACTACGGCGATTTGTTCGACTTCGACGAGAAAACCATAGTCCCCTTGCTTCCGCAGGTGCGGGAATTTCTTGATCAAATCAAGCGGCTGACAGCTACCAACCAACCCTAGTATTATGCAAATGCGAGCCTTCTACGACCGCCTGCCGCGCAACAAAATAGAACTCGTCGACGGGCAAACGCTCATCAGTGGTAGCCTACAAACGTCGCGGATGGTGCTACAGGCCATCCTGGAGGGTTACGGTCCGGAGTATATTCTGCCGCTGGTCGACCAAGGGTTACTGCGCGAAGCGTGTATCGAGGCGTTCGGGCGCCCCCCGTCCCGCATCAGTCATCAGTACCCCGAAGTGGCTCCCACCATGCCCGTCGCTCGCTTGGCCAGCGAACTGATGATGAGCCTGTACACGCTCGACCGCTACGGAGTGATGGGGCGCGATATCGTGGTGAAGCTGGGCGAGGATGCCTTCACGCCCGACGTGTACGTGTACGCCGACCCGGCCGACCCGCGTCAGGGATCGTATTACTACGACGGGCCGCCCGAGATAATTATTGAGGTGATGCACCCGGCCAACCGGGCGTTCGATACCGGGCGACGCTTGTCGGGCTACCAAGCGGCCCAAGTGCCGGAAATCTGGCTGATCGATTTCGAGTATGAAACCGTCCGGGTGTACCACCGAACGTCCGATGCGTACGCGGTCCGTACGGTCATTGCCCCCGAACCGCTGGTATCGGCCATGCTGCCCGCGCTGACCCTGCGGACCGACCGGCTGTGGCGCGTCAAGGCCAACCCTTGGAAAAACTATTTTGATCTGGTAACGGTGGACGAGTCCTCCTTGGAGGAGAAGTCGCCTCAGAGGAGACGCAAAGCGGCGAACGCTCCTCAGGCGACCGACCTCCCCTTCGCTCCCGACATCCGGTTAGGCCCGACGCCGATTAGCTTTGCCCAGTTTATCGCTTGGGCTCCCGAGGCTAAGTTCGAGTGGGACAATGGTAAGCCCCACATCGGAGGCGGTTACGATACTAACCTTCACCTCACCGGCTTGCTCTTGATGACGCTCGGATTGGTCGAGGCGGTACGCCTGTTACCGGCTGATGCTTGGACCGACGCGCTGTGAATTTCTGGTTACCACGCAGTCGTCAGAACAACTGCACCGATTATTCTTAGTTTCTTGGTCATCCTACCGGAGACAGCGGTGCCAGGCGACGGCTTCGTAGGTTCACCGCCAACACGATAAAGCCTACCACCGTCACCGAACTAAGGGGCATGAGTACCGCCGCGATCAGGGGGGTGAGTAGTCCGCTTACGGCGAACGATAGTCCTACCAGGTTGTAGAGAAACGACAGGACCAGCGCGCCCTTCAGGATAAGGCGTGTACTTTGGGCAAACCGCAGAAAGTGGTCCAAGGAGGCCAGCCGCTGGGCGTCGAGAATCGCGTCGCAGGCGGGCGAGAAGTGGTGCACATCATCGGCCACCGCAATGCCTACGTAACTCTGCTTCAGCGCTCCGGCGTCGTTCAGGCCATCACCTATCATCAACACGCGCTGCCCCTCGTCTTCTAGTTCTTTCAAATGACCTAGCTTGTCCATCGGCGACTGCCGGAAGTGTAGTGCGTCAAAATACGGAATCAGCGCCGACCGCTCCCGGTCGTTGTCGCCCGACAGCAGTTGGGTGGGATACCGTTGGCGCAGTTGCATCATCAAAGCTTCAAAGCCGGAGCGGTAGTGATTGGCGAAGCGAAAGTAGCCCCGCACGTCTTCATCCAGCTTCACGTACACCCGGGTACCCGACGGATCGGTATCGGCCCCTGCCCCTACCCAGTCGGCCGAGCCCAGACGAACTGCTCTTCCGTCCACCTCGGCCACTACCCCCTGACCGGGCACTTCGCTGAAGTAGCGGAGGGGCAGCAAAGTTTGGTCTGGCAGACTGCGGTAGATGGCTTGGCTGAGCGGATGGGTCGACGGGCGGGCGAGCGCCCGAACCAGCTCCCCTTCCCCGGACGTCAGGGGTTTACCCACCCAGGGAACCTTCGAGGGCTGGGCCTGGGTGATGGTTCCGGTTTTGTCGAACACCATATGGTCCACGGTCGCCAGTTTCTCAACGGTTTCGGCATTTTTAAGGTACAATCCGTGTCGGCCGAACACCCGCAGGGCGTGCCCGAAGGTGAAGGGGGCCGCGAGCGCCAGCGCGCAGGGGCAGGCCACAATCAGTACCGAAGTGACGGCGTTAAACAGTACGCTCGGATTGTGAACGTACCAGTAGGCCGCGGTAGCGAAACTAATCGCCAGGATAACCGCCGTAAAGTACCTTCCCACCTGATCGATAAGCCGACGCGAACGGACCGTGGCGGGTTGGGTAAACACGTCCTGGTTCCACAGCTCGGTCAGGTAGCTACTGGCCACGGGCTGACGCAGTTCAATCGTTAGTGAGCTGCCCTGCTGTCGGCCCCCCGCGTACAGCGGGTCCCCGCTTTCTTTGACGACCGGTGTCGACTCGCCGGTTACGAAGCTGTAGTCGATGCGGGCTTCGCCCCGTAGTAGGATAGCGTCGGCGGGAATGAGCTCCTGGTTGCGGATGAGCACCCGGTCGCCCACCCGTAGGTCTTTTAGGGAGGTGATCACTTCCTGCTGCTGCTCCAAGCGGGTTACCGCCATCGGAAAGTAGGACAGGTAATCGCGGTCGTAGGAAAGAGCCTGGTAGGTTTTGTTTTGGTACCACCGGCCGATTAGTAAGAAGAACACCAAACCGGTAAGCGAGTCGAGGTAGCCGGTACCCGTCTGGCTAATGATCTCGTAGCTACTGCGCCCAAAGAGGGTGATCAGTCCCAGGGCAATCGGCACGTCGAGCGTTAGGAGGCCGTGGCGCAGTCCCCGGGCGGCGCCCGTGAAGTAGGAAGTAGCGGAGTAGAACAGCACAGGCAGGGCCAATATAAAGCTGAGGTAGCTAAAGAACGTACGGTAAGAAGCGTCTATACCAAAGCCACCGGCTAGGTACTCGGGGAGGCTCAGCAGCATCACGTTGCCAAAGCAGAACCCGGCCACCCCGATCTTTAGGGGCAGGGAATCTCGTTTAGCTCGTTTCTTTGGGTCAGGAGTAGCCGAAGAAACGCGCGGGGAATACCCCACAGACTGCAGCAGCTCGGCCACCGCCCGGAGCGATAGCTTCTCGTGCCCAAAGGTGATGCTGACGGTCTTCTTCAGAAAATGGACGGAAGCCTGTAATACCCCGGCATCTAGTTGCGGTAGGTGCTCGAGGAGCCAGATGCACGCGCTGCAGTGGATAGCAGGCACGAAGAAGGTTACCCGGCTTACGCCCCCGTCCTGAAAGTCTAGCAGAGAAGCCACCAGGTCGGGCTGGTCTAGAAACGCCCAGGTGTTCGGCGCAGCGGACTGCTTCTGCGACGTGCCCGGGGCGGAAGCTACGGCGTAGTAAGTGGCTAATCCGGTGTCGTTTAGGATATCATAAACGGTTAGGCATCCCCGGCAGCAAAAGTGCTTTTCTTGGTGGGTAATTGTCTCATCAGGGCAGTCTTCCCCGCAGTGGTAGCAGACGGGCGGCGCCTCAACCGAAGCGTTTGTCATAAGTATAATCGCCAAAGTTCGCCCAAAGTTGAGTAAGAAATCGCTGGGGTCAGCTAATAACAATCAACCAACAAGCTGACTTATATCAGTTATTGCCTAAGGTTTTCGTCAACTTTGCTATCATGCTTGTCGTTTGATATAATAGAAGCTCTATACCTAACCACCATGAAAACCAAGGCCTACTATCCGTCCATCGCTTGCGAGGCCTGCCGGTCACGCAAGAACTCCCTGCTCGCCACGCTTTGCGATCATCAACTCGCTACCCTGTCCAGCAACAAGTCGTGCGTTATGCATAAGAAGGGACAGGTACTGTTCCACGAGGGCACCCGCCCCCTGGGAGTGTTCTGTATCAATCAGGGGAAGGTGAAGGTATATAAACTGGGTAGCAATGGCAAGGAGCAGATCATCAGCATCGCCAGCAATGGTGGGCTACTGGGCTACAAAGCCCTTATTGCCGAAGAAGCATACAACGTATCGGCCGAAACCCTGGAAGATTGCGTGATTTGCTTTCTCCCAAAACCTACCTTCTTGCAAATCCTTCAGGAGTCTGCCGAGTTTAATCAGCGCATTATGAAGCAGGTGTGTCACGAGTTGGGAATTATGGTTACCAACGTCACCCAGCACGCCCAATGCACGGTACGCGAACGTCTGGCCATCACACTGCTCAAGCTAAAAGACACCTACGGTATGGACGCCCACGAAGAGGGTTCTATTGAGATCAACCTCACGCGCGACGACCTGGCTAACGTGGTAGGCACGGCCACTGAAACGCTGATCCGCCTGCTGCACGAGTTTAAAAGTGATCAACTGATCTCTACAAAGGGAAGAAAGATCCGTATCGAAGACCCCCCCGGCCTGGCCCGGGTGGCCAACTTATACTGATAGCGCGCGGCTACCGCACCTGGTTCTCCCACAAAAAAAGTTCGGTACCCATGTGCCCCGGATAGCGAAGAATATCGGTATCGCCATCGCCGTCGTAGTCGAAGGCCTGCCCGTTGTAGATACCATCCTCGCCTACGGTTTGGGGCGTCCAGCGAGAGTAGTTATCCGCACTTAAAAAGACGAGCACCGGAAACTCCGTTTGGTCTAGGTTCACCGCCCGGTCTTTGTTCACCCCGGCCAGCACATCGTAGTCGCCATCCAGATCGAAGTCGTACACCTGTAGGGTGTGGCAGGCCGGTAGGCTATCGGTGATCACGTGCTCTTGCCAGCCGTCGCTGGTGCGCTGGTAGTAGACCACAGGGTAGCCCGCCCGCTCGCTGTGGCTCACGAACACCTCACTGCGGCCGTCACCGTCCAGATCGCGCATAAACGATTTGGTACCGTTGCGCGACCAGTCGCCGGTTTGGTTGTTCCACCGCTCGTTGAGGTTTTCCTCCCGCCAGGGTTCCGTCAGGTCCTCTCCGGGACTGTAAAGGATAAAGGCGTTCGCAGCCACGTCGGGAAACCCATCACCATCGGCGTCGCCAGTGGCCATGCCCTCGTGAAAGTTGTTGTGGTTCGACAGAAACTGCACCCGTTCCCAGTCGTCGGCCCCGTGCTGCTGAAACACGCTGAGGGTGTTCTCCTCGAAGGTGAGCACCGCGATGTCCATCTTCCCATCCTGGTTGAAGTCCGCGAAGTTAACGTCTTTCAGGGCGTCGGGCACCGTGCCTACGGAGTGTACCTGCCAGTTAGGAGCTTCGTACCAGAACAGTTCGGCGGGGGCCCCGGCGTCCTGCCACTCGCCGGGGTGCTTCACGGCAAACACGTCTACGTCGCCGTCGCCATCCAGGTCGGCACACTCCAGGTCACCGGCGGCAAACAGTCCGCCCGTAGGGGGCGCCGAGGCAATCGTATCGAGGGGCCAGCGTCCTTCTTCCCGCTGTCCCCTCAGGTAACCGATAAACCCGCCGGTGGAGTTGTTGTTGATGAAGACCACGTCGACGAGATCGTCACCGGTGACCTCGGCGGGGGTGTGGGCCCATACAAACGATAGCGAGTCGGCAATCTGACGCGGCACAAAGGCAAGCGGTTGGTTGGCTATACTGTCGGTGGCTTCTGCGGTAGTTTCAGTGGTTGGGGTGCTACAAGCGGCTATCCACAGCATCGCCAGGCAGGCACAAGTAGAAGTCAGGTGGTTCATAGGGAAAATTTAGGGGTCAAGATTGAGTACGAAAGTAAAGTAATGAGGCGAGCGGTTAACGAATGCGTTCTATCCACCGCGCGAAGCTTTGGTGGGCTGCTGCATCAGGGATGGCCCGGGGGTAGAATCCGATTACGAACTCCTGGGGTTGCCGAAGCAGCGGTTGGGTGTCGCGGTTCCTGCCGAAGCCAAACACCACCATTCCGTCCGGACTGTCCACTCCCTGCTCGGTGTTGCCCAAGTAGCCTACTACGTCGGGGTGGTTATCGGCCGCCAGCTGTTTCACGAAGAACGCGCGCTCTTCGGCCGCATCCCCAAAGTAAGCCCACCCAAACGAGCCGAACACCGATTCTCCCTGGTAGAAGTCGGGTACCGCCGCGGTACGCCCTCCGGCGTCTGTGCCGTAGTAGCTGTTGGTAGGATCAAACGTGCCGCCGGGGGTGCCCTCGTACAGAAACCAGTAGGGATGGTCGGCAGCAACCTGCTTCATGCGCAGGCGGGCCGTCGAGTCGCTGAAGGTCCACGTCCACTCCCAGCTTCCATCGTGGGTGCGGGAGGTGATCTGCCGCTCGCCGACTTCCGTTGCGCAGCGGTCGTGTCCCGGGTGCCCCGCCCCGCCCTGACTACCGCCGAACACGCTGTTGGGCAGCCCGCGGTAGGCCGCCGCGGCGGACGCCGGATACTGATCGTCAGGTTCCTTCTTAAAGCTCACCCAGTCGTTGCCGTGGGTGTCGATGATGCGGGAGAAGCCACCGCCCCGCCGGTCGTAGTAGTAGGTGGCGCGGGGGGTGGTTACCACCACGTGCGGACGCCCCTCGTAGGTGGCTTCGTGGAGGTGCGTGCTTTCTTGGGTCACGGCCGGACGCTTCACCTTCAGCATAAAGCCGGGGTACTGCACCTCCATGCCGTGCACCATCTGACCTTCGTGCAGCGGAGTTTCGTTGGTCACCAGCGTATTCACTCCTGCTTGCAGCACTCCGGGGTCCGGTAGCACCTCGGTACGCTGGGCGGCCACGTAGTAGCCGCCCGGATCGACTTCGGCAACTTCGTGGCCGTTCAGTTGCAGTCCGGCCGAGTAGCCCGGGCTCCAGCTGTTCCAGTACAGACGCGCGGCGGTAGTCCCGGCCGGGTCGAAGGGAAGGGTTAAGGCTTGCGAGAACTCCCCGCTGCGGGTCGACCAGGCGGCGGGGGGCGGGCCGGGCTTCGCCAGGTAGACCGAGTGGTTCCGCTGCAGCGGCAGTCTGGTTACCGGAGACAGCCGGTAGATGAGGCCCGAGCGGGTGTGCACCCGGGCGCTCAGCTGGATCGGCTCCGATTGATTGGGCACCCAGGTGGTGTTCCACCGTACCGAAAAGGGGGCCTCGGTGGCGGTGCCCAGGTGGTTGCGCAGCTGCCCCCGATGGAAATTATACTGCCACCGCCGGTACCGGCCGTCGCCCGACCAGTTCACGTCCTCGTAGTGGCCCACGTACTCCACGCGGGTGACCTCCAGTTCGGCAGGGGCGGATAATGACAGCGCCACTTCGTCGCGCAGCGTATCCCCCTCCGCCACCCCTACCAGCCGAAGGTCGGTTAGTGGGTTGCCCGGCGGATAGTAAACACGCAGCATCAGTCCGTAGATTAAGTTTTGGGGCCAGTTCCACCGCTGCTCCTCACCCACCCGAAAGCGAAAGCGGTTGCTGCTTCCGGCTTTCAGATCTGCCAGGGAGATAGGGACGCGTAGGTTGCTGTGGAACATGTAGTCGGTAGCGGGCGATGGCACGCGCGTAGGCTCGGGTACGGACAACCACCGGCCCTCGTTAAACCGAATCTGTAGGTCTTTGGTGTCTTCGTGCGATTGCACGCGCTCGATGATCAGTTCGGCGTGGGTAGCCCCCGTCAAGTCGACATCCGCTTCCAGGGGCAGCCAGCCGTCTTGCTGGGCAGAGTCGGGGTAGTCGCTTTCGTCTGAGGCGTAGTCCAGCTTGCCGCCCACGCGCAAGAACTTATCGCTGTTGCCCGCGGCCTGCGGCCACCAGGGGTACTCCCTAAATACCGCTCCGGTTGCCCTATTGCGGATGCTATCGTTTCGCCATACGTACACGTGCTCGTAGCGATCCCACGCCCCCCCGAACAGGTCCAGGTCACCGTCGCCGTCCAGGTCGGCCAGCTGGGTACCCAGGTGATTCTCTTTCCCCTGGTCAAGCACTTCTTTGGTAAATTGACCGGCCCCATCGTTCTTCCACAGCTGAAGCTCAAGGGCAGGCCCCTTGTGCTCATTGGTGATAAGGTCTACGTCGCCATCGCCATCCAGGTCGGCTAGGTCTAGGTTGTTCATGGAGTACTGCGTCACCACCCGGTGGCGTTTCCAGCTACCCGCAGTAGTGGCGGGTTGCTCATACCACCACAGGTTGCCGTCGGGCTCTTCCCCCGGATACCGCTCTTCGGTAGCGATGATGTCGGCCCGCCCATCTCCGTTCAGGTCGGCCACCGCGAAGCGGTCCAGGGGGTGCTGGCCCTCTCCCACCACCGTTTCGGCCCAGGGCTGGGACAGCGCCCCGGGGTTGGCGTACCACACCACGATCTTGGGCTCTTCTTCGCCCTGCGGCCGCCGCCCCGCGGCCAGGTCCAGGTCACCGTCGCCATCGATATCCCCTACCCCAATGCCTTCGTCCGAGGTGTTGGCGGCCACCAGGTGGGTGGGCCAGTCGTCTTCCTGCGGGTTGTTGGGCACCTCCACCACGTAGAGGTCGCCGTTTCCGGCAATGATGATTTCTTCGGGGCCGCCCGCCACAATCTGGGCGCGCTCGAAGCCCTGACTGTTTACGTGCGAGGTGGCCGGCACCTGGGCGATCTTCTGCCGCCGATAGCGCGTGCCCGCTTCGTCGAGCGCCTCGTACCAGAGTATATCCGGCAGGGCCTGCGCGATGATGTCGGCGTAGATATCTCCGTCTACGTCCATCAGTAAGATGCCGTCCACGTTATCGTCGAGCGCCGTGCGGGTCCAGGGGGCGGTCATGTCTCCGCCCGGATTGTGGTAGACGTACCTGCCGGACAAGATATCCAGATCACCGTCGCGGTCTACGTCGGCCGCGTCCTGCCCGAAGTAGCGGAGCCAGTCGGGTTCGGCCCAGTCGCCCCACTTTTGTTTGGTAGAATCTATCTCGATAGGGTGCCACTGGGCGTAGCCACTCGTTATAAACATGAAGTAGCTCAGTAATAAGGCAAAATAAGGTCGCACAGTCAAAAGAATAGGTTTCACGATATTGACCGTGAATATACAGTTTTTTGGAAAGTCCCCTAAGGGCGCGTAGCATTGTATCCTAACTCTCCCCGATGCATTCATTGCCGCCCCCTTTGTTAACCGCCGAGCAGCTTAGCGTAGGTTACCGCCACGGACGGCGCAGCTACCCCGTAGCCGAGCGACTCGAGTGCCGGGCGGCTCCCGGTCAGTTGATCGCGCTGCTCGGCCCCAACGGTTGCGGCAAGTCGACCCTGCTGCGCACCCTGGCGGGCATGCAGCCCCCCCTGGGGGGGCGGGTGCTGCTGGGCGATCAGCCTCTGGAGCACCTACGGGCGGGGCAGCGGGCCACGCGGCTGGCCGTGGTACTCACCGAAGCCCCCGACGCCAATCTCAGCGTCTACGACCTGGTAGCCACCGGCCGGTACCCCCATACCAGCTGGCTGGGCCGCATGGGGGCAGAAGATGAGCGGGCGGTGAACGAGGCGCTGCAGCAGACCAGCACCCAGCACTTTGCCCACCGCCCCGTGGGCACCCTGAGCGACGGCGAGCGGCAGCGGGTAATGATCGCCCGGGCGCTGGCGCAAGACACCCCGCTGCTAATCCTGGACGAGCCCACCGCCCACCTGGACGTGCCCAACCGCGTGGCGGTGCTGCAGCTGCTGCTGCGCCTGGCCCACGAACACCACAAAACGGTGCTGCTGTCGACCCACGCGCTGGAGTTAGTGCTGCTGATGGCCGACCAACTCTGGCTGATGCACGGCGGACAAATGATAAGCGGAGTGCCGGAAGATTTGGCGTTGCGCGGAGCGCTGAATAAGGTGTTCGATGGGGCGGGCGTCACCTTTGATCGGCACACCGGCACCTTCGGCGTTGTTCGCCCCGGCGGACCTCCCGTACGACTCGAGGGCCCCGAGCCGGGGGCATTCTGGACGCGCCGGGCGCTGGAGCGCAGCGGCTACACGGTGGTAAATAGCGGCGATAATGTTCCGCAGGTGCAAGCCAACCTACCCAGCGGCTGGGTAGTGCAGCAGGGTACCGCACGCTATAATTGCGACACCATCGCAGCGGTACTCACGCAGCTTAGGGAAATACAAGCGTAAAAACCGCCGTTACTTGGCTACTGCCTCCTCGACGGACGCTACGTACTGAATGTCCATCTGACGGAACTTGCCGTTGGGAAAGCGCTCGTAGATGCTCTTTCGGCTTTGGTCGACGCTGTATTTGAAAGGAATGCTGGCGGGCATGATCTTGCGGTGGGTGCGCAAGCCGTGGTCAAACATGCCTTCCTTCCACTGGGTGAAATACCACTCCATCGCTTCCGGATCAAACACCCGAAAGCTTCGCTTGTCGAACACCAGTTTGGTGATGCCTTCCTGCTCGATGATCCTGCCGGCCTCAGTAAAGATTTCTTTAAAACCAGCCAGCGGTACGGAGGCGGCGGTGGTCTGAATCACGAGTACGGGCTCGCCGGGAACCCGAAGAATGTCGGCGTACTTGTGAGATACTTCTTTTTTCAATTCAATTGCCTTCGTCATGGAGAAAAATTTGGTGAGACTATTTTTATAAAAGTTTAAAGTACGTGAACACCAATTAAAAAATCCACCGTACGTACTTTATTAGTAAATTACGCACGCTACAATATGCTGTATATCCTTTCGCTTCGACTTACTTTTTGGATTAGTTTAGTAACTGGTCTTGCCTCAAAGGCTACTGCTCAGGTAGACTTTATGGCCCCGGCACTACACACTGAGCAGTCCCGCTTCGAGGCTATGGTCGCCGCCGATACCGCCGCATTGCGTAAGCTACTTCACCCTGATCTGCTCTACATTCACAGCAACGGACTGGAAGAATCTGCTGAAGATCTGGTGAGCAGCGTGGCGGTGGGCAAGATTGTTTATGCGTCGTTCGAGCCACAGCAGCCCCCCCGGCTATATGTTTTCGGTAAAACCGCGCTGGTCGATGGGTTGGTGCGGGTGCGTGGCAAGTATCAGGGTGAGGCGTTTGCGGTGGACCTGCGCTATACGAGTGTGTATCGGAAGGTGGAGGGAAGCTGGCTATTGATTCGCTGGCAGTCGTTGAAGGTGTAATTAGTTCTTTGGCAAATGCTTGAGTACAAGCTAGACTTGCTTTCAACAAGTACGTTCACTAAACTGCTCGAACAGCATATACTCTTTTTCTGCAATGGCTACGCATGAGTTTTCGGGCATATGATTCGTTTTCCCCTTTCGTTCAGGTATCTACTATTGAGCGATGTATTTAGCTATCTGGCAATCAGTTTTGCAGGGTCTTTCTATAGAAATTTATTTGCGCAAATCCATGTCTGCTGTTGTCATCCCGACTAGGCGTCCCCGACTGGGCGTCCCCGACTAGGCGTCCCCGAAGGAATCTTTTTTACAATTTACCAAGGTAGTTTCACCAATGTAAAAGGTTTCCTACGGGATGACAGGAGAGAGAAGAAGACCAGCGTACGTTTGACTGTTTTGTGTTTAATGAAAAATAGGGAAGGATAAATCCGAGGGTGTCGTATGGTTCTGGATTGGAACGCACGAAGCGTACAACCAACTTTTAGGATAACCCCACGCACGTTTATCCAACAACAATTTTTTGTCCTCATACGGTTATCAGAATCTTTCCCTACCTTTACTCCTCACCCAGGGTTCGGCACGCGCCCGTCATGTGCGTACCGATTAAAAGGGAATCCGGTGCTTGGTAGGCAATACGCTTATCCTGAAAAGCCGGAACTGTCCCCGCAACTGTAAGTCCTTAAATGGTTACTACCCCCGTTTGACCACTGTTCCTAGCGGAATGGGAAGGTCGTAGTAACCGGACGAGTCAGGAGACCTGCCCCGTGGTGAAGTACGTTCGGACTTTCGGAGGAAAAGTTAGGATGGCGATCAATCCTGCGGTGGACATCCCCCGGACCTTGCGCCCTGCGTGACGGACGGAGTTCACCTGCCCGTTGGTGCGCTCCTTTCCTTTTGTCAGACAGTCCCTTTTTGCCACCTAAACGTCTGACATGTTTAACCATTCATTACCCCTGTTGCTGGGCTTGCTTAGTAGCCTTCCCCTCTTTGGCCAGGTTGGCCCGGAAGCCATCTCCAACCAAGTTTCTGCCGACACCGTGCTGCTCGACGAGGTAACCGTCACCGCCTCGAAGGTGCCCCTGCCGCTGCGGGAAACGGCCAAGCCGGTGCAGATTATCACCCGAGAGCAGATCGCGCAGCAGGCGGGCCTCGACGTGGCGCAACTGCTGCAAACCCAGGCCGGCATTATTGTAAACGGAGCGTACAGCAACCCCGCCAAAGACCGCAGCGTGTACCTGCGCGGGGCTGATGCTGCTTACACACTCATCCTGATCGACGGTCAGCCCGTGAGCGACCCCACCTCGCTGGGCAGCACCTTCGACCTGCGCCTGCTGGCGCCCGAGCAGATCGAGCGCATTGAGATTCTGAAGGGTAGCCAGTCGACCCTGTACGGCAACGACGCCATCGCCGGGGTGGTCAATATTATCACCCGCCGCGACGCGGAGGCCTCGCCCCTGGCGGTGTACGGATCAGCCGCCTGGGGGTCGCTCAACACCCGGCAGGGTACCCTGGGGGCTCGCGGCGAGGTAGGTAAGCTGGGCTACGATGTGAGCTACCAGCGCTGGGCCACCGATGGACTCAGCGAGGCGGCGCCTCCGCCCGACAGCACCGGCTACGACCGCGACGGGGCCACCCGCGATGGCGTTCAGGCCACGGTGCACGTGCGTCCTCACGCGCAACTACAGATCAGTCCTTTTGTGCGCTACTCAGCTGTGAACGGAGACAACGACGCCGGGGCCTTTACCGACTCCGACGATAGCTACGCCCTGCGGTTGCTGAACTCCGGCTTCCACACCGAGGCCAACCTGAACGGACTGACCCTACGCGGACACTACGGCTACACCCGCACCCAGCGCACCTTCCGCTCGCAGTTTGGAGAAACGCTCTTTGACGGCCGCTTTCACCAGGGCGACCTGTACGGTAGCGTGGCCCTCAGTAGCTTTCTGCGGCTGATGGTAGGAGTAAACGCCCAGCAGCAACGCATGCTGGATACAACCACCGTACGTGCCGACCCCTCGGCCACTCTCGTCAGTCCCTACGCCACGCTGCTGGTCCACACCGTGGGCGGACTGAACGCCGAGCTGGGGTACCGCTTCAACCACCACAGCCAGTTCGGGCGGGCGTCTACCGTTTCGGTGGCTCCCTCTTATCAGATCACCCCGACCCTTCGGGCGTTTGCCTCGTGGGGCACCGGATTTAAGGCTCCCACGCTGTACCAGTTGTACGCCGACCCGTGGGGCAACGCTGCCCTGGAACCCCAGCGAAGCCACACCACGGAAGGCGGCTTACAGTGGGCGGCGGCGGATGGCCAGCGCAACGCGCAGGCTACCTACTTTCGCCGTCGGATTGATGAGGTAATTGGGTTCGTCAACGGTTATCAGAACCAGGAACGCCAAAACGGGGTGGGCCTGGAGGTAGAAGCGGGCGGGAGCATTGGCGAGCGCTGGCGCATCGATGCGCAGTATACGTACCTGGAGGGCACCACCACCGTACGGGGCAGCCGGGAACAGGACTCTACCTTTACCGACCAGCTGCGGCGGCCCCGGCACAGCGCGTCCGGAACCCTGCGTTTTACTCCTACTCCCCGTTGGCAGCTTTCGGTGCAGGCGCAGTACCAGAGCGCCCGCGACGATCTGTATTTCAACTTCGACACTTTTACGACCGACGCCGCTACGCTTGATTCTTTCTTATTGCTCAATGCCCACGCTACCTACCGCATCGCCGGTGGATTTACGGCATTTGCCCACGTAAAGAATCTGACCAACGCCAACTACTTCGAGTCGTTTGGCTTCAGCACGTTAGGCATTAATGGGCAGGTAGGGGTGCAGTTTGATCTGTTCGGAACTGATTGATACATAAGAGTGATTCTACCATGACGTTCAACTACCAGAATTAACAAGACGATTATATGCGTTTGTCCGTGGTTTAGGCTATCCGAAAGACTATCAAGTGCTAGAACTGCATTGGACTCGATGAACGGCAACAAACTGATTTACAGAAAGTTGTACCGCAGCACTAAACCAATCGGCTGCAAATCTGTTTAGTGGATTGTAGGAAAATGACTTTCTACGCAACCAAGACACACCTATGGAAGATTTAAACGTACTAATTCCGCCCTTTTTAGTGGGTTTGGGAGTTGGGCTACTCGTTGTATTATTTACCTACTTGCGTGAGCAGATGAAGCGTAAGTCGCTGCGTAAGGAGATTGGCACGCTTAAAAACCACCTGCAGAACAAGATGGAGATCGAGGCCGAGGCCACCGAAGGACGCCGCCTGGAGATCGAGCGCCTCAAGAAGGAGAATGAAAACCTACGCATTACCAACCAGACGCTGGCGCAGAAGCCGGGCCGCCGCGAGGTGATGAACCTGCACGTGTACCAGCGGGCCATCGCTATTATGACCGAAAGTGCCCAGGGTTTTGCCCCCATGTGGCAGCGGGCGCTACGCGAAGCCGAGGCCGAGCAGAACCAGTCGGAGCAGGGCGGCTCCTCGTTTATCCGCAAGATCATTCCTACTCAAATTTTCGGGGGCAGTAGTGCCTCGTCCGAACCCAAGCGCATCAACTCCAGTACCGAAGAAGAAGACGTTTGATTAATTTAGGAATTAGCGAATTAAGAATTAATTCCTAATTCACCCATTCTTGATTCTCAATTTCCATGAACTGGACGACCGCTAAAGAATACGAAGACATTACCTACCGCAAGGCTAATGGGGTGGCGCGCATTGCCTTTAATCGCCCGGAGGTGCGCAATGCTTTTCGCCCTAAAACCGTTGCCGAGCTCTTCGAGGCTTTTCTGGATGCCCGCGAGGACCCTACTATCGGAGTGGTGCTGCTGTCGGGGGAGGGCCCTTCGCCCAAGGACGGGGTCTACGCTTTTTGCAGCGGCGGCGACCAGCGGGCCCGGGGCCACCAGGGCTACGTAGACGACGACGGGGTGCCCCGCCTTAATATTCTGGAGGTGCAGCGCCTGATGCGATTTATGCCCAAGGTGGTGATCGCCGTGGTGCCCGGCTGGGCGGTGGGCGGCGGACACAGCCTGCACGTGGTGAGCGACCTGACGCTGGCTAGTGAAGAACACGCGATTTTTAAGCAAACCGACGCCGACGTGACCAGCTTCGACGGGGGCTACGGTTCAGCGTACCTGGCCAAGATGGTAGGTCAGAAGCGCGCCCGTGAGATTTTCTTTCTGGGACGCAACTACTCGGCGCAAGAGGCCTACGACATGGGCATGGTCAACGCGGTGGTGCCCCACGATGAACTGGAACACACCGCCTACGCCTGGGCGCAGGAGATTCTACAGAAATCACCTACTTCCATTAAGATGCTTAAGTTTGCCTTTAACGCCACCGACGACGGCATGGTGGGGCAACAAGTGTTTGCGGGCGAAGCCACCCGGCTGGCCTACATGACCGATGAGGCTAAGGAAGGCCGCAACGCCTTTTTGGAGAAGCGTAAGCCCGATTTTGGAGAAGGGAAATGGATCTCTTAGGTTCGCTTTGTTAATCGTTTGATGTCTGTTCTATTATAGCAATTCATCGCGGTAGCACCTGGTTTTTTAGCTCATCTCCCTGCGCAAAGTCGGCGATGTTTTGTAGCGTAGTTTCGGCGATCTGGGTCATCGCATCGCGCGTAAAGAAGGCCTGGTGCGAGGTGATCAGCACGTTGGGAAACGTCATCAGGCGGGTGATCTGGTCGTCCTGAATGATGGCTCCCGATAAGTCCTCGAAGAATAAGTCCTCTTCCTGCTCGTACACGTCGAGCCCAAAGTAACCTACCTTGCGCGATTTCAGTCCCTTAATAACTGCGGCGGTATCCACCAGGGCTCCCCGGCTGGTGTTAATCAGCATCACCTCGGGTTGCATCTGCTTGATAGCGTCGGCACTAATGAGGTGGCGCGTTTCGTCGGTGAGGGGGCAGTGCAGCGAGATAATCCTCGCTCGGGAGAAGAGTTCGGGAAGCGACACGTACTCAATGCCGTCCTCCTGGCCGAAGTCTTCATCGGGTCTCGGATCGTAGGCGACGACCGAACACCCCAACGCCCGTACCATCCGGGAAAACACTCTCCCGATTTTGCCCGTGCCCACCACCCCGACCGTGCGTCCGCGCAGGTCGAAACCCATCAGGTGCTCTAGCGAGAAGTTACCGTTGCGCACCCGGGCGTAGGCCAGGTGGGTCTTGCGGTTCAGGGTGAGGATCATGGCCAGGGCGTGCTCGGCCACCGCGTAAGGCGAGTAGGCCGGTACCCGCACCACCGGCATCTCCAGCGCTTTCGCCTTTTTCAAGTCCACGTTGTTGAAGCCCATGCTGCGCAGGGCAATCAACTTCACCCCAAGGTCGTGCAACTGCTCCAGTACCGCCGCGTCGGCAGCATCGTTTACGAACAGGCAAACCGCGGGGTGGTCTTGCGCCAGCACGGCCGTCTGGGTAGTAAGCGCACTGTCGAAGTAACTAATTTGGTGCTGGTGCGCGGCGTTGGCCTGGTCCATAAACTCTTGGTCGTAGGACTTAGTGCTGAAGAAAGCTACTTTCATTATTCTGTAAAGATTAGTCGGGAAGGTCTCTTAATCGGTAGCGGGCAACGTGCGCTTGTATCTCGGGAAAAAACCGGTGAAACTCCTGGGCGTACAAGGTAGCGGTTTCGGGCCAGTTTTCCGCCGCTTGTGCCATCTGGTTCGGGAAGCGGGCGCGCCGCTGCAGGCCCATCAGCGCCCGCGCCATTCCTTCCGGACGCGCGTAGTTGGTGAGCCAGTCGTGGGTTTGCATGTAATGAAGCACGCGCTGCGCGGGGGGCGGCAGCTGATCGTGGTGGACACGCAGGGTGGCGTAAGTCCGCTGCGCCAAGTCCGGCAGGGGCTCATCCGCGTAGCGCGTCCAATGCTGGGCCAGCAAGTGGTCGTAGAAGATATCCACCACCACCCCCGCGTAGTGGCCCTGCTGGGGTACCAAACGCCGCTTGCTCTGCCGGAACACGGGGTGCGTATCGGTGAAGCGATCGATCTCACGGTGCAGCAGAATGCCCCGGGCAACACCCGGCGCGTAGTCTTGGTGGCGGTCGCCCCGCACAAAGTCGCCCAGGAAGCTACCGACCACGAACTCCGCAGGGTGCTGAGACAAAAAGAAGTGGGCCAAGAAATTCACGCCGGTAGGTACGCAAACCCACGCGCTTCGCCAAGGGTTCAGGAACAAAAAAAGCAGCAACCAGCTTGTAGTAGCTGGCCAGCGCCTACCAGAAGATCATCCGGGCGGCGGCCGGTAACGAGTATCTATCATTCAAACTACCATGACCGATAGCACCGAAGAACTTCAGCGGCAAATTCAACTCCTACGCCTGGAAAAGGAAGCCGACTTAGAATACTACCGCCAGAAGATTCTGAACGCTTCGCTGGAAGACCGCAAGAAGAACGGCCTGTGCTGGCATCCGGTTACCCTGTCGGGGCAGCGCTACAGCCTGGGCGAAAAGGTGGTCGTGCGCCTCACCCGTGCTGATAGCCATCTGCCCCGCGGGGCCTTCCAGTCAGGAAAAATTGTGCGTTTGTTTACCCACCCTGGCAACGACCGCTCGGCCGTGTCTGGCGTGGTAAACGAGGTAAACCGAACCACCATGACAGTTACCCTAAATGCCAGTCAGTTGCCCAACTGGGCCACCGGCGGCGGACTGGGAATTGACCTGCTCTTCGACGAGATGGCCTACCGGGAGATGGAAAAGGCGCTGAAGCAGGTCATTGAGGCCAAGCGTCCCCGCCTGCTCGAACTGCGCGAAGTGCTGCTGGGCCACGCCCCCGCCCGCTTCTCTACGCTACCGGCGCCTGCCGTACCTGCTCTCAACGACAGTCAGAACGCCGCGCTGGATCAGGTGATCCGGGCGCAGGACGTGGCCATTGTGCACGGCCCGCCCGGCACCGGCAAAACCACTACCCTGGTGCAGGCCATCGTGCAAACGGCCTACGTGGAGCAGCAGGTACTGGTGTGCGCTCCCAGCAACGCGGCGGTCGACCTACTGGTGGAGAAGCTCGGCGAGCAGGGCCTGCAGGTGGTGCGGCTGGGCCACCCGGCGCGGGTAGACGAGGCCAACCTGAACCGAACCGTCGATGCCCGGATTACGCAGCACCCTTACTACAAAGACCTGAAAACCATCCGCCGCCGCGCCGAAGAGCTCCGCGAGCTGGGCCTAAAGTACAAGCGCAAGTTCGGGGCGAGCGAGCGCAACCAGCGGCGGCACCTGCTGCGCGAAGCATCGCAGCTGCGCGAGGAAGCCCAGCAGCTGGAGCACTACATCGTGGCCGATATCTTCGCCCAGGCGCAGGTGGTGGCCTGCACCCTGGTGGGGGCGGCGGGCAGTCAGCTGAGAGGCTTTCGTTTTGATACCGTATTTATCGATGAGGCGGCGCAGGCCCTGGAAGCCGCCAGCTGGATTCCGGTGCTCAAGGCCGACCGGGTGATCCTGGCCGGTGATCACTTTCAGCTTCCCCCTACGGTGAAGTCGCACGACGCCGCGCGGCAGGGCCTGAGTGAGACCTTGTTCGAAAAGTGCATCCAGCGTCACCAAAAGAGAGATTCTCCGGCAATCGATTCGCTGTTGCAGGTGCAGTACCGCATGAACGAGCGCATTATGCGGTTCTCGGGTCGCTACTTCTACCAAGACGCGCTGGTGGCGCACGAGAGCGTTCGGCACGCGGCTCTGCCTGGCCAACCGCCCGTTACCTGGCTCGACACGGCAGGCTGCGGTTTCAATGAGGAAAAGGAACCCGAAACGCTGAGCACCTTCAACGCTGAGGAGGCCAGCCTGTTACTGAAGCACTTCGTTGGTACGGTGGAGGCAGTCGGGCCAGACCACCTGCTGGAGCACCGGATCAGCTTCGGGGTAATTGCCCCCTACAAGGCGCAGGTGCGGGTGCTCACCGAACTTTTTGCCGAAGCCGAAGCGCTGCAACCGTTGCAGGAGTTGCTTACTGTCGATACGGTAGACGCGTTTCAGGGGCGCGAGCGCGACGTGATTTATATCAGTCTGGTGCGCTCTAACGCGAAGGGGGAAATTGGCTTTTTGGGAGACATCCGGCGCACGAACGTGGCCCTTACTCGCGCTAAGAAAATGCTGGTGGTGGTAGGAGACAGTGCCACGCTGGGCAGTCATCCGTTTTACGGCGAGTTGCTGGATTACATTAACGAGATCGACGCTTATCGGAGTGCGTTTGAGTTGATTAGTCCATAGTTGGGTAGTCGATAGTCCATAGTCCATAGTCGATAGTCCATAGTAGCTGTCGTCTATCGCCTATCAGGCTGTGGACTGTCGACTGTCGACCGTGGACTACCTGACCGCGGACTAATCCAACTATTTTATCTTCTGAATGAGCTTGGTGGTTGAGTAGCCGTCTACGAAGTCGATGAGTTGCACTTCTTGGGCAAACTCGCGGCCCACCACCGCGTCAAGTTGGTAGTCGCCACCCTTGACCAGCACATCGGGGCGGACCTGCTCGAGCAGTTCGTAGGGAGTGTCTTCGGTGAAGATGGTGACGTAGTCGACCGCCGCCAAGCTAGCCAGCAAGTAAGCGCGGTCGTTTTCAGTATTGAGAGGACGGTCTGGGCCCTTCAGGCGGCGCACCGATGCGTCGGAGTTAACACCCACGATCAGTTTGTCGCCCAAGGCTTTTGCCGCCTGCAGATAGGTAGCGTGCCCGCGGTGCAGGATATCGAAGCAGCCGTTGGTAAAGACCATTCGCTGCCCCCCCTGCCGGTCGGCCAAGAGCCGGTCCAGCAAGGTAGGCAGCGTTAGAATTTTGTCTTCCGTCACCTAGAAGGTAGCGCCGAAGCTTATGCCCGCCCAGGGTAAAAATCCTGCCGAAGAGATGACCGGCGTAAAACCGATGCGAAACAAGAAGCCACCGTCACGAGGTTGAAGTCGGTAACCGACGTTAGCGGTAAAAGCAGCCCCTCCGGCAACATCATCAATCGCCTCGTTATCTATGGTTGCGTCAGCATTTACGCCACCTACCAATAAACCGCCACCCAGTTCGAGCCGACTATTACCGTCCCCTACTAAGTAGTTAGCCATAAGAGGCAATAGAAAGACAGATACCCGCCCGTCAACCGTAGTTGGATCGTTGGCCGAAACCGAAATAAACATCGCGCCAATACGGGCGCTGGCGTGGTCAAAAAACTTATGATCGTAGTTTAACGAATAGAGAAGTCCGTTTCCTCCTAATTCTAAGAATACGCTGTTGCGGGCAAAATCGTTGCTGAACGTCGTTTCCTGAGCATAGGTACACTGCGAGGAGGCAGTAATGAGTACGAACGAAAGAAGGGCGGTAATTTTTACGAAGTGGTTCATAGAGCAGTACGTTTGTGGTAAATAATGAAAGTGTTTAATCCGTAAAGAAGACGTGACAAATATATATTTTATATCGATTTGTTGAATAGACACTTACGTTAACTTTCCGTTATTTCTTACATCCTTACCCCAATAATGTCCCTTTGACTTCCCACATTCCGCCCGTACCTTTGCGGCAACCAGCTACCAACCGCATGAACTTTCGTGAAGCACTTGATCAGTACTCTGTTTTCGCCACCGTGGCCCGGGTGGCGCAGCAGACGGGAGTACCTACCTACGTGGTGGGGGGCTTTGTGCGCGACCTGCTGCTGCAGCGCCCTTCGAAGGACATCGACTTTGTGTGCGTAGGCGACGGAGTAGCGCTGGCCCAGGCGGTGGCGCTAGCGCTAAAGCAGCAGCCGGGCCGTACCACCGCAGTGAGCGTGTTCAAAAACTTCGGCACCGCCGCCCTGAAGCACCACGACTACGAACTGGAGTTTGTGGGCGCCCGCCAGGAGTCGTACCGCTCCGATTCGCGCAAGCCGGAGGTGGAACCGGGCACCCTAGCCGATGACCAGCGGCGGCGCGACTTCACCATCAACGCGATGGCAATTGGCCTGAACGCCGACGACTACGGCGCGCTGGTGGACCCCTTCAACGGGGTGGCCGACCTGAAACGGAAAATGATCGTCACGCCGCTCGATCCGGCCATCACCTTTTCCGACGATCCCCTGCGCATGATGCGCGCGGTGCGCTTCGCCTCCCAACTCACCTTCGATATCGCTCCCGATACCTTCGATGCCATCCGGCACCACGCCGAGCGGCTAAAAATCATCTCGCAGGAGCGCATTACCGATGAGCTGAATAAGATTATCCTGTCGCCCGTCCCTTCCTACGGCTTCAAGCTGCTGTACCAGGCGGGTTTGCTCGAGCAGTTTTTCCCGGACATGGTCAAACTGCACGGCGTAGAAACCATCGACGGTAAGTCGCACAAGGATAACTTTTACCACACGCTGCAGGTGCTCGACAACGTGGCGCAGGTGTCGGACGATCTGTGGTTGCGGTGGGCGGCGATCCTGCACGATATCGCTAAACCGGCTACCAAGCGCTTTCACCCCAAAGCGGGCTGGACGTTTCACGGGCACGAGGACAAGGGCGCACGCATGGTGCCGTTTTTATTTCGCAAACTGAAGCTGCCGATGGACCAGCCGATGCGGTTCGTGCAAACCCTGGTGCGCCTGCACTTGCGGCCCATCGCCCTGGTAAAGGACGTGGTGACCGACTCAGCCGTGCGGCGCTTACTCTACGAAGCGGGCGACGCTACCGATGCGTTGATGATGCTGTGCCGGGCCGATATCACCTCGAAAAACCACCGCCGGGTGGAGCGCTACCTGCGCAACTTCGACGCGGTGGAGCGTAAGATGGCGGAGGTGGAGGAAAAAGACCAGTTGCGCAATTTCCAGCCCGCTATTACCGGTGAAGATATTATGCAGACGTTTGGATTAAAGCCCTCGCGGGTGGTAGGTGAGATCAAAAGCGAAATCCGCGAAGCGATACTGGACGGTAAAATCGAGAATACCAAAGAAGGTGGTTACCAATTTATGCTAGATGCTGCCGCGCAGCGGGGACTAACGTCGGTGCAATAGCTGCTTGATTAGTTAAAGTGATGTCCGAAGGGCGCCAGACGACTGATATAACAAGCTAGGCCATCTTGAAAAGCATATATGGTTTGCTATACAACATTGTAGGGCGTATGTATAGGTTTGATTTCTTTCAGTCGAGTTATGAAGAATCCGTTCTCTAGTTCCCAACCGTATTCAATGACTTTGTTGAGTCTTAAGTAAGTAAGTATTAAATGAGATTTATCATCCCCCAGCACTTTATGACTTGCATAATCCTTAAAATATTTTTTAGTTTTTAGTTGAATTTGGTTAAGATCGGAAATCATTTTATTAAATTTATATTTGATGTCTTTATCAAATTCAATAGGATATCTAAAATCAAATGGTATTGCGGGCTCACCTTCAGTAATCAAACCACCAAACATTTGTCTAAATCCATATCCAAAGAACCACTTTTCTCTTTCGATCAAGTCTTTCTTTGCGTAGAGTTCTGTTTGCCTACCAGTCTTTTTACCCCAAAAAAACTCAAAATCTCCTAAGAACTCTGTTTCTAGTCTCACTCTAGTGTACTCAAAATCTAGTTTATCTAATAAATACTCATACTTTAGAATAAATTCCGACCATTCCGTTCCACCACTCAAGTTTTTGTAAGTAGTCCCGAAGGTAGCTATTGGACTTTCATAAAAATATGGGTGTTCAATTGAATTAAGATTGAACATTTCTGCCCTGATCCAAGGATAGTTTTTATCAGTTTTCAGATCCTTGACAATCATTTGATATGATTTACTATCATTCAATTTAATCATTCCATAAACCACTGATACACTTCCCATTAATATTTATTTATTCCTTTTTTGAGACTAATTAATGTTACAGAATCTTTAGTGGATTAGCTAAAAACTAGTCATTTGAAAATGTCTGTTCAAAGCTTCATCTCTTAATCTATATCCATACTTCTTTATAATTCTGTGTAGCAGTGATGTAGAGCAATTTAGGAATGATATACTATGCCGTTAAAAATTATAACTTACCCCGCCCAGCAACATACGGCCGATGCGGTCGGTGCCGTAGTACTCGCGGCTGTCGTTGCCCAGCAGGTTCCGTCCGTTTACGTAGAAGTCTAACTTCTTGGCTACCTCGTAAGATACTTTGGCGTTGGTCAGCAACTTACCCGCGATCTGCCCCTCCATCGAGGGACGTCGCAAATCTTCTACGTGGTAGATGGTATGCTGGCTGAAAAAGTAGGCGGAGACATTAACGTTCAGTTTTCGGTAGGGGGCGTAGTTGACGAATGCTCCACCGTAGAAACTAGGCGTGCTGTGGTGCGTATCGTCTACCAGGTCGGTAAACTGAGCAGAAGTCGTGGTGGGTAGGTCAGTTACCTGCGTGGCTTGCCAGGTCACGAAAGGCTTCACCTGCACCTGGGCACTGGGCACAAAGTTCGCCGATAAGGTTACCCCCCACTGCGTCGCCTCCGTAGGCAAATTAATTGATTGCAGGGTTTGCACCTCGAAGGTTTCGGTCAGCGGGGTAGAAGCCACCGGGTACTGGTAATTCAAGTCTTCAATATGCTGGCGAAAAAGGGCCGCATCGAACTGGAGGGTATTGGTTACCTGGGCGCGAACTCCCACTTCGGTCATGCTATTACTCACTACGTCGAGGGTGGGGTTGGCCACGGATACGACCCCCTGCGTCGGGCTAATCGGTACCACCGGCACATCGATAAAGTAGCTGCTAAAAAATGCACCGCTGGTAGAGCGTGACTGGGCCATCCGGAGCAAGTACCGCTCGGCAATCTTGTAAGTAGTGGCCAGTTGGTACGATACGTACGCCCGGTCGGGTACCCTGAACTTATCGACCCGCAGGGCAGCGACCCAGCGCCAGTTTTCGGTCGGATGGTAATCAGCCTTGAGCGAACCGGACGCCGTGTAGTTGGACACCCGGCTGTTCACAAAACCAATATTCCCATCCACCGCGTAGTCACGGTCATCGATCACCGCTTGCTGAAAGCTCAGTTCGGGACGGAGGCTCAGCTTGTCACTCACGTCAAGCCGGTAGTCTACCACCACATCTGTGTTGCGCACGTCGTACTCGGGAC
>JBASAY010000115.1:0-41738 GCA_049650865.1 Tunicatimonas sp.
AGAGCATTTCGTCGGTCGTGTAATTTTTCCAAGAAGATGGAAAATCATGTTATCGCTTTTGAGCTCGCTTTCTTTTATATCAATTTTGGATTCGTTTGAACTATCATACTTTCTGAATCACCACCAAAAAAGAGACAGTTTGTTTGATACAAAGAAGCAGCTTTCTCAAGTCTGCGAATGGTTTGCCCCCCTCTGCCCAGCACCACCTCGGCGGGCAGCGAGTTACATTAGCTTCGGTTCACTCCGTCCCCATGCGGGTTCAGTCTGGGCGCTAGCACTTGGCGATAGTCAAGTCCTGAATGGTGTCTACCCCCCCGTAAGCGCATCAACCCAACTTGGTAAGGGGGTGAGCAAGAGCTTCCGACGGGGTTTCTTGCACCAGTATGTCGGCCGGTAGGTTAAGCGCCCGGGAAAGCTGGCGAATCATGCGCAGCGACAGGGGAAGTTTGTAACGAAGCACTTTAGAGACGGTTCCTTTGTCGCCAATAAGCGGAATGAGATCCTTCGGTTGCAGACCAAGATCATCCATCCGTACTTTGATCGCTGCAATGGGATCGGGCAAATCTAGGGCGTGGTGTTCGTCTTCATACTTTTCGATAAGCACCAAAAGCAAGCGAAGTTTCTGTCCTTCCGCACTATCGACATCGGGAGCAGCATCCAATAGCTCATCTACCTGCTCCAGGGCCGCTTCGTATTCTGCTTCGGTTTCTATTATTTTAGTAAGATTCATATCGTTGTCACATCTATTCTGTTGTAAGTAGCGTGCGGACCAAACCACTTGATCTGAATAACTTTGTACTGAAAACTGAACCGGACCACTAGCCGGTATTTGTTGTGTAAAATGTTGAATACCACTCGATCGTCGCCCACCACATCAGCACTAGGGTAGGTACTTTTAACTTCGTTGAAGTTGTTCCAGTTGGCTCTCTTACAAACGCGGTACCACGTGTCTAACGCATCTTTTGCATCAGCATATTTTTCAGAATAGGCCTTAAGTGTTTTTCGTTTGATAACGTTCACAGAAACAAAGATAGCAATAGTTGGTAATTTACCAACCCTCTGGGGCACGCTTGTAGCGCGTCACCCGCCCCTGCCGATCACTTTTACCCCTGCCCGGCACCACCCCGGCGGGCAGAGGAAGTACATTAGCCCCGGTTCACTCCATCCCCGTGCGGGTTCACTCCGGGCGCTAAGCATTTGGCAATAGTCAAGTCCTGAATGGTGTCTACCAGGGCAATCGCGTTTAAAATCTAGAGGTCGTCATCCACCGTGGACGCGGTCCGGAAATTTGCGCAGTATAGCGAAGCAAATTATCCGGAATCTCCCCCTTCGTAGCAGGAGATTCCGGATATTTTTCGCCGTTTCACTCTGAAAAATTCCGGAATAACGTTTTAAAAAGCTAAACGCGATTGCCCTGTGGTGTCTACACCCAGTAAGGACATCAACCCAACTTGGTAAGGGGGTGAGCAGAGGCTTCCGACGGGGTTTCTTGCAGCAGTATTTCGGCCGGTAGGTCGAGCGCCCGGGAAAGCTGACGAATCATACGCAGCGACAGGGGTAGTTTGTGTCGAAGCACCTTAGAAACAGTTCCTTTGTCGCCAACGAGCGAGATGAGATCCTTCGGTTGCAGACCAAGATCGTCCATCCGCACTTTGATCGCGGCAATGGGATCGGGCAGATCTATGGCGTGGTATTCGTCTTCATAAAAAAAACAGCAACTCCTTGGCGAAATGCGGGCGGATACCTAATTTTGTCTTCCATTTCATACGGTGGATGTAGCTCAGTTGGTTAGAGCGCTGGTTTGTGGTACCAGAGGTCGCGGGTTCGAATCCCGTCTTTCACCCATCAATGATAAGTTAGCCGTTTCTTAACCAAAAGAAGCGGCTTTTTTGTACCTTGGTCTTGGCCGTCTAAAGTTAGCTCAGGTGCTTATCCATTGTCATATGCCCGCTGCCGAGTTCGTTTCACTCTCCTTGTCTGATCAGATCCACACGCTGTACCGTGAGGGTACCTTCGTGGTGGCCATCCGTTACTACGGCTACAAGATTAACCTGTACCTGCTGCAAAATTACTACGTAGAGGTGTTCTACAACCACAAGCTCGACAAGATTGAAAAGACAGAATTGCTAAAGACCAACCACAGCCGCGTTAAGTTCTACATCGACCAGATCTCCCTTCCGCTAGATTTGCTTTAGTAGCCCCTCGGCCATCCGTTAAATCGATACCTTCCCCCAGTTTTCGCCCGACCGAATGCGATTTAACTGGGTATGGGTAATGTTAAAGCGCTTGGCAATGATGCTTAGCCTGGTTTTATTCCCCTTTAGTAAGCGCTTGATCACCCGCACGTCCGACTCGGTGAGCTTGTAACCGGTGCTGCGGCTGCGCAAGATGGCGGGGTTTTGGTTATTGTGGCAGCGCGACTCTTCATCGCTCATCCACTTTAGGTTGAAGCGGTGGTTATTTTGTTTGTCGTAGTCGAGGTGCACCACAAACTTCTGGTCGGTGGTGGGTTGCGACAAGAAGGTTTGAGCCACCAACCGATGAACATAGTAGGTTTGCGACACCTTTTTGTTGAAGCGAACCATCACCGACAGGTAACCATTCACGTTTGAACCCTTCATAATTTTGCCGTTTTCTTTATCAACGGCATAGCTTTTTACCCTCCCTAAGTTAGAAACTTCATACTTGGCATGCGGGAGGTCTGTCGCGAAGTCTATCTGTTTCCAGACTTCGTTTCGGTACCGGTTTAACTTCATTGGTAGTTTGTTGAGCGACTTATTTGTTAACTAAATGATGATGTATCGTGAGCACCTGCGGTAGTACCAGCACTGCCCCACTGTTATTAATCGAGTAGTCAGCGCGTCGACTGCGTTCGGCGTCACTTAGTTGCTGGGCGATGATCTCCTTAATTTGCTGCGGCGACCTTCCGGGGTCCCGCTGTCGTACCCGGCCAATGCGGATGGCTTCGGGAGCATTTACATTGATAATGAGCGTAAGTTGTTGGTGAGCGTCGGTTTCAAAGAGTAAGGCAGCTTCCTTAAGGGTGTAAGCAAGATGCCTTCGTTGGTGCGTCCACCGCCGGTAGTCTTCGGCTACCCGCGGATGCACGAGGCTATTGATCATCTTTCGCTTCTCGTCGGAAGAAAAAACCTCGTTCGCTAAAAAAGTACGATTTAGGCGCCCCGCTGTATCGTAAGCCGGGGAGCCAAACACCTGTTGGATTTGTCGCTTCAGGTCCGGGTCGTTTTCCTGCAACCACCGGGCCCGTGCGTCTGCGTAATATACGGGGATTCCTAAAACTTCAAAAATTTTGCTTACGAAAGTCTTCCCCGAGCCAATGCCACCGGTGATGCCCACCGAGAGAGACTCAGGAGCCATACCGGACCTTCAGCTTGGCGGGGCGGACAATGATTCGGCGGGCATACGCGGGGGGAGCCTGTACCACGGGAGCCAGTGTACTGTCCTGAGTGTCAACCGCCGTTAGGTCAGCAATTACCGTAAAGGTGGTGCTGTCGAGCAGGCCTTCGTTGGCTAGCGACTCTCTTACCCAGAAGTTAACCGTCACCTGATCCAATCCCAGATACGCTGACGAGTCGCGGGGGAAGTTTTTAGTAACCAGAGGGACTCTCTTCTTAAAGGCAACGAAGGGCGATACATCGAAGGACACCTGCGTTTCGGCCGGAATCACCTGCACCATCGTGTTAACGTAGCGCAGCGGAACCGTGGCCACGTAGCGTTCGTCAATTCCCCGATCCGGCAGTTGGGCCACCAGGGTATCGCTGGCCTGGCGTACCATCGAGGCGGGGCCGTGCAGCGTAGCAAAACGGGGGCGCAGTGAGATGGCCGAAGTGATCCAGTGCTTTTCTTCCAGGCTAACGTTGTTGCTATCCACCATAATGCGTACCTGCTTCTCGAACACGCTGTCGATGTTAATGCGGAGGGTATCAGTGGCCACGTAGTTGAGACGAACGTCGCCCAGCACCGCTTCCACCTCTTCGGCAAGTGACTGTCCCGGAATAGCCTTTACTTTGGTGGGTTCGGTTAGGGTAATCTGCACCGGGCGCACGTTGAGCAGCAACGTCTTGCGCAGCAGGTTCCACCCCCCGCCGCTTACCTGCAGACTGATATTTTCGGGCAACTGACTGAGCAGGTAGGTGCTGTCGGTGGGGTAGGAGAAAACAATGGGATAGTTGAGCTGGGTAGTATAGTCTGTTTTGTTGAGGGCGCTAAAGAACCAGAAGGTGGTGGCGGCCGCTACGCAGAGCAGCACAATAGTTAGGTTACCTTCTTTGGCCGAGAACCGCTCATTGAGGCGTCGCCAAAGGGGAAGGTCTCTTTTCCTGCGCTTGCTCAATGGGCTAGGACTTAATCACGTACTGCTTGCTGGCTTCCTGAGAGATGGACGACTTGTCGAACTTGATTTTCGCTCCGCGGTCTACATCCAGCACCACGCTGTTGTCTTCGAGGGCGACCACCTTACCGTGCATTCCGCCGATGGTCACCACCATGTCGCCCTTCTTGATGGTGTCGATGAAGTTGCGCTGCGCCTTCTGCTTCTGCTGCTGCGGGCGAATCATGAAGAAGTAGAAGATAAGGGCAATGCCACCGATCAGGATAAAGTTGCCGATCATACCGCTTTGGCCCGCGGCGGACTGTAATAAAATAAAAGCTAGCATAGGGTTCTTCTTATTTCCTTACCGGACCGGCAATCGGTTCGCTTTTGGCAGTAACGTTGGCTTTGATGAACAAGCGCGTGGTGGCAGGTTCGGTGTTGGCGGTGATCGTCACGGCCTTGTTCTGCACTCCGGCCTTGCCCTGGCTGTTAAAGCGCACCTGAATTTCGCCGGTTTCGCCGGGGGGTACGGGCGCTTCGGGCTTCTTGGGCACGGTGCATCCGCAGGTGGTCTTGGCATCCTGAATGATGAGCGGAGTGTCTCCCGTGTTGGTAAAGGTAAAGGTATGCTCTACCACGTCGCCTTCGGCAATAGTGCCAAATTCGTGGGTGGTTTCGGCGAATGCTACCGTAGTAGCAGATCCTGTGGATGCGGCCCCCGTGGATGCGGCCCCCGTGGATGCGGCCCCCGTAGATGTTAACTCAGTCGTAGCGGCCGACTCGTTTAGCGCTACGGCTTGGGTTTTAACGGTAGCACCGTTCTCTAGCTGGGCAATTCGATCTTCCAGATCAGCCACGCGCTCTTCTAAGGCGGCGTTGTCGCTACAGCCGCTTAGCCACAGGCTAGCCGCGGCCATCAGTCCGACAGAAAGTAATTTAGTGTTCATCATTGTGCTGGGTTTAGGTGATCCGTGCCACCGGTAAGTTACTTCTTTATCTGTTCTAATAAGTTCTCAACGTCATCTAGCAGTTGCTTGGCCTTCTCTTTGGCGTCGTTGATTACTTTTTCACCATCGGACTTCGCTACGCTTTCGGGCAGCGCGTTCTTGGTGCGTACCAGATCATTAATGAGACCTTCTAATTTAAACCGGTACTTCTCGAGGCGAAAGGTAACTCGGTCGCGGGTGTTGATGCCCGAATCGGGCGCGTAGAGAAAACCTACCGTTACGCCCGCGAGCGTTCCGGTAAAAAAGAGCAAAATACCGCCTAGTTTGTTCATGTAGCAAAAAGCTAAGGTTCGGGTAAATTTACAAAGGGGAACGAGTCCTTGCTAACGAAAAGAGAAAATTATCATACATCCACCGTTTAATTATCCAGTAGGCCCCGTCCGCTCTTGCGGATAAGCCCCTTTTGCTGCAACTCTTGCGATAACACATCCAGAATACCATTGATAAACTGGCGACTCTTTTGGGTGCTATACAACTTTGATATGTCTACGTACTCGTTGATGGTTACCTTTACCGGAATACTACTAAAGTGCACCATCTCGGTAACGGCCATCTTCATGATCACGTTATCCACGCTGGCGATGCGGTCGGCTGCCCAGTTCTTCGATTTTTCGCTGATCAACTGTTCGTATTCTTCATCGTAGCGCAGCGTTTGCTCGTAAAGCTCCTCAAAGAAGGCCCGATCATCGTCCCAATTGGGCGTAAGCGAAGCAATCTCGATCTCTCCCTCTCCCTTATGCAACGATTTAAACGTCCGATTCGTCAGGCTCTTGATAATTTTTTTATCTTCTACCCAGTTAACGCCGTCTTCTTCAAAGATGTTAACAACGGACTCGTGGTTCAGGGCCAGGCTGTTCACGATGTGCCGAACGATGGCTACGTCTTCTTCCAAACTGGGTTGGGCAAGTGCCTGGTAGGTCTGGTAGTCAGCGTCGGCCCGCATTGCCTTAAGCAGTTGCCGCACCTCAGTCCGGTGGGCCTCCCACGAAAGCTTCTGCTGGCGAACCTCCTCCTGCAGCGCGTCGCTGTTACGAAGGGCTGCCAGCAGGCGGTTACTAACTAGGTTGGTAAGCGACGCGGTGCCCCCTGACGCTTCGGAGGCAGCCGTTTTCTTCTGAGCATCTCGCCCCGCCTCCTGCAACAGGGTTTCGGGCAGCACCAGGAAACGCCGGTAGTAATCTCCGATCTTTTCGGTGCGGGCTACCATCTGCTGGCGCAGAAACCGCTGGTCTTTTCGGCACTGCTCCCGGTAGTTGCGCAACGCTTGGTCGGCCACCTGCTCAACCCGGGGCGGGGGGGCGTCGGCCGGGGCATTTCCCGCAAGGCGGGCGGTAAGCAGCGCATCGGCCAGCGTCCGCTGCTGGGCCAGCGCCTCGCGGTCCTGCACCTCCATGCTGTTCAGGTCGGGGGCAAAAGACTCCCGGATAAAATCGAAGGCCAATTCGTAGTTTGCCTGTCGGCAACGCTGGTAAGCGTACAGGTGCTGCATGGCCCTGATCCTAAGAAGTCGGCGGTTTAGCATAAGTACAAGAACGTGCGGGTGCGACGCTTTAAACAACGCAAGCCCCAAAAAGATTTTGAAACGTAAAGGTAATTTTTTTCGCCGGAAGTTGTGGCGAACCATTTGTAAAACCAGACGTTTTAACAAAACGTGAAAGAACTCAGCTATCTCAACAAATACCTCTTCAAGTATAAGTATCGCCTGCTGCTGGGGCTGCTGTTCATCATCGTTTCTAACGTACTGGCCATTATCCCCGCCCAAATTGTGCGCCGCGCCATCAATCTGGTAGAGGAGAACATTGCGCTGTACCGGGTTTTCGAGGGGTTCACGCTGCAAGAAACCATTTACACAGTCTTCGGCGGTAGCATTTTGATCTACGGGGTGGCTATTCTGGTGCTGGCCCTGCTGCGTGGTTTCTTTACCTTTCTGACCCGGCAAACCATCATTGTGGTGTCGCGGCTCATCGAGTACGACCTGAAGAACGAGGTGTACGCCCACTACCAGTTGTTGCCGATGAGCTTCTACCGCCGTCAGAATACCGGCGATCTGATGGCGCGCATCTCCGAGGATGTCTCGAAAGTGCGGATGTACCTGGGGCCCGCCATCATGTACGGACTCAACCTGCTCACCCTGTTCCTGATCCTGATTCCGTACATGCTGTCGGTGAACGCCCGCCTCACGCTCTACACCCTCATTCCGTTGCCGCTGCTGTCGTTCAGCATTTACTACGTTAATAACATCATCAACCGTAAGTCCGAAGAGATTCAGCGCAGCCTGTCGGCCCTTTCTACCTTTGTGCAGGAGGCATTTTCAGGCATCCGGGTGCTCAAAGCCTTCGTGCGGGAGTCTGATTCGGCCCGCACGTTCAAAATTGAAAGCGACGATTACAAGGATAAATCAATCAGCCTGGCACGGGTGAATGCCTTGTTTATTCCGCTCATTATGGCCCTGGTGGGGCTTAGCTCGGTGATCACCGTATTTATTGGCGGGGGTGAGGTGATCAGCGGTGCCATCTCGGCGGGAGTGATTGCGGAGTTTATCATCTACGTAAATATGCTCACCTGGCCGGTGGCTTCGCTGGGGTGGATCACCAGCATTGTGCAGCGGGCGGCCGCCTCGCAAAAGCGCATCAACGAGTTTCTGACCACCGAAACCGATATCGTGTCGGAAGCCAACCTGGAGCGAGACATTCGGGGTGACATAACGCTCAACAATGTCTCGTTCGTGTATCCCGACTCGGGCATTGAGGCCCTGCGCAACGTTTCGTTCAGTGTGGAGGCCGGGCAGTCGATCGCCATTGTGGGTACCACTGGTTCGGGCAAGAGCACCATCGCCAACGTGATTCCCCGCATGTACGACGTAACCGAGGGCGAGGTGCTGATCGACGGCATCAACATTCAGCAGTACGATTTAGCCAGCCTGCGTAGTCAGATTGGGTACGTGCCGCAGGACGTGTTTTTGTTTTCGGATACCATCTTTAACAATGTGGCTTTCGGTTTTGCTGAGGAACCTGACCGAGAGCAGGTAGAGCAGGCCGCTAACATTGCCGACCTGACGGCCACCATTCAGGATTTTCCCGATGGGTTTGCCACCCGGGTGGGCGAGCGGGGCGTTACGCTGTCGGGGGGGCAGAAGCAGCGGGTATCCATCGCCCGCGCCATCGCCCGCGACCCCCGGATTCTGATTCTGGACGATTCGCTGTCGGCGGTAGACACCAAAACCGAGAACACCATCCTGAACAGCCTCAAGGAGATCATGCAGGCCCGTACCACGGTGATTATCTCGCACCGCGTGTCGTCGGCCAAGCTGGCCGATAAGATTCTGGTGCTCGACGATGGCGTGATTGTAGAGCAGGGCACCAACGAATCGCTGCTGGCCCAGGGTGGGGTGTACAAAGAGCTGTACGACAAGCAGTTGCAGACCGAAGATGCAGAGACTGCATCGTCTACCGCCGTGTGACAAGCGGTTGGCGGGCGTACCCGAATCTGGCGTTTTTCGTTATATTGAACACCAAACGGCGAAAATCACGAAGAACGAACGATCCGTTGAAGAACTATTGGCCGACATGCTGCGCAAGCAGGACCGGCAGGAGGCACTACTGGGCGCACTGAAGGCCAGTCTAAAATTGTGGACGTACAAGCTAAGATGCTTGATGCACAGGAGAGGATGATGGATATGCAGGAGAAAATGATGGATACACAGGTTGAAATGGCGGGGTCAATCGTACAGACCAACGAGCGATTAGACGGCCTTAGCAATCGCTTCGAGCGGCTCATTGAGGTGCTCTCGAACAACTGATTTCAGCGCATCATCGCTTCGGAAGACGAAGTGGAGGAAATTAAGCGCAAAGTAGGTTAATCCTCAAAAAGAATCCTGCCATACCCGGCGGCGCTGCAGCTTCAGGTCGCGTAAAATCGAAGACTTTACGTTGATCTGCACGTAGAACGAGGTGAACGCCCCAAACGGAATCGAGGTGAAGCGAAAGTCAAAGCAGTCCAGGTCGCGAAACACGTCAATGCTGGTCATGGTGATCGCTTCATCCACAAAATCATAACCCGATGTAAACCCAATCTTCCACTTGGGGGTAAGGTTCAGGTCACCGTTGAAAGAAAGGGCCTGCGTAAACGGACTAGTTCGGTTTCTGCGACGCTGGGACTGGAAGCGCTCTTCTTGCCGGATGCGCCCTGCCGTTCTTAATATCCGAGAAGGATTAACCCGGTAGGTAAAACTGTAGCGCACATTTAGGCTCCAGGGAATATCAAAGTCCACGTAATCTTGGCGGTTGGCGTTGATATAGTCCACGTCCTCTTGCGCGATACCCGTTTGCTCGGCCCGCTCTTCTTTTTTCTTATTAGCTTCCGGGTTTAGATTGGTGCTTAGCGCAATATTAGCATTGGTAAGGGTACCGAACCGGCTAGTTTCAGAATCTAGTTCGGTAGGAGTGCCGTCAATATCTACCACGACGGGGCGGCGGTTCCAGGCGTACTGGTCGTAGCGAATGTAATTGTCGAATATTGCCCCGTTAGCTTCCCTTCTTTCCGGATTGCTTGGATCGCGGACGTACCGGTAGGGGTCTACCGTGGCCGAAGCGTTGATACTAATTTTATTATTAAAAAGCCGAGTACGAGCGGCAACACTAATATTAGATAGCTTAAACGAGTCAGCAATAATATTGTAACCGGTACTCAGTGACAGGTTCTCGAAGATAGGTATCTTCTTGGTCGCTTCGGCGTTCTCGGTAGTGTCTTTATCGTTGCGTACCTTAAGCTCCAGGTTGTTATTCAGCGAGAAGCTAACCGAGCCGGACTGGGCCGTAGTGGGTGCGGCGAATACCGAACCGTCGTAGATAGGCACCCGTTTCACATTATTATCAAAACCGTTGGCTCCGACTACCCGCGCGTTGGCCACCCGCACCGTGTCGGTGTAGCGCTCGGCGAAGTTGGGGCTGTAGCTAAAGCTCAACGAAGGAACAATGGTGTGGCGCATGGCCTGCACCTTGCCCTTGCCTTCTCCAAAGTAGTAGGTGCCGTACACCCGGGTGCTAAAGCCCATGCTGGTGTTCCACGACGAGGCCCTATTAAACCCGGCAATCGTATCAATATCCACTAACTCATTTTTCGGATCATAGTCGTAGGTAAACCGCCGAAACGACCACACCTCGCGGTACTGAAACGAGGGCGACGCGGTGATAAACTTCAGCACATTGAACGAGGTAGAAATCGGAATAGAGTGCTGCACACCGGTTCTGGTTCTGCTCAAGATATCGTCAAAGTTGCTAGCATTGATTGCCAATATACTGTCGGCTAACGGATTGGGGTCGGCTAACTTATCAAACTGGATTATAGAGCTTCCAATACGATCGTTGGTAAACTCATTGCTGCCCCGCCCCTGGTACCCCACGTTAATCTTAGCAATCCAACTATTGCGCGACTGCACCAGGTTTTTAAATGGATAGATTCGGTTCATGTTGATAGATACATCCGGCAGCAGAACGGTGGTCAGGCCACTCAACAGGTTCTGGCTGTGGCGGGCGCTTGCGGTTAGGTTGAAAGGAGTGTTGCGTAGCGAAGTGGAGTAAGAAACGTTCGAGCTAAACGTGGTTTGCAGGTTTTGCATCACGTTGGGTGAGGGGTTGTTCTGGATAAACGTACTTGTAGCCGCGTTCACGTTGGCACTAAACCGACTGGCACCCTTCGTCTGGGGAGTGTGCCGGAAGTTCAGCTTAAAATCACGGGGCTTACTCACGTTCTCGCTATCCGGGTCCAGCACCTGGCGGGTAAACTGAAAGTTAAGTCCGCCCCGGTACGCGTAGCGCTTGTAGTAGTCCGAGGCTACCTGAAACCCCCAGGTGCCCTTCGAGAACACACTGGCCAGCAGGGTCAGGTTGATGCGGTCGTTTAGGTCGAAGTAGTAGCCGAAGTTTTGCAAAAAGAAGCCCCGGCGGCGCTCCTCCCCGTACTGGGGCGGAATGATGCCCGAGTTCTGCTTGCTGGGCATCGGGAAGATGCCGAAGGGCAACCCAAGCGGCGTGGGCACATCGGCAATCACCAGGTTGAAGGGGCCGGTAGCCACCAGGTTGTTGGGCACTACCTTCATTTGTCGCGACCGGATGTACAGGTCGGGCACCTCGCCCGGTTCGCAGTCGCAGGGCGTATACCAGCCGCGGTTGATAAACACCTCGTTCTTTTCGTTTTTCTTCACTACCTCGCCGTACACAAAACCTTCGGTGGCCTCAGGCTTGGTGAGCACCCCGGTGATAAAGGCCTTGCGCGTTTTAAAGTTATAGCGAATCTCCTGGGTTTGGTACTCTTCCGACCCCTCCTTGAACACCGGCTGCCCAATCATGGTGCCGGTAGAGTCTTCGCGCCCGCGGGCGGTAAGCATGTTGCTGGTCCAGTCGAGCTCAATAAAGTCGGCCTTGAGTGATATCTCGCCGTAGTCGACCTGGGCGTTGCCGTAGAGGAGCACCCGCTTGCCGCGGGCGTCCATCAGGGTGGAGTCGTCGGCGGTATACTCGATGGTGGTTTGGATATCACCCTGGGGCTCGGGGCGCAGGGTGTCGGCGGCTACCGTCAGCGAATCGCCCGATAATGAATCCAGGGCGATCTCGGGCGGAATGGTGTCGTTCTCGTTTAGGATACCTAGCGAGTCGGCTGATGGCAGGGTGCCCTCAATATCTTGCGCCAGGGCCCGCCCATTCAACGCAAGCACACATACTATAAAAAGAGTACGCGCGTATGGTAAATAGTGCAAGGCTTTTTTCTGTTTTGCGGAAAAAATGTCAATTTTGGGCGAAGTTATCGTTTGTTACTGTAACAACCGAAGCAGTATGAAGAATATTATCGCGGCTCTGGGTTTTTCCTTTTTTTTGCTGGGGGCTACTTTTAATCCTACGGGAGTTAAGCAGTATCAGGTGAAGCGCGTGGTGATCGACGCCGGGCACGGCGGGCACGATCCGGGTACCCACGGCAAAATATCGCGCGAAAAAGACGTTGCCCTAAGCATTGCCTTAGAACTCGGTGACATCCTAAAGGAATACCTTCCTGACGTTGAGGTGATCTACACTCGCTCGGATGATACGTTTATTCCGCTAGACGAGCGGGCGGATATTGCCAACAAGAACGGAGCCGACCTTTTCATCTCAATCCACGCTAACGCTTTGTCTAACCAGCGCGTGAGCGGCACCGAAACCTACGTAATGGGTACGCACAAGATCGAAAGCAACCTGGGAGTGGCCAAACGCGAAAACTCGGTGATTTTGATGGAAGAGGATTATAAAGAAAACTACGCCGGCTATGACCCTAACTCTGCGGAGTCGCACATTATGTTCTCGCTGTACCAAAATGCGTACCTGGCCAACAGCCTGTACCTTGCCGAGAAAATCCAGACGCAGTTTAAAACGCGGGTGGGGCGGCGCAGCCTGGGAGTGAAGCAACAGGGATTTTTGGTGCTATGGCGCACCTCCATGCCCAGCGTGCTGGTAGAAACCGGCTTCTTAACCAACGAAAAGGAAGAGCGCTTCCTGAACGATAAACTGGGCCAGACCTACATTGCTTCCGCCATCTTCCGAGCCATCCGCGACTATAAGAACGAAATTGAGGAAAATATTAACTAGCTGTTTGGTTTTATTTTCCTGAATTAACCACGAATGGTCAACCAATTAGCAGAGAAGGTAGTATAAGTAAAGGCAATTGTCTAACAACTTCTCATTGGGTACTAACTTGTTTTTGAGTGAGACTAACTAAAGAACTTAAAGTAGCGCTGCTGGCCATTGCAGCGTTAGTCATTTTATTTTTCGGGGTGCGCTTCCTACGAGGAACCGAGCTACTTTCTACCTCGAACGTGTTTCACGTGGTCTACGATAACATCGACGGGCTCACTACTTCCAATCCCGTAATCATCAGCGGGTTGAAAGTAGGGCGGGTAGAGCGCATTCAGCTGATGCAAGACCGCGACAACCACCTGCTGGTCACCATTCGGGTAGATGAGTCGGTACGGGTGGGCAAATCCGCCCGCGCCGTCCTGGCGTCCAGTAGTATTCTGGGCGGCGAAACCATCGTGCTAGACCCGGGCGACGTGTCGCAACCCCTCGTTGACAACGATACCATTCGGGGCGTTAAAGAGCAAACCATCGGTGAACTGGTGCAGGCCAAAGCACTGCCCATCGCCGAAAAGTTCGACTCGACCTTGGCCCGCCTCAATCAGCTCATTGGGGTTAATGGCAAAGATACGATGGCCAACATCATCGGCATGCTGTTGGGCGATACCGCCACCGTGGCGCGCACTGTCGATGAGATCGCCGTTGCCACCCAGCGGGCCAGCGCCATGCTGCGCTACAATGAGCAGCGGCTTAACACCACTATCGCCAACCTAACGCTGCTCACCAACTCGCTAAGCGACCAAGAGCAGGGGCTGCCCCCGTTGCTGGCAAAGCTCAACCAAACCGTAGACAGCGTGAATAACCTGCAACTTGGCCAGACGCTCGCCAAGCTAGACCGCATCGCGCAGAACCTCGATGAAGTAACCGCTAAAATCAATGAAGGGGAAGGCACGATGGGCAAGTTCGTTAACGACGATGAACTCTATACCAACCTGAACCGTTCGGCTCAAAACCTAGACAAGTTGCTGGTAGACCTGCGCGACCGGCCGGGGCGCTACGTGCGCTTCTCGGTGTTTGGCCGAAGAGACAAAGAGAAAGACATTATTAGCGACGATGCCGACGAGGTGATTATCGAGAACGATCCCGAGAACTAGGGTCGCAGGCACTAGGATCCGACCGCCCCAACCTACCGCGATTTATGAACGAAAGAGAACTGAAGGCCCTGGTGGCCTTGCTCGACGATGAAGATACCGAGGTGCTTACCCACGTAGAGGAGAAGATTATCTCGTACGGGAACACCATTATTCCCTATCTGGAACACGAGTGGGAGAATAGCTTTAACCCCGGAGTGCAGCGCCGCATTGAGGAGCTTATTCATACCCTACAAACCGATGCCCTGAGAAACCGCCTGCGGGCCTGGTACCAGCAGGAAAATCCTGACCTACTGGAAGGCATGTGGTTGGTAGCTACCTATCAGTATCCGGATATTAACCTGGCGACCATCCGCGAGCAGTTAGAGCAAATTTATTACGAAGCGTGGCTAGAGCACAAGGCCGACGCGCATCCCTTCGACCAGATAAAAATACTGAACAGCGTTATCTTTAGTAAGCTTAAGTTTAGCGCTAACACCAAAAACTTCCATGCCCCGGCCAATTCTATGATCAACCGGGTGCTAGAAACGCACAAGGGCAATCCTATTTCGCTCTGCGTGGTGTACATGCTGGTGGCCGAACGCCTAAAACTGCCGGTATACGGGGTTAACCTACCGCAACTGTTCATTCTCACTTACAAAACCGAGCAGTTGCAATTCTACATCAATGCGTTTAATCGGGGTTTGATCTTTAGCGAGCAGGATATCGATAATTACCTGAAGCAGCTTAAACTAGCGCCCGACGATATATTCTACCAACCCTGTAGCCACGTAGACATTGTGCGACGGGTGCTGCGCAACCTGATCAATTCGTTCGAGAAGCTGGATGAGTACGAAAAGGCCTACGAAGTGCAGGAACTGCTCAGCCTAATCTCGGACGATGCCTCAGGCGTGTAACACGGCCTCCTGGTCTAGGGCTTCTACGTACCGGAAGTTCTGGTCGGTGATGCTTTCGGGCAAAAACACGAACTTTTTGTCGAACACCTTGTCGCCCCGGTAGTAGCTCACCCAGAACTGATTAACCAGCGCGAATAAGTCGGTTTCAATCAACTCTACCGGGGCCACGCTGTGGGGCGCCAGGGTTTCTAGAAAGTGCCGCAGGGTAGACGTTTTCTTCGTATCGCTGTAGCCCGTGGAGTTGATGATCACGTTAGATAATGGGAAGTCGTTCTCGTTGATAATGTACACTCGGTACTCGTAAGCGCCATCTGCCTCCAGCGGCTGCCGCCCGATCGCCAGCGATACTCCTTCTACCTTCGGAAATTTAATGTCCTTTTTCATAGACTTTGGTTAGTGGCGGTGCTTCATCCATCACTATGTTCATCTCGAAAAGCGCCGCCAGGTGCCAGCGCACACGCGCTTCCACTTCGTCCATTGCCTGCGCTTGCCCCAGCTCCTGTTGCATCGAAGTCACCGCTTTGTCGGCAATTCCGCACGGCACAATGTGGTTGAAGTAGCGCAAATCAGGGTTTACGTTTAGGGCGAAGCCGTGCATGGTGACCCACCGGCTGGCCTTCACCCCCAGCGCGCAAATCTTTCGGGGGTGCACTTGCCGTTCGTGGTCGAGCCACACCCCGGTGAGGCCCACAATGCGCCCCGCCGCCAGGCCGTAGTCGGCTAGGGTGCGGATCACCGCTTCCTCCAGCAGCCGAAGGTACCGGTGAATATCGGTGAAAAAGTGGTCTAGGTCAAGGATGGGGTACCCCACCAACTGCCCTGGCCCGTGGTACGTGATGTCGCCGCCGCGGTTGATGCGATAGAACTGGGCACCAAGGGCGCGTAGTTCATGCTCGTTGAGCAGCAGATGCTCAGGGCGGCCGCTTTTGCCCAGCGTATACACCGGCGGATGCTGACAGAACAGCAGATGATTGGTGGTAGGCTGCTGTCGGTTGTACTTTCGATTGTCAACCTTCTGCTGCACCGTCTCGGCGAAAAGCCTTTCCTGGTAATCCCACGCGCGCTGGTAATCAATTACCCCAAGGTGGCGATAATGAACGGTGCGATCGGGCTGGGCGTACATGTGGTTGCAGGTAAATTTGCGGACGTAGGAGCATGATTAATCATGCTCCTACAATTAATCATGTTCCTACAGGAACGTACGATTCCAACAAATTAACGCCGCTGGTAGCAATTGTCAACTTCGGCACGCTGGCGGGAACTAGGTACGTGTCTCCCTTCTTCAGGGGGTAACGCTGCTCGCCGCACTGCAGTTCGGCCTGCCCGGCGGTGCACACGTAGATAGTGAACGAATCGCGGTCGGCATAGTCGCGCTCCGTATCCCGCTGGCAGTCGAGTCGGTAGGTTTCGAAGTAGGGGCAGGCTACGAGCTTCACCGGTTCGTTAGGGCGTGGTTCGTAAGACGTTTTGTAGTGGTCGTAGTGCTGGTAGTCGATAGCGTCCAGGGCTTGTTCTACGTGCAGCTCGCGCTGGTTGCCGTCGGCATCGCGGCGGTCGAAGTCATAGATGCGGTAGGTAACGTCGGAGGTTTGCTGGATTTCGGCCAGCAGCAGTCCTTTGCCGATGGTGTGCACCCGCCCGGCGGGCAAGAAAAACACATCGTCGTCTTCTACCGGCTCGCGGTTTAGGATATCCAGTAGGTCGCCGTTGTTGAAGGCCTGCAGGTACTGCTCGCGGCTCATCGGCCGGTTGAAACCCGCGATAAGGGAAGCCCCCGGGTCGGCCTGCAGAATGTACCACATCTCGGTTTTTCCTGATGAGTTGTGGCGCTGCTGCGCCAGTGCATCGTCGGGGTGCACCTGGATAGAAAGATCCTGGTGGGCGTCGATAAACTTTACCAGTAGCGGAAATTCGTCTCCGTGCTGCTGGTACACCCGCTCGCCCACCAGCTGCCCCTGGTATTCTTGGATGAGCGTCCGCAGGCTTTGCCCGACAAGCGGCCCCCGCGCCACTTCCGAAACGTTTTCGGGCACGCCCGAAATCTCCCAGGTTTCGCCGCAGTTGGGGAGCGCACCAACGTCTTTGCCCAGTACGGTCTTGATCTTCTGCCCCCCCCAGAGCTTTTCCTTAAAAATAGGGGTAAATGTAAGTGGATAAAGGGCGGTCACGGGCAAAAATTTAGGGTGCAACAATAAAAATAGCGGCTGGGCTACCCTTGCTCAGCCTTCCAAACCACCTCCTCGTTTTTCTGGCCAACCTGCAACACCAATCGGGCGGGGGCCGGCACCAGCACCAGCCGGGTAAGCTGCTTGGGGTACTCGTCTACGTCCACAATCACGCCGCCGCTGGTGGCGCGGTAGGTGGTAGCCCCATTTTGCTCCAGCTTCTCGTAGCCATTGGCAATGTAGGCAATCGGTAGCAGCACGTCGTTGTCCGGGCAGAGTTCGTCGTGCACGTCGGCCAGCATATCTTCCAGATGGTCGCCGTACTTTTCTACCAGATCATCCTCCAAGTCGTGGAGCTCTTCCTCAATCAGATCGTACTGATCGTCGTTGTAGGTAAGGTGGCTGAGGGCTATTTTCTTTTCTACCAGTTGCGATAGGTCCTTATTTAGAGCATCAACATTCATAAAACTACGGGTTTATTCGGGCCCTAAATTCTTAACAATTCGCCGGAGTTGCAACTTTAAACTACGTTGTATTTTGTAAATTATCCCGTACTTTTACCAACCTCGCATCCTTTATAATAACCTAATCTACTATGGACACCACCAGCAAAGAACGAGCGAACCAGTGGCTAAACAGCCGCGTGGTTGACGATGAGAGTAAGGCCGAGATCAAGCAACTGCTCGACCCCGAGCGAGAAGGCGACCTCACCGAAGCCTTCTACAAAAACCTTGAGTTTGGCACCGGCGGGCTGCGGGGCATCATGGGGGTGGGCTCTAACCGGGTGAACAAGTACACCATCGGCATGGCCACCCAGGGGCTAAGCAATTACCTGCTGAGCACCTACCCCGATCAAGAAATTAAGGTAGCAATAGCGCACGACAGCCGCAACAACAGTCGCTACTTTGCCGAGGTAACGGCCGCCGTGTTTTCGGCCAACGGCATTCAGGTGTATTTTTTCGATGACCTGCGCCCCACCCCTGAGCTTTCGTTCGCTATCCGCACGCTGGGCTGCCAGAGTGGAGTGGTGCTTACGGCTTCGCACAACCCCAAAGAGTACAACGGCTACAAAGCCTACTGGGCTGATGGCGCCCAACTGGTGCCCCCGCACGATAAAAATGTGATCGACGAAGTAGCAGCCATCGAGAGCCTCGACGACATTAAGTTCAATAAAGACGCGTCCAAAATTCAGGAGATCGGGGCCGACATCGACGAGCAGTACCTGGAAGCCCTCAAGGGGCTTAGCCTGTCGCCCGATGCCATCAAAGCGCAGCACGATCTAAAAATCGTATTCACGCCCATCCACGGCTCGTCGATTACGCTGGTGCCCAAGGCGCTTGAGAAGCTGGGGTTCACCAACGTGCACATCGTAGCGTCACAGGCCGAACCCGATGGTAACTTCCCTACCGTGGTGTATCCTAATCCCGAAGAAAGCGACGCGCTGAGCATCGCCCTTAAGGAGGCCAAGGAGATTGACGCCGACCTGGTGATGGGTACTGACCCCGACGCCGACCGGGTGGGTATCGCGGTGAAAAACCTGCAGGGTGAATTTGAGATCCTTAACGGCAACCAAACCGGCAGTATGCTGGTGTACTACCTGCTGCTGAAGTGGCAGGAAGCGGGCAAACTCGACGGCAAGCAGTTCGTAGCTAAAACGATCGTGACCACCGAACTGCTCCGTAAGATCGCCGAGCACTTTAAGGTAGACTGCTACGACACCCTTACCGGGTTCAAGTACATCGCCGCCCTCATAAAAGACAAGGAGGGCGAACAGACCTTTATCGGGGGCGGAGAAGAGAGCTACGGCTACCTGGTGGGCGATTTCGTGCGCGATAAGGATGCGGTATCCGCCTGCGCCATGATCGCCGAGATGGCGGCCTTTGTTAAGAACCAAGACCTGCAGATGATCGACTTTTTGCTGGATATGTACGACAAGTTCGGGCTGTACCGAGAGAAGCTGGTATCCTTTACCAAAAAGGGGAAAAGCGGCGTAGAAGAGATCAAACAGATGATGCGCGACCTTCGCGAAACGCCTCCGAAGACCATTGTGGGCGAACCGGTAACCCAGGTGATCGACTACCTGGAGGGCGTAGAAACCGACACCGCCACCGGCCAGCAGCGGCCCATCGAGTTCCCCGAATCAAACGTGCTACAGTTTATCACCGAACAGGGCACCAAGGTATCGGCCCGTCCGTCGGGTACCGAGCCCAAGATCAAGTTTTACTTCAGCGTAAATACCCCGATGGATAGTATTGAAGACTTTATCATCCTGTGGAAAAAGCTAGACGAAAAAGTAGACGCTATCGTACAGGACATGAACCTGTAAGAACCGCCGAATGCAGGGCTATTCGCCAAATGGCGGGTAGCCTCTTTTGTTATAAATGCGTAGGGCGTGTTGACATATAGATTAGCGAGAGATTTTGAGGACGGTTTTCGTCTGATTAAGGCGCTTGAGAAGCGCGATGCTGAGGCATCGGGCGCCGAGAGCAACGCAGAACAGGTGGAAAGCGTACCAAAATCGCCGTTTAGGTTATATGTCAACACGCCCTAGGTACCAACTGCTACTACCTATAGTAAGTACCGGATTGATCTTTTCTGTACTAAATTATTTAACTTTTATTATATTTAATGTAATATTTTAATTAAATTAGTGATATAATTATCCAACCGAACCGCTATGGCATATCAAGAGAAAGAGATAGAGAAGAAGTACTTCTCGATTGGCGAAGTGGCCGACCAGCTAGGAATTGCTACCTCGCAAATTCGCTTTTGGGAAGGCGAGTTTTCAATCATCAAACCCCAGAAGAACCGTAACGGCAAGCGGCAGTTCACCAAGGACGACATCGACAAGGTGAAAGTAGTGCACCATCTGGTCAAGAACCAGGGATTCACCCTGCAGGGGGCCAAAAATATGCTCAAGAACGGAGCTAAAGGAGCTAAGGATAAAATGGAAGTTATTGAGTCGCTGCAAGATGTGCGCACCTTTCTGGTGGAGATGCGTCAGGGGCTGGACAAATAAAGGATACTATGTTGCGAACCCAGAACTACCGTGAAGTCACCACCAGCGACGTGTACTACGTGGCCCTTAGCATGATTCCACTGGTAGGAGGGGTAATCGCCCGGCAGCTCATCAACCACTGCGGCTCGGCCGAAGCTGTCTTCTCCGATTCTGCCAATCACCTGGGCCGACTACCGGGTATTGGTCCCAAGATCAGGCACCAGCTCAGCCAGCGCCATCGTCTGCTGGATGAGGCCCACCGCGAGGTAGCGCGCTGTGCCCAGCAAGGAATTCAGATCATCAGCCTATCGTCTGATGAGTACCCCCAACGCCTGCGGCATATCTACGATGCTCCGGTGGTCCTCTTCTACCGGGGCAACGTCTCATTAGACCAGGCCAAGGTGGTAGGAGTAGTGGGCACCCGGCAGGCTACCGACTACGGACGGCGCATCACCGAAGACCTAATTGCGTCGCTGGCCCCGCACGAAGTGCTCATTGTGAGTGGATTAGCCTACGGAATCGACATTACGGCACACCGCGCGGCCCTGCGCGCCGGACTGCCCACGGTGGGCGTAATGGCCAGCGGATTAGACATCATCTACCCAGCGGTACACCGCAGCGACGCTCAGCAGATCACCGAGCAAGGAGGGCTACTCACCGAAAGCATACTGGGTACCAAGCCGGACGGCCCGCGCTTTCCGGCCCGTAACCGAATCATCGCGGGTTTATGCGACGCCGTGGTGGTGGTAGAAGCCGCCGAGAAGGGGGGCGCCCTGATTACCGCGCGCCTGGCCAACGACTACGACCGGGAGGTGTTTGCCGTGCCGGGCAGCCTGCACCAAAAATACGCCCGGGGATGCCATCGTTTAATCAAAGAACACCAGGCGCGGCTGCTCACCGAGGGCGAAGATATTATCAAGATTCTAAACTGGGACTTACCAAATGGCCAGGCCATTCGGGTACCCCAGTACCATACGAACGAGGAGGCGCTGATAGACCTAAACGACGAAGAGAAAGCCGTGGTGGGCCTGTTGGCCGAACAACCTGCCGGGATGGTGACAGACGACCTCAGCCGACGGTTGGGCGTTGTGGTGAATGAGCTGGCGGCGGTACTTCTTCGTCTGGAGTTCAAGCAGGTTGTCCGGGCGCTTCCGGGGCGCAAATATAAGCTGCGGTAGCTTTTTGGTTTTAAACAGTGTTAGCGATGAAGAACTACTACCATATCCTGTCTCTCGACTACAGCGCTACCGCGTCAGACATCAAGTTGGCGTACCGTAGCCTGGCCAAAGCGTATCACCCCGACGTAAACGGAGGAGACCGGGCCAAGGAAGACATGTTCAAGCTGGTAGGTGAGGCCTACGAGGTGCTATCGAATGACGATAAGAAGGCTACCTACGACCTGTCGCTGCTGCTGCACCTCAACGGCCAAACCGCCGCCCACCAGAGCAACACCTGGGACATTCGCCGCCACGCTCAGCGCCGCAAGTACTACTATCCGCGCTATTATCATCCGGTGGTTTACTCTCGACAAACCCAGTGGGCCATGGCGGCGCTGCTGCTGCTGATTGCTTCGGCGGTGCTGTTCGTGCCCCTATCCCTCACCCGCTACTCTTCTGAGTACCACTACGACAAAGGACTGGCCTACTTTCAGAACGGCCAGTACTACGCTGCGCTGAACAGTCTGGACCGGTCGGTCATCGATTTTGGTACTAAAGACGTTGAAGCTTGTCTGCTGGCAGGAAATATCCTGATGAATGAGTACGGGCAGTACAACTACGCCATCGAGTACGCCGACAAGGGGCTAGAGCGCGCTACCTCTCGCGGCGAGCGGGTGCAACTACTTTACCTGAAGGGCCAGTGCCTGGCACGAAGTACCGATTATCACCCGGCTATTGCGGCGTTCGAGCAGGCTCTGGAGCAGTGGCCGGAGTACGATAGCCTACACTACGCTATCGGTGAGATTTATGCGTTTCGGCTGGATGAGTACGACCGGGGCTTGCAGCAGTTTGATCGACTGCTCGCCGTTAACCAAAACTTTCGGCAGGGATTTTACGGCAAGGCTTACTGCTACTATAAACTAAAGCAGTACCCGGAGGCGCTAGCTGAGGTAGACAAGTTCTTAGAAACCGGCTCCTCGGCGGGAGGAGCCTACCTGCTGAAGGGTAAAATTCTGAGTAGGATGGGTCAGGCGGATGAAGCCTGCACGTGGTGGGTGAAGGCCCAACGCCTGAATTACGGTGAAGCTGATAAACTGGTGAAGAAACACTGCTCCGGTGATGAAAAAATTAGACTATGAAGTTGTTAGGAGCCGCGTTTTGCTAGGCACCTACTTCATTACAGTTTTGCGGTTGCAGACCTCACGGATAACTTCGTAGGCTTTTAAATCGCCAAGTTCGCCCGCTTTGCTCAGGTCCAAGCACCCCTCTTGCAATAACCCGCGTTCTATCTTAATGACTCCGCGCAGGTAAAAAGCGTCCTTCCCTTTGGGGTTGAACTCAATAATTTTCGTGAAGTCGTTAATTGCATCTTCGTAAGCTTCCAACTCCCGACGAGCCTGCCCCCGGTGGTAGTAGGCCTCCACCAAATTAGGATCATACGAGATAGCCGCCCCGTAGTCCTTAATTGCCCCGTAGTAGTCCTGCAACCCTGACTTCACGTTACCTCGTTCGTAGTAAGCGGCGGCGTACTCAGGATTGATCTCTAGCACTGTATTGTAATCCTTCATGGCCCCGTGCAGGTCCTCAAAAATCATCTTGGTCTTGCCCCGAAAGTAGTAGGCTTGCAAATCGAGCGAATCCTCCTCAATGGTCTCGTTGAACCTAATAATGGCTTCTTTGTACATTCCCTGCTCAAAAAGTTCTTTTCCGGATTCTACCGACGACTGGCCAGCTACTCGAAAGGTGCCGAGCAGCGTAATGAATAAAAGCGTGAGTATCGCACAACGTGTCATAGCTATCTACCTTGATTGCGTAATTAGAGGTTAATTAACTCAAATAACAGCAACTATCGTCGATCATGCCAATCAGCGGTGGTAGCGAGGTGTACCATACAACGAGGGATAACGAATTACCCCACGTAATGTCCTAAACAGTGGGTAATCCTACTTAACTATTAACCCAATCTACTCCCTTTTTGAGAAGAGACAGGGTGTGGGCTTCGGGGCTGCCCGGCAGCGGAATCTGGGCGTACTCCCAGGCGGCCAGCGGGGGGAGGCTCATCAAAATAGACTCAATGCGGCCGTTGGTGTCCAGGCCAAATTTGGTGCCCTTATCGTGCACCAGGTTAAACTCCACGTAGCGGCCCCGCCGAATGAGCTGCCACGACCGTTCTGCTTCTCCGTACGGCAGGTCGCGGTTTTTCTGCATCAGGTGGGTATAGATAGGAACAAATGCTTTGCCCACGTCCTGCACAAAAGCAAATAAGTCTTCGGACGTAGTAGCTTCAGTAGCTGATAAACGATCAAAGAATATGCCCCCGACCCCGCGCGTTTCTGCCCGGTGCTTAACGTAGAAGTAGTCGTCGGCCCAGTCCTTAAAGCGGGGGTAATAATCAGTAGAATAATGATCACATACCTGCTTTAGCGATCGATGAAAGAAACGGGCGTCTTCTTCATCCACGTAGTGAGGAGTAAGATCAATTCCGCCGCCAAACCAGGCTACTCCATTGCTCATCTCGAAGTAGCGTACGTTCATGTGGATAATGGGCACCCGGGGGCTGTGCGGATGCATAACGATGGATACGCCGGTAGCGTAGAACTCAGCTTCATCAAGACGTAGTGCCTTTAGGATAGCGGGAGGGGTAGTTCCGTGCACCGCCGAGAAGTTAACGCCTCCCTTCTCGATCACCTGTCCGTTGGTAATTACCCGCGCGCGCCCACCCCCGCCGCCGGGGCGTTCCCAAAGGTCTTCGCGGAAGGTGCCGCTGCCGTCCGCCTCTTCCAAAGCAGAGCAAATTCGGTTTTGCAATTCGCCAAACCAATTAGCGACGGTTTCCTTAAACATAAAGTTGTCAGTTAGTACTTGCCGTGGAGTCGTTCGCCTGCGACACTGGTTCCGTTACCAAGGGGCTGCCAACAGCAATGTCATCAATGATGAGGCCGTGGCGGTAGGTTTCGGGGCCGTCTACCCGCCGGTTGCCCAGCTGCTGAAAGCGGATGACGAAGCGCGCGGTATAGTACTGTTTCGTTTTGGCAACCAACGAGTCAAGGTTAAGCTGCACCGGCACGTACGTTCCGGGTTGTTGATGATCAAAGGCGTACGCTTTCTTAAACGTCCGGCCGCCGTTGTCACTCAGCCAGATACCATCTTCCGGGTCGGTTTGGTCGTGGTTACTGTAAAGCCAAAAGCTAAGCACCAACGCCGATTGGCGCGCTAAGTTCAGACACACATCCTGAGCACTCACCGCCGGGTGTCCGTCGCTACGTTTGCCCAGCAATAACGCTCGCGCACCGGTATGGCTCAGCGAATCTATCACCCGAGCCGTTGCCCCGGGGAGCACGGTTGCCGCCGGAGCGGTTGTGGTTAAGTCACCGTGTCGCCAGTAATCCCCCAAAGAATCCGCTTCAAACGTCTCGTAAAAGGGCAGCGTGCTGTAGTAAGTTATTTCGGGCTCACTTACCCGAATGTCATCGATGTAAAATCCATCGCTATTCGTTCGAGTGCCCTCAAAATCGTCGTCGTCGTGTTGCTGAAAGCGAATAATGAAGCGCTCGGTAAGCTGGCGCTGGTGGGCAGCGGCCAACTGACGAATATTAAGCGCGTGGCGTCCGAAAACATGATCTTCCCACCGGTGGCCGTCGAAGGCGTACACCTTGCTAAAGGTAGCCCCTCCGTTGTCGCTAAAGTAGATTCCGTCTTGCGGGTGGGTTTCGTCGTAGTGATCGCGCAGCCAGAACGTGAGCTCCGGCTCCGATGCCTGGCGCAGGTCGAGCTGCAGGTCTAGGGCGTTGGTTACGTAGCACTTGTCGGCCTGGCTTCCCAGGCGGACGGCGTGGCCTAGCCCGCTGTCTACAAAAGCAGTAGCTACCACCCCGCTGGGCTTCACCTCGGTAGGCTGATCAGGATAGTGGGGGGCCGACCATCGCCAGCAGGGGCGCAGCGCCGCCCCCTCAAAGTCTTCTGCAAACGGAAGCATGGCGTAAGCGGCCGGTTGAGAAACAACCCGAACGTCGTCCAGGTAGTAGCCGTCGCTGGTAAAGCGACTTCCTGTGAAGTCATGATCGCCGTGCTGCTGGAACCGAACCACAAAGCGGTCGGTAAGCGATAGGCCGACGCGTTGCGCAAGTTCGTTGACCGACAAGGGAGGAAGTTGACCAAACTGACCCGCTACCCAGTGGTCGAAGTCAAAGTCGTAGACCTTCACAAACCGATATCCTCCGTCGTTGCTGAAAAAAAGCCCGTCGAGGGAGTGGGTCTCGTTGTGGTTGTTTAGGATACGAAAACTTAGGGTAACGTCGCATTGCCCGGCCAGGTTGAGGCGCAGGTCGAGCGCGTTGGTCACCTGCTGCTTGTCTACCGCCCCCCCTAGCCGCACCGCGTACTGCTGCACTGAGTCGTCGGTTAAGAACACGCCTACCACCCCCCCCGGACTGATGATTGCCGGTTGAGCGTCGCTGGTGACCGGGGTGCCCGTCGACCAAAACTCGGAGAGCCTTCCTTGCTCAAAATCATCCCGAAAGGGCAATGAAGCGTAGCTGCTCGGCACCGTTTGCACGCTTACCTCGTCTAAGTAGAGCCCGTCGCTGAAATCGGCCCCGCCGGTAAAGTCGTGGTTGCCGTACTGCTGAAAGCGAATAACGAACTGCTTGGTGAGCTTTATGCCGTGCCGGGCGGCCAACGTTTTCAGGCTGAAGGGGGGAAGTGCCCCGCCGGTAGGCGACCACACGTTGAACGCGAAGCCGAAGACCTTAACAAAGTCGCGCCCGTTGTCGCTCAGGTAGATACCATCTTGCACGTGAGGATCATCGTGCTGGTGCGCCAGTGACACCCGAAGCTCAGCGTCGGAATAAGCAGATAAGTCTAGGGGAAGATCTAGCCGGTTCAGGGCGTAGTCGCCGTCGGTACTTTTGCCCAAGCGGGCGGCAAACTGTCCCTGTAGGGTGGCGGTAGGAAACACTTCCACTACTCCGTTCTGTCGGGCCGGAAGCAGTCGCCACTCGGGCCGAAACGCTCCCTCCTCAAAATCATCTTGAAAGATAAGGGTAGACTGGCCTAGGGCGGCTGTACTGGTCAGGATAAAGCACACGGCAAAGGTAAACACTGACGGCATGCGGTAAGGTTTGGTAGCAATAGGTATTTCCCAAAGGGGATGCAAGCACTAAAAAATAGCAATAGAGTAAATACTTTCTTTAATAAAGATGTAACTTTTAGTCCATTTATCAAAGAAAGTAGAGCTATTTATCAATAAAAAAGGATAATTTAAGACTATTCTAGAATGGATACCCGATGCCGATGTAAGGTTGACCATTAACAATTTCGGACCAGACGTCAAACTTTTGGCCGATCCACCGTTCGCTAATATCACGGGCGGGGTCGTAGACCTTTACCCCGTAGTCGAGCCGGAAGATCAGAAAAGAGAAGTCGAAGCGAAGGCCGATGCCTGATCCGATGGCGATCTGGTTCCAGAAGGTATCGAAACCAAAAGCGGCCCCCGGGCGTGGTTCGCCAGTATCAGCGTCGTCGGGGAAATCTTGTAAGCGCCATATGTTGCCCGCGTCCACAAAGAGAGCGCCGTTTACGAAGCCAAACAATTTGCTACGCAGCTCGACGCTCGTTTCCAAAAGCACTTCTCCGGGCTGCTCAAGATTGTACTGAAAGTATCCGTCGCTATCTACACCGCGGGGACTGGCACTACCTGGCCCCAGTCGGCGAGGAATCCAGCCCCGGATGCTGTTACTTCCCGCCGCGAAGAAGTACTTCTCGTAGGGCAGCGCTCGTTCGTTGGTTCCGTAGGGAACCGCCACGGCCGCATTAAAGCGATAAGCGAGCGTATTGTCACGGTCCAGGTTGATGTACTGCCTAAAATCAGTGTTGAGCTTAACGTACTTGAAATATTCCAAACCGGCTTCCTCAAGCAGATTGGTGCCGAAGAAGTTAAGGATAGTGCCCCCCGCTTCGGCGTATAACTTCAAGTAGGTAGGGGTGCCCACCACGCCCTCGGTGAGCTGGCTGCTGCCGTAATCGTTGAAGTTGAAGATGGTCGTAAAGCTCATGCTCGACACAAACGAAGGCTCGAACGAGCGACTTAGGGGGAAGCCGTAGATTTCAATGTCGTTATCAAGAGAATCTTGAAAGGCTTCTGACTGGATGGCTGAGTTGATAAAGTTAACGTCGACGGGAGTGAAACTGTACAGGACCTTCTGCCCCTTCTGCCAGTTGTAAGAAAGGGTGGTTTTAAAGTTTTCGCGAATAAACTCCGGTCGGTCGGTATAACTGTAGCCCGTTTGTACCCGGGTCTTGGGATTCAGTCGGCCCAATCGGGACTTTAGCCGCGTGGGCAAGGGGAAGACAAACTGGGGGAAGGTGAGCGCCAGGTTGCCCCCCATCTCTACACTGCGGTAGGCGTTGACTCCTCCCCCTACTTCGGTAACGGGGGGCACCCCCTCGATGCCCGCGCGCCCGCTAATTTCAAGAATCTCCAAGCCACCAAAGACATTCTTTACCTGCAGCGATGCGTTAACAAAAGGACCCGGAATGCCCTGACTCACGTTGAGGCCAATTTCGTTGGCCGTCTGGAATTTCTTGAGCGGACTGGCGTAAATGTTAGCGATGAAATTTCCACCCGTGGTGTCGTAGTTGATGTTGATGAACTTAAAGGTGTTCAGGTTAGAGAGCTGCCGCTGGGTGGCCAGGGTAGCGTCGCGCGAGTAAAGGCTATCGGGATAGAGGAAGATCCGGCGGTCCAGAATCTTTTTGTAGTACTCATACTCGTAGTAGCGGTAGGTGATGTTGTTGTAAACGCCCGTCTGCCGCTGGCCTGCCCCCTTCACGTCCGCGTCGGTGGTAAAGATCACCGAATCGATCCGGAATGCCTTGTGGTAGCCGCGCTTGGCGGGTTCTTTGATGTTGGTATACACCCGCACCGCCCGCTCGCCCACCGTAGAGTCTACGCTAAAGTCTACGTACTGGCGACTAAAATCGTAGTACCCCCGGTTCTTAAGAAAGTTTTCAATACGCTCTCGCTCCTGGCCAAACTTATCCTGATCGTAAATTTGACCCTGCTGAATGATTCGTTCGTCTAGGTTGCTCTCGATAAGTGCCAAAAGGTCTTTGTCATCGCTTCGGTACACCACCGTGTCGATGCGGTAGGGGGCCTGCTCCTGCACCTGATAAACGGAGGTAACTTTCTTGCCGTTCACTTCAGTATCGTGCTCCACAATGCCGTTAAAGTACCCCTTGGTGTGTAAGTAGCTTTCCATTTGGGCCCGGGTGGTTTCGGCCAGGCTGCTGTCGTAGATAGCCAGCGGCTCGCCCCAGCGCATCAGCAGATTGCCCTCCTTAAGTTCGCGTTCAATCTTAGAAACCTTGTTTTCCTTTTTTCGGGCCAAGCGCTTCACCTTGTTCTCTTTTCCCTCGGCGCGGGCGGCCTCGATCTTCTTGTCGTAGCGCTGGATCACTTCCTTTTCTTCTTGCCGAAGCTCTTCTTTGTCGTAGCGCTTCAGGCCCATCTGGTAAAGTTGCACGTAGGGGTACACGGGCAATAGAGGCAGCTTGCTATTGGGTTCCTGACGGTAGAAATTGTCCAGATCCCCCGCATCAATCTTACGCGTTCCCTTAATTTCTTGCTCATGCAACAGGTATTCGCCTTCACTCAGGTAGCGAGTACCCGCGCATCCTGCCATACCGGCGAGGATAGAAAAAACCAAAAATTGGCGTATAATCGCTCTGGTGCTCACGCTGTAGTGTATTAACTAAGTTGCTTTATGGTTACCCGAAAGGATATAAAACTGATAAAATCACTTCATCAGAAGAAGTATCGTTACCAGCATGGGTTATTTTTGGTAGAAGGGACAAAAAGCGTACTGGAGTTGCTGGCCTCATCATTTAAGATAGAAACGCTGGTAGCTACCGAACTGTTTTTGCAAACGTACCACAAATTGTTGAAGCAACAAGCAAACGACTTTTTGGTAGCTGAAACGAGCGAACCCGCCCTGTCGTCGCTAAGTTCCTTTAAGAACAACCAGAGCGTACTGGCGGTGGTCGCCATCCCCTCGGGGGCTCCCCCGCCGCTTGCGCCGGGCAACTACGAACTGGCGTTAGACAACGTGAGCGATCCCGGTAACCTGGGAACCATCCTGCGTATTGCCGACTGGTACGGGGTGGGCCGGGTAGTATGCTCGCCCACCACCACCGACGCCTACGCGCCCAAGGTAGTTAGCGCCAGCATGGGTTCTTTTCTGCGGGTATCAGTAACCTATACCGATCTGGAAGTTTATCTACAAAAAGCAGCCGGACCGGTTTACGGGGCAGACCTCGACCGGGGAGTTAGCGTGCACCAGTTTAATCCGCCCCGCCTGGGCGGAACCATCGTGCTGGGCAATGAGTCGGCCGGGATTAGCGCGGAGCTTGCCTCTGCCATTAGTCAGTATCTGCACATTCCGCGCTTCGGACGGGCCGAGTCGCTGAACGTGGGCGTGGCTACGGCGATCATTTGTGATAACCTTATGCGACGTTCTGGCTAGCCTCTTCCATCATTTGCTCGGCGGTCTCCTGACCCAGGTAGCGGTCAATAAGGTAGTGCGCCACGTAGAGCAGGGGCGTAACCAGCAGGGCCACCACAAATTTGTAGGTATAGTTAACGATGCCCACCGCAACTACCTGCTCCAGCGGCCAGTTGCCGAACACGTAGAAGGCGATAAAGAGCACCACGTAGCTGTCGATCAGTTGCGAAACAAGGGTGGAGCCGGTGGCACGCAGCCAAATCTTGCGCTTCCCTGTGATGCGTCGCAGCTGGTGGAACACCGCTACGTCTAGCAATTGTCCCACCACAAAAGCTACCAATGATCCAATAATAATTCCTAGTCCCTGGAGGTACACCTTGTTGAACGCGTAGCTGATATCGAACGGCTGCCCATCAGCGTCTTGCCCGTTCACCTGCAGCCAGAAGTCGGCGGGCGATAGCTCGGTAGTTACGTAGATTACCACGAACACGTAGCTGATGCAGACGACCGTGAAGAAACTAATCAGGCGCACGCCGCGCTTGCCGTAGTACTCGTTGATGATGTCGGTGGTGATAAAGACCACGGGCCAGATAACCACCCCGGCCGCCAGGTTAAAGTCCAGCACAAAATCGCCCAGTAGCGGAATCTGGGCGGGCGAAAGCCCCAGGGTGCCCTCCAGTGAGAATATCTTAACCCCAATGAGTTCGGCAACCACCGCGTTGGTAAGGAAAATGCCGCTCAGCACGATAAACAAGGTGTTTTTGCGGTCCGTTAGCGGAGAAGGCATAAGTAGCGAGGGGCGTTAGTCAGCAACGAAGTAGTCGTGTCCTTCTTGGGCGAGTTGGGTACGGGGAAATACCGCCTGCGCTTCGGCCAGTAGGGGGTTCAGGTCGCGGTACCGGCTAGAGTAGTGGCCAATCAGCAACTGCTCTACCTGCGCTTCTCGCGCCAGCGTGGCGGCCTGGACGGTGGTACTGTGGTAGCGCGCCGCGGCCAAGTCGGCTTCGGCATCCATAAAGGTAGCCTCGTGGTACAGCAAGTCTACTCCCCGGACCAGATCAGCCACCGAAGCTTGGTAGCGCGTGTCGGCGCAGTAGGCGTACGACCGACTGCGGCGCGGCGGCAGGGTTAAATCCTGGTTGCGACTGCGCAAGGTGCCATCAGGATGATACAGATCATCACCTGCTTTCAGCGACTTGAAGTCGGCCACCGAAAGGTCGGCGGACAGTTTATCTTTGTTGATGCGGCGAGGCTTCGGGGCTTCTCGAAACAGAAAGCCCGTGCAGGCAATGCGGTGGTCCATCGGCAACGTACTTACCCGCAATTGTGGGCTTTCGTAGATGCATTCCGAAGCATCGGCCCGCAGCGCGGTGAAGTGGGTAGGATACTTCAGCACCGTGTGCGACTGCCGCAGCTGCACCCGAATGATATCGGCCAGTCCGGGTGGACCAAAGATCGACAGCGCATCGGTGCGTCCCCCGAGGCTTAGGGTGTTCAGTAGGCCGATGAGTCCGAAGAAGTGGTCACCGTGCAGGTGGCTGATAAAGATGTGGGTAATCTTACTGGGCTTCGCGCGATAGCGGATTAACTGCATCTGGCAGCCCTCACCGCAGTCAATCAGGCAGTGAAAATTTTCTACGGTGAGCAGTTGGCTGGTAGGATGCCTTCCAAAGGCCGGGGTAGCCGAATTTGCGCCCAGTATTTTTAGTTGAAAGGCCAACGATCAATCTGCGCCCTCTTCTGAGTTGCCGTCGTCGTTCAGGTCTTGTTCGATCTCGTTAAGGAACACCGCATCCACTGCCTCTTCGGAGGTGGGCACGATAGAGAGCACGCTGTCTAGCTGAGATATCTTAAGGAGCTTCATCACGTGATCATTGAGGGCGGCCATCACGAAGGCCCCGCCGTCTTCACGAAAAATTCGGTTGCCTACCAGCAAAGCACTTAGTCCGGAAGAGTCAGTGTACTTCACCTGGCCCATGTCCAAGATTAGGTTGCGGGTGCCCTCGGCGTGCATAGTGATCAGCTCGGACTTAAGCTCGGGAGCCACGGCGGCGTCGAGCTTGTCTTCCTCGAGGCGGACTATACTATACTGCTCTTTTTTGTCTATGGAATACTTCATGCGCGAAGTGCGATTATAAATGATTGATATTTAAGAACTACAAGGCATTTAATATGTTTCGCTCAATGCGCTGTTCGAGCTGAGCGGCCTCTTCCCGAGCGAAGGGCATGCTGAGCAGCCGCTCGTACAGCTCCACGTAGCGGTCGGAGATGCTGCTGACTACCGCGTCGGTCATCTCGGGCACGGCTTGCCCGTCGAGTCCCTGAAACCCCGAGGAGATCAGCCACTGCCGCAGAAACTCCTTAGACAGTTGCTTCTGGGGTTCGCCCCGCTCCTGCCGCGCCTCGAAGCCATCAGCGTAGAAGTAACGCGACGAGTCGGGGGTATGAATTTCATCGATGAGGTGAATTTTATCTTCTAACTTACCGAACTCGTACTTGGTGTCTACCAAAATCAGTCCGCGCTCCTGCGCCATCTGCGTACCCCGGGCGTAGAGCTGGCGCGTAAGCTGCTCCAACCGCCCGTAGTCTGTCTCAGTCGCCAGGCCTTGCGCCAGAATCTGCTCGCGCGAAATATCTTCGTCGTGCCCCTCCTGGGCTTTGGTGGTCGGCGTGATGATGGGCTCGGGCAGCGGGTCATTCTCCCGCAAGCCCTCGGGCAGGGGCACCCCGCAGATTGTTCGCTCTCCGGCCTGGTACACCCGCCAAGCGTGCCCCGCCAGGTAGCCCCGAACCACCATCTCGATGGCGAAAGGGTGGCAGGCCAGCCCAATCATTGCGTTGGGGTCGGGCACACCGGTAACCCAATTGGGCACAATGTCCGAGGTGGCGATCAGAAAGTGATGGGCAATTTGGTTAAGCACCTGGCCCTTGAACGGAATCGCCCGCGGCAAAATAACGTCAAAGGCGGATACCCGGTCGGTGGTTACCATCACCACCTGTTTGTCCAGAAAGTACACGTCGCGCACCTTGCCCCGGTAGAAGCGAGTTTGATTAGGAAGCGTGAAGTTAGTTTCTAGAACCGTGTCCATGGGGCGCAAATTTAGCGATACCAACAACAAATAACTAATCTCGGCGCACGGCAGAAGAGCCTGCCGCTGGGGCGAGCCACTGTCGCTTTTGGAATGGCAGTTGGAAAAAGAGGGGAAGTTCACGATATTACCAAGACCACCGAGCGCCCGTGCGCCGACTCACTACACAACCATGATTTCCGTTCTTTCGCTTGTTGCCCTGCTGTTTCTTCGGCTGGGGACGCTGGCCGAGATGCCCGCCCCCGCGTCGGAGGCTCCCGCCCGGCCCAATGTATTATTTATCGCCGTAGACGACCTGCGTCCGGAGCTGGGCGTCTACGGAGCGTCGCACATCCACTCACCGGCTATAGATCGCCTGGCCGCCGAGAGCCTGGTGTTTACGAGCGCCTTTTGCAATGTGCCGGTGTGTGGCGCTTCCCGGGCCAGCCTGCTGTCGGGAGTGAGGCCCGGTATGCATCGATTTATTGGCTACAGTACCCGCTTGGATGAAGACTACCCCGGAGTGCGCTCTCTGCCGCGCCACTTTAAAGAGAACGACTACACGACCATCTCTAACGGCAAAGTCTATCACCACGCCGACGACGACCGGTCGGCTTGGCACGAGGTGTGGCGCCCGAAGGGGAATACTTCGTTTCGTGATTACGAACTAGCCGAAAACATTGCCCTGGACAACACCGCCGGAAAACGAGGCTTCCCCTACGAAAACGCGGACGTTGCCGACACCGCTTACTTCGACGGCCAAATTGCTGAAAAGTCTATTGAAGACCTAAAAAGGCTAAAGCAAGCCGGAGAGCCGTTCTTTCTGGCGGTAGGCTTCCTAAAACCCCATTTGCCCTTTAATGCCCCGCGCAAGTACTGGGACCTGTACGGTCCTGGTAGCATCTCGCTGCCCAGCAATTATGAACAACCTGCCAGCACTCCCCCGCAAGCCTTCCACAACTTCGGTGAGCTACGTCACTACGCGGGTATTCCTGAAGCGGGGCCGGTGAGTAACGAAATGGCTCATACTTTAATTCGGGGGTATTACGCCTGCGTAAGCTATACCGATGCGCAGATTGGCAAGCTGCTTGCGGCGCTCGAAGCGCTGGACCTCGCCGAAAACACCATCGTGGTGCTGTGGGGCGATCACGGCTGGAACCTGGGGGACCATCAGCTGTGGTGCAAGCACTGCAATTTTGCTTCTTCGCTTCGCGTGCCTCTGATGATTAAAGTGCCCGGCGCCTCCGGAAAACGCACCGACGCCATCACCGAGTACATCGACATCTACCCCAGTCTGAGCGAACTGGCGGGACTGCCACTGCCCGAGCACCTAGACGGAGAAAGTTTCGTGCCGCTTATTAACGGGAAGGCTCCACGCGATGATTTTGCTATTGCCAAGTACCACGATGGGGTTACCGTGGTGCGGGGGAATTTATTTTACACCGAATACATTGATGACCAGGGGGTGGCGCAGGCTCGGATGCTGTTCGACCACGCTACCGACCCGCTGGAGCTGCAGAACTTGGCCGAGCGGGCGGAGTATCAATCTACCTGCCGGGAGCTAAGCCAGTTGCTGCGTGACCAGTGGGGAGACGATTTTTTTACCAACCGTAAGGTTGAGCGAGCCAAACGATGAAACTCACCGCTGACGTATTTCTAGAGCGTGCCGCCCGCTGGCCGGTGCTCGATGTGCGCTCGCCGGGCGAGTATACCGCCGGTCACGTACCCGGAGCGCACTGCTTTCCGCTCTTCGACGACCGCGAGCGGGCGCAGGTAGGAACCACCTACAAGCAGATCGGCGCGCACGAGGCCCTGCTGGTGGGGCTAGAACTGGTGGGTCCTAAGATGCGCAGCCTGGTAGAACAGGCGCGCCACGTGGCCCCCAACAAAGAGGTGCTGGTGCACTGCTGGCGGGGGGGAATGCGCAGCGAGAGCGTGGCGTGGCTACTTACCACCGCCGGATTTACGGCCCATACCCTAACGGGCGGCTACAAGGCCTACCGCAACCACGTGCTGGGCAGCTTTCAGGACAACCCGCAGCTGGTGTTGCTGGGCGGAGCTACGGGCAGCGGCAAAACCGCCGTACTGCGAGCCCTGCGAGAACGGGGCGAGCAAGTGATTGATCTGGAGGCGTTGGCCCGCCACCGGGGTTCGGTCTTCGGCGGCATTGGGCAGGGGGAGCAGCCCACCACCGAGCAGTTTCAGAACGATCTGCACCACGCCTGGCGGCAGTTAGACCCTTCCGCCCGGGTGTGGGTTGAAGACGAGTCGTTCAGCATCGGACAGGCAAAGCTTCCTCTGGAGCTGTGGAACGTGATGAAAGCCAGTCCGCTGGTCGTGCTAGAAGTGCCCCGCGCCGCGCGTATTGAGCGACTGGTGCAGGAGTACGGAGCCCTCGATCCGCTGGCGCTAGAGCGGGCGGTGGTTGCCATCCAGAAGCGGCTGGGTGGATTGCGTACCCAGCAAACCCTGACCGCGCTGGCGCACGGACAATTGGACGAAGCCGCCGACCATCTGCTGACCTACTACGATAAAAGCTACGGTCGCTGCCTAAAAAAATCGCACCACGGTCCGGTTGTACGAGCGTCTACGCCAGTGGGCGACGCTTGCCGCAACGCAGCGCTAGTTTTAGAAGCGGTTAGTAATTTTTCCACTGTTAAAACCCAAGATTCCCCTACGATTTATGGATAACGTTCGTCTCACGCAGTACAGCCACGGAGCCGGTTGCGGCTGCAAGATCTCGCCCAAGGTGCTTTCCGAAATGCTGGCCAACGATACGAGTACCTTTCAGGATGAGCGCCTGCTGGTAGGCAACCACACTAAAGATGATGCGGCGGTGTATGACCTCGGCAACGGAGAAGCGGTGATCAGCACCACCGATTTTTTTATGCCCATCGTAGACGATCCCTACGATTTCGGACAGATCGCCTCGGTAAACGCTATCAGCGACGTGTACGCCATGGGCGGTGAGCCGCTGATGGCGATTGCCATCTTGGGGTGGCCCATTAATCAGCTTCCGGCCACGGTAGCGCAGCGCGTGCTTCAGGGAAGCCGGGCCGCCTGCGCCCGCGCCAATATTATGCTGGGGGGCGGGCACAGCATCGACGCCCCTGAGCCTATCTTTGGCCTGGCCGTAACGGGCCGCGTGCCCATTGATCGCCTGAAGCGCAACGACCGGGCTACGGTGGGCTGCCAGCTATTTCTTACCAAACCGCTGGGAGTAGGAATTTTGACTACCGCCCAGAAAAAGGGGCTGGTGCGCGAGGCCGATCTGGATTTGGCCCGACAGAGCATGCTGCAGCTTAACGACGTGGGGGCTAAGTTTGGGGCGCTTTCGTACGTGACGGCCATGACCGACGTAACCGGCTTCGGACTGCTGGGGCACCTGAGCGAGGTATGCGAAGGGAGCGGCGTAAGCGCGGTGGTACACGCCGACCGGGTGCCACGCCTACCGGTGGTGGATGAGTACATCGCCCAGAATAGCATTCCGGGCGGCACCCACCGCAACTGGGATAGCTATGGCCACCGGGTCAGCAAAATCACCGAAACCCAAAAAGCGTTGCTGTGCGACCCGCAGACCAGTGGCGGCCTGCTGGTGGCGGTAGAGGCAGCCTCGGCCGACGACTTTGTGACCTACGCACGAACGCTGGGATTGGAGCTGACTACGTTTGGGGAAACAGTAGCCCCCCAGGAAAAACTGGTAACGGTAAAATAGCGGCGGCAGGCGCTTAAAGTTTTATGGATAATTCTCCCTTAGGTTCTTCGGCCAAGATTGGCGTGATCAACGTATCGGACCGGGCCAGTAGGGGCGAGTACGCCGACCTGCCGGGCCAGGCTATCGTAGAAACGCTGAACGCCTACCTCACTTCGCCCTGGGAGCCGGTGTACGCGGTAATCCCTGATGAGCAAGACCAGTTGGAAGCCACCCTGACGCGGATGGCCGACCAGGACGGCTGCTGCCTGATTATCACCTCGGGCGGCACCGGCCCGGCGCAGCGCGACGTGACTCCCGAAGCCACCGTGGCGGTGTGCCAGAAGATGCTACCGGGTTTCGGCGAACGCATGCGGCAGGTAAGCCTGCAGTACGTGCCCACCGCCATTCTATCGCGGCAAACCGCAGGCATTCGGCACCGTACCCTGATTATTAATCTGCCGGGGAAGCCCCGCGCCATCCGGCAGTGCCTCGATGCGGTGTTTCCGGCGGTTCCCTACTGCATCGACTTGCTCGAGGGGCCTTACCTGGTCTGCGACGAAGTGGTTATTCAGCCCTTTCGTCCGAAAAAGTAGCCCTTACCACCCCCGAAGCAAGTGCAGGGGAAAGACTTCTCCGGCCGCAAATTGTGAGCGCTCGGCGGGCAGCTCTAGAAAGCCCTGGCACCGGGCCAGGTTAACGAAATCGCCCGAGCCGTTGCCGGGTTGCGGGGTGGCCGTGAGTCTTCCGTTGTCGGCTGCCTGAATGCGTACTCCCAGAAAGTAGGTCAGTTCGGGAGCAAACGCTACCGGTTCGCCCAGGGCGGCGCGCCGCGGAGACGGCATTGTTTGGTGGAGACTGGCCAGCAGCCAGGGCTTCACATAGCGGTAGAATCCCACCAGGGTTGAAACCGGATTGCCCGGCAGGCCAAATACCACCTTGTCGGGCAAGCGTTGCCCGAACCACAGAGGTTTGCCGGGCCGTTGCTGCACCCGATGAAAGCGCTCGGTTACCCCGGCAGCCGCAAGGGCCTCGGGTACGTAATCTCGTTTTCCGCGCGACACCCCGCCGCTTATCAGTATCAAGTCATTTTGTTGCAGCGCCTCGGCGATACCCGCGTCCACCGCCGACCGCTCGTCGGGCAAATGGTAGCGGGTGGCGGGCACACCGAGCTCCGCCAGGGCGGCCTGTAGTGCATAAGCGTTCGACTGGCGAATCTGGTGCGGCAGCGGTACCTGGTCAAGGGCTACCAGTTCGTCGCCGGTAGACACCACGCCCACCCTGGGGAGTTGGCTCACCGACAGCTGCGTTTTGCCTACGGAGGCGGCTATCGCAACGTCCGGAGCCCGCAGTAATGTGCCAGTTTCTAGTAAGGTATCGCCCCGCCGTCGGTCGGCTCCCCGTTGATGAATGCTTTGCCCAGCATGGGCCGGAAAAATCCGAAGCACGGCGATTTTCTTTCCGTCGGTTTCGGTGAAGTCTACATCTTCGTAGCGGACTACGGTATCAGCTCCCAAGGGAAGCACCGCCCCGGTCATCACCTCCCAGCACTCTCCGGGCCCACAAGTGGGGGGCAACCCACCGGCAAAGTGCGTTCCGGCTACCGGCAGGGTCTGACTTTCCGGCACGCTATTATGAACAAAGGCTACTCCGTCCATGGTAACCCGGTGAAACGGAGGAAAATCGCGGTCGGCAAGCACTGGCATGCGAAGCACCCGGCCGGTGGCCTCGGTAAGGGGTACACGCTCGCTAGCCAGAGGAAGCAAGCAGTCGTGGATGATAGCGGTGGCTTGTTGCGTGGTGATCATGGGGCAAAAGGGCAAAAAAAAAGGCGCTCGTTAAAGCGCCTTAGAAAAAATATGTTGGGACTTAGGCTAATATGCTGATTGGCACCGCCAGGGCACTTAACGCTAATGCTAATGAACCGATTAAAACTTTTATATGATCTATTCTCATTGGTATAATACGTTGGTTATGCCTAGTATATAGTAAATTCTGTGCCAATCCAGTGAATCGTGGATTTAAGACGTTAAGCGGAGGAAAAGTGGGGATTTTCTTTCCTATCTTTGGGGAAATTTCCCAGTCACAATACCATTTCATGAGCAAATCGTCCACTAACGGCGGCAAGTTATCCCACATTGATGCCCGGGGGCAACCCGCTATGGTAGACGTGTCAGAAAAAGATATTACCGCACGCCGCGCCCGTGCCCGTAGCTGGGTTATACTCAACGAAACCGTGGTAAGTGCTTTGCGCTCGCTATCCGAAGATGCTGATGAGCTCCGTAGCGCTAAGGGGCCGGTGTTTCAGACGGCCATCATTGCGGGCACCATGGCCGTGAAGAAAACCAGCGAACTGATTCCTTTTTGCCATCCGTTGCCCATCGAGCGCTGCGATATCGCTATTTCCTTGTTTGGCTACGAGGTGCGTATCGACTGCACCGTAGCGGTAACCGGCCGAACGGGGGTAGAGATGGAGGCCCTTACCGGGGCCAGCGTGGCAGCGCTTACCGTTTATGATATGTGCAAAGCGCTGTCTCCTGACATTGTAATTCGCGAAACCAAGTTAATTGAAAAGAGCGGGGGGCGGCACAACTTTACCCGACCGCCTTCGGATACAAATCAGTAGCTATGCGTCTGCGTGTTTGAATCCCGCGATACCGGTGTAGTACGGACTGTCGGATATTCTGCAAAGCCCCGGTTGCAATCAGAGTGGGGGTTCGTATCTTTGCCGCTATGGCAAAAAATAAAAAGAATAAGGCTACCGCATCGGCTACTGAGCCCGAAAATTCTCTCCGGCAGATCATCGCTCACGCCAAAGAGTACGGCTTCGTGTACCCCTCTAGTGAGATTTACGACGGCTTGCAGGCGGTGTACGACTACGGCCCCTACGGCGTTGCCCTCAAGAATAACCTTAAGCAACTGTGGTGGGAGTGCATGACGCGCCTCAACGACAACATCGTGGGCATCGATGCGGCCATCTTCATGCATCCCCAAACCTGGAAGGCCTCGGGCCATATCGATAGCTTCAACGACCCGATGATCGATAACCGCGACTCGAACAAGCGCTACCGCGCCGACACGCTGATCGAGAACCACGCCCAGGCGCTGGAAGAAGCCGGAGAGATCAAGCAGGCGCACCTGCTGCTGCAAAAAATGAACGCGTTGCTCGGACAAGAGGACCTGGCCGGACTGCGGGAGCTGATCGTAGAGTATGACATCGTTTGTCCCGAATCGGGCACGGCCAACTGGACCGACGTACGGCAGTTTAATTTAATGTTTGGCACCCAGGTGGGTTCGGTAGCCGAAGACTCTACTAAAATCTACCTGCGTCCCGAAACCGCCCAGGGCATTTTTGTCAACTTTCTCAACGTGCAGAAAACCGCCCGCCAAAAGGTGCCCTTCGGGATTGCCCAGATCGGCAAGGCGTTTCGTAACGAGATTGTGGCCCGGCAGTTTATCTTCCGTATGCGCGAGTTCGAGCAGATGGAGATGCAATACTTCGTGCGCCCCGGCCAGGAGCTCGACTGGTTCGAACGCTGGAAAAAGGTACGGATGCAGTGGCATGAAGCCATCGGTATCATCCCCGAAAAGTTGCGCATTCACGAGCACGAAAAATTGGCCCATTACGCCAACGCCGCGGTCGATATAGAGTATAAGTTTCCATTTGGGTTTAAAGAGGTAGAGGGCATCCACTCGCGTACCGACTTTGACTTGCGCAGCCACCAGGAGCTGTCCGGCAAGAAGATGCAGTACTTCGACCCGGAGATCAGCGAGAACTACGTACCCTACGTCATTGAAACTTCTATCGGGGCCGACCGGCTGTTTCTGATGGCGCTTTGCGAAGCCTACACCGAGGACACCGGCACCGACGCTAAGGGCAACGAGAAGGTGCGGGTGTACCTCAAGCTGCATCCGGCCCTGGCCCCGGTGAAGGCGGCGATTCTGCCACTGCTGAAGAAAGACGGACTGCCGGAGAAGGCCCGTGACATCTACGAATCGCTAAAGCTCGACATGAGCGTGGTGTACGAAGACAGCGCCGCTATCGGTAAGCGCTACACGCGACAGGACCTGATCGGTACGCCCTTCTGCATCGCCGTGGACCATCAGACGCTAGAAGACGACACCGTGACGATTCGGCACCGCGATAGCACGGAGCAGGAGCGGATTCCGGTGGGTGAACTGCGCGAGCGGCTGATGCGAGACGTTTCGTTGCGGACGATTTTTGAGGGGTTGGGCGCAGTGTAATTTGGTTCTCCGACAATTTTGGCGGAGACAAGATTGTGTTGATGAATGATAGTGCGTCTACGTGCTTGAAAGCACTGATTGTTGCTCACTTAAAGATCAGATTTTCACTTCTCCGCCATTTTTGTCAGAGAACCTGTAATTTTACGTAGATAACTAATACTGACTTGATTGAACTCTGACAATCATTTTTTCGTGAAAAAGAATAATAACGGCCCAAACTGCTTTACTGCGGAAAAGGCAAGTTCTAAAGTTTTCAGATTGTGTTTTTAAAGCAAATCGACGTGAAACCCCTAGAGAAACGCACCGAATTAGTATCTGTTATTCAACGCATGAGCGAGGAAGAATTAAATCGATTGTATCAGTTGATGACCGAGGGTTTTCCCTATACGATATCAAAGGCAGAGCAACCCCTGGCTGAGCGACCTATTGGAAGCATGAAAGGAATGTTGGTGTATATGGCCGACGACTTTAACGCACCTCTAGATGATTTTACTGAATATATGCCCAACGATGAGGCAGTTTCATGAGATGTCTTCTTGATACCCAAGCAATTATTTGGATGCTGGAAAATGACCCGAAGTTGTCAAAAGGTGCTTCTCTGGTTATTAAAGATGCTCAAAACGAGCTATACGCAAGTATTGTTAGTTTATGGGAAATGACGATTAAGCGTTCGTTAGGTAAACTCAACATTAGACCTTCTTTGGATGACGTTCAACTTGAATTGCGGCGTATACAAATTCCTATACTACCTATTGAGATGTCTCACCTGAAGAAATTGCAGGGCCTTGCGTACCATCATAAAGATCCGTTTGATCGCCTGTTAATCAGTCAGGCGCTCGCTGAGTCGCTTACTCTCATCTCATCAGATGGCGAGTTTAAGAAATATGCAATAAAGGTGCTGTGGTAGGTTCCGGTATCTCTGAAT
>JBASAY010000116.1:0-6268 GCA_049650865.1 Tunicatimonas sp.
AACTGATGGAGTTTGTTCTCCAAAGTTTCAGCTTGAGTGTCTTTCGTACGTAGAGCTTCTATCTGAACCGCGCTGTTGCGTTGTATCTGATCCAATTGGTTAGCCAGCTGGTCTATCTGTTGGTTGTGCCTTTGTTGAAGACCAAATAGAATTGCCGAGAAAACTACTGCCAACGATACGACTGCGGCGGCCAGATGATTCCAGGTAATTGATTGTTGTGTTGCAATTTGTTGCTGTACAGCGCCCCAGACGAACGGCCTGGCGGAATCCATCTGCTGTCTATGCAAATTGCTATTATCATGCAGCTTTTCTCTGACAATTTTATCGATATCAAATGGTTCCATAGGCTTTTTCATCGTTAATGGTATTCATTAAGTGGTGTCGGGCTTTTTTCAATTGGGTCTTCGATGTGCTTTCACTGATACCCAGCATCTTGGCTACTTCCTTGTGTGAATACCCTTCTACTACATACAAGTTGAAAACTGTTCGGTATCCGGTCGGAAGCTTTTCTATCATTCGCAAAATATCGTTGGCTTGCATTTGCTGTAACGCGTTCGCCTCCGATGTTGGCCTATTTAAATGTTGTATGCCTTCATTGAATTGGATAAGCTTCCTTCTCTTCAGCGACCGAATTGTTTCATTGATGAGTATAGTGCGAACCCATCTTCCCAAACTGCCCGGACCTTCGTGGGAGAATTTGGATAAACTTTTAAAGACCCGCGTAAATGACTGGATGATGACATCTTCGGCATCGTGATGATCGCTCAGATATCGCATAGCTATCAAATAAAAATCCTGGTAGAATTGATTAAAGAGAGACTCCTGAGCACGACGATCACCCTTTACACATCGCCTTATTAGCTCTTCTTCATTTAAGATCAATTCTTTCACAGTTTAGTCTTTCACCTACAGAACCTAGCAATCTTGACATCGGTTGCCTGACCAAAAAAATTCTATGTATGTGAAGTATAATACCTCGGCAAATTTAGGCCACGGGTTAAGTTTAACTTTGTGACTAAATTTGTAAAATGACGAAAAAAATCAGAAGAAAATTCACCGCTGCCTTCAAAGCGCAAGTAGCCATAGAGACTCTCAAAGAACGGGCTACATTAACGGAATTAGCGCAGCGTTTTGAGTTACATCTCAACCAGATAGGGAGTCATTGCCGAGGACAATCCGACGACGTAATATCCATATGATTGAAGGCTGTGTCCAAGAATGTCCTGCTAAAATACCGATAGATCTCGTTCCATTTGTTCCCACTTCCGCCGCTGGTAATTGGCGGTCCGGTACTTACGCAGCGCGTAGGTGTTGTTGACGTAGTCGATATCTTCTTCCCGAAAGACCCGCGAAGGATCGTACCGCAACACCTTAGAGAAAAGCTTCAGGTCAGCGCTATCCAGAGCATCAACCAGCAACTCAGGGGGAAAGCCTGCCGAGCGCATACACTGGTAGCTGCTTAGGGTGGTGGAGATTAGCGACTGGTGCTCGTCCGGACGGTCAAGGTTGATCAGCTCCCGCAGCGGCGCGTAGGCCGGGGGGTTGGCTTCGCGCCGAGCAGCGCGCGGAGGGAGACTTCTCGCATGGTAGAGAGATAGGTTTAGGTTCCTCCCTACAATAGAGCGATTTAAAGTGGATTGTTCAACTCATGCTCATTGAAGTCAATCTCAACAATCTTTGGATTCATCCCCAACAGCGCAACTCTGTTCTTTACCCGGATATCTCCTGACTTGACCTCAAAGTAGTAAGGACTTTTGGCCAGCAATTAAGGAGCCTTCCCGTGACCAATGGCTTTGAGCTAACCGCCTTTCGCCGGGCCAACCAAGTTCGTATGAATTTCGGAGTGTTCGGAAGAGTTAGGGTTGATCTTTAAGGTGTATAGCAACAAACCGGATGTATCAAAGCGGAACAAGGTTTTCCTTGTGACTGGTCCAACCCTGATTTCGCCGCCTGGCATGCACGTGGATCAACAGAGACATTCGTTTGACCTCTTCACGGCCACTACTCAATTCCCCACTAACTCAACGGCCCTCTCTAGCAGCTCGTCCCGGCCCGCCCGCACCCCGTTAATGGTCGGGTGCACCTCAATGTCGGGCACAATACCCACGCGCTGCGTCTCGGTGCCGTCCGGATAATACACCCCGATGCCTGATATCATTGTGTTGATATTGCCGGGCAAAACAATGCTCGATACGTTGCCGTCGGCCCCGGCCGTGGTGCTGCCAATCACGGTTGCCTGCGGAGCCACCCGCAGGGCCATCGTGGTGTACTCGGCCTGACTCTGCGTAATCTCGTTGATAAGGATTACCACCTTCCCCTTGAAGTAGTCCTTACGCACCTCACCAACTTCCAGCGGATCGGTAAAGACAAACTGCCCCGGCAGCGCCAGACTACTAAACGTGAACTTAACAAACTCGGTCGGTTCCGGCATTAAGTATTTGCCCAAGTCGAAGACGATAAACTGAGAAGGGTAGCAGCGAAGATCAACGATGAGTGCTTTTTTGTCCATAAAACCAGCCATGATGCTGTCTATTTCTCCTGGCTTCAGCGTGCCCGGATAAATATACCCGACGTCCCCGTCTAGCTCCCGGTGCGATGGCCCAGCAGAGGCCCCAAAATTCAATGGATATTCTTCCAAAACAACGGTAGCTATCTCCTCATTGTAGGTACCGCTCTGGTTAATGAACGTAATCGGCAAAGAATTTTTATTTGTTCTGAGGAGCCGACGGGCCACGTCGCGCAGTTGGGTAGGCCGGTTAGAAGCGGGGGCATACGTGCTTTTTTCCGCCACCACCTCACGCACCGCTCGGCCATCAATTTCGGTAATCACATCCCCCACCCCAATCGTAGCGCTGCTATCCAGCAAATCAAACGTTCGGACTACCACTGGCTGGCCTTCCACAAAATCAAGCTTCACCGGCACCGCCCGTTCCCCGTGAAAGCGCGACATAATCGAATTGTTTTGTGAGATGTTGGCGTGGGTATCCTGAATCCTACCGATCAGAGCGAGCAGCGTCAGCTTATACGACAGTTCATCGTCGGCCGCCGTCATCCGGGGAATAAACTCCCGCAGCACTTCATCCCAGTCATCGTCCATCAGGTGCCGATAGGGAAACCAGTACTCGATCATGTTCCAGTAGCGAAACAGCGCCAGCAGTTTGAACCCATCATCAGTCCAGGCCATTTGGGAATAACCCTCTTCGTTCTTGAAGACCGGATTGCCCACGCCTTGTCCAAAACTGAGGTAGTAGTGCGACATAGGGGCTGGCAATTGGTGCACTTCTTCCAAGACCTCACGTACCTCCACGGCCAGCCACGGGGCATCATCCACCCAGTCCGTGGGCGGTGGTAGTTTTACGCGTTGCGTGATGTCGGCACCCGACCGCGGTTTCTCGTTCTCCGGCACCGGGGGCATCCAGGCCGCCAGGCGCGTCATAAATTCTTCGGACGAAATCTCCGGCAATATTCTCAGCAATTCGTAGTCCCAATTGAGATTTCCCTTCGCCACCTCCGGATGATGGTATTTAAGAAAACCCCACACCTTGCCCAGTGCGAACAGGTTGTCCTGCTGCCGCGCCGACAGCGTATCCAGCACAATATCCGAACCCGCGTCAAAAGCGGTGTCCAAACGCGCCGGGGGTAACGTAATGGCCACCTCTGGTCGTGTTTGGATGTCCTCCCCGTCGATGAGCACCCGGAAGTCGTCGAACCAGGCTTTTCCCTGTCCGACCATAATTCCTGCCACATAAATTGCTTCAGCATTCGCCGGAAACTCCAGGGTTACCCGGTACTTCTGCCAGTCGATGGTTCCGTTAATGTTGCGCTGCTGCATATTGTCAAAAGCCAGGGACTGCCCGTTGCCGTCTATGCGCAACAGCAAGCCCGCGAACCCATCCACCTCGGCTAGTTTCATGTATCCCTCTAGCGTGATGCTATCCCCCTGGTAGGTAGCGGGCAGCTTATACGCTACGCTGCCAAAGGAGCTACTGGACGCATCGGAAGAGATGCTGACCGCACGCTTACCGGTGTGAACCACCGTAGTATCCTGATTGAGCGGATACTGTCCCCACTTGATCCACCCTTCGGGCAGCGGCTGCCCCGGAGTGCTTTGTTCAAAGTCCAGGTTATACTTGGGTTGGGCACAGCTTGCTGCGCTTAGCAAGATCAGAGAGGCAAAGAGCAGGTAAGTACGCATGAGGGAAGGTTGTAGTGGAAGTAGTAAGTTTAATACGCTGGAAAGGGTACGAAACGTACGTCAACTCATTCCGTTTTCACAAAGAAGTCCGTAGGAACCGCCCTACCCCAAAGCCAAGGGGCAAATCTTTGGCACCGATCAGGAACGCAGTGAGAGTCCTGGCCGACACCTCGGTGGCCATGCCCGCCCGGGGCGGCACCCCGCGAGTTGGAAGCAGGCGCTAACTAGTCCGGCCATAGAGAAAACGAACCTGAGCTGACCAAAACCGACGCTTGGCGGACGACATTGCAAAAAGACTATTCTCATTTGTCGGCCGATCAACAGAAACGCTACGCTGACTTGCAAAGTAGAATTACACCTGCCGCACCATCTAAAGATCAGGACATGGAAATGTAGAAGATGGCTTCTCAGGAAGTCATCTTCTTATCCTCATCGTCTCCGTACTTGTTCTCTATCAACTTTCCCTTCAATAGCTTCATGTCGTTGCTGAGCTTTTGCTCTACTACTTTAGCGTAGATTTGGGTAGTCCGCAAGCTGGTATGCCCTAACATTTTACTTACTGACTCAATGGGAACACCGTTGGAAAGCGTAACCGTCGTAGCGAAGGTATGCCGCGCCAGATGGTAGGTCAGGTTCTTGTCAATTTCGCAGAGATAGGCAATCTCCTTCAGGTAAGAGTTTGTCTTCTGGTTGGTGTACACCGGCAGCACTTTGCCGTTGGCCTGGGCGATGATGTTATCTCGGTACCGCTCTATGATTGCCAGGGCCTGGGGCAGCAGGGGAACGCTGTACCATTCTTTGGACTTCTTGCGCTGCCCGCGAATCCAGCGTTCCCCGTCCAGTCCCATGACGATATGCTCAGGCTTGAGATCATATACTTCGGCGTAGGATAAGCCGGTGTAGCAACTGAAGATAAAGATGTCACGAGTTTGGTTGAGCCGTTCCAAGCGAAAGTCTCTCTCCTCAATACGACGAAGCTCAGCCCGGGTCAGGTAGCCCCGGTCTTTTTTCTCAAACTTCAATTTGAATTTGGCGAAAGGATCCTTTGTGAGCCATTCCTCTTTCACCGCTAAATTTACCATTTTACGTAGGCGCTCCACGTGTTTCATCGCGCCGTTCTGAGTACAAGGTTTTTGGTGACCGTCCGGAGTACGGTTTTTAATGTACTTCTCAAAGTCCCGGATGAACTTGTAGTTCAACTCATCCAGGTAGATGTCCGAAGTTTTCTTCTTCTTACGTAGAAACTCGTAAACGTAGCGTTGGGTGGTAAAGTAGTTCTTCTGGGTACCCCAGGCTAGCTCATCTTTCATATCTTCGTTATGATACTCAATGAGTTCCTTCAGCGACTTACCCCGTTCATCCTGGCTCAAATAACGGTTTTTGATTGCTTCGGACGTCACCAACTTCCGTTCCTTGTCTAAAGCCTCTTTACAATCGATCAACTGACTTTTGACCTGATCTAAGTGATGATTGAGTTGTTTAATTTCCTCTTTGGTACCTCGGGCCATACCCCGCACCTCATCCCAGCGGCCAACAGCGACCTTTCGTTGAGCAGACATATCTAACCGCTTAGCGTTGACGGAAATACGAATGTAGATAGGAACCAGCCCTTGTTTGTCTTGCTGGTACTTTTTGATGAAAAAAGAGATACCGAATGTTTTGTTACTGCGCATATTGTTTTGTTTTAAAGGGTTACAAGTTCCGTTCGCTGTGTCTAGGCACAGATTACGTTCAAATAGAGCCAAAACAGAACAATTTTTACGAGCGTAAGTATTTACAAATCAATACGTTACAATCATTTCTGTGCCTAAAAGGTAGGAAGAAAAAATAGGCCACGAAATAGGCACATTTTTATTGAAAACCTATGCACGAGGTGGAGGGTAGAAAAACAAAAAACCCCCTAAATCATACGATTTAAGGGGTTTTGCCGACTTTTGGATAGGACAAAGTCGGGATGACTGGACGAGAACCTAAATTTTAAAGCCTCTGTAAATCAGCAAGTTACGTCATATAGAAAATCAGTGGAGTACGGATTGGGCACATACTATTTGTACTGATTTAATACGTTTTAAA
>JBASAY010000117.1:0-4914 GCA_049650865.1 Tunicatimonas sp.
TCCGGAATAAAGTGAAAGCCGTGTAGTCCACCCCGTTCGCCCTTGCCCGCGTAGGGCTGGATGATGCGAATCCAGGGGGTGGTTTCGGCCCCTTCCTGCCAGGGAAATCGCACTTTGACGCGTCCCAACTTGTCGGGGTCACTGTTATCGGTTATCTCGGCCCGCTGGGTTTCGATGCGGGGGTGCGGCTGGTAGGGCGGCGGGGGCAACTGAACATCGGCGGGCACGGCGGTGAAGCTGTTGTGGTAGCTGCGCGTGCCGCTGATGTGATGGCTCACTGACGTGATAATGTATTTGCCGTGGTCGTGCTCGGTGGCGGCCTCCCCGGTGATGTTGACGATGGCGCCGATGGCCAGGTGCGGATTGTCGCTGTTGCCGTGCATCTGCACCATCCCGGCGGTGCTCGTGTTCTGACGCATGCTTACTTGATGGTCGAGGGCACCTTGATTTTCTAGATTGGAAGGGGCAATGTTAACCGATTCCTGTTGGAAAAAGGCCTGCGATTGTTCCAACGCAAATTGCCCGTAGGAATCCAGGGGCGGCGGTGATGCTTCCTGCGAACGACTGCTGAAAACCTGGTTGGTCAGGTAGTCGTAGCTGTAGTCTTTCGTCCGGGTAGGTTGCAGGCGATAGCTAAAGTCAAATGTGAACAGGTCTTTTACCAGGGGCAGCTCCAACTCCGCAGCATCCCGTTGGTTACCAAACACCAGTTGGGTGCCGTCGTAGTAGCACCAATCCCCCACGGTAGCGGCCACGCGCTGCAGGAAGGCGTAGTTCGACTCCTGGTACTGCACTACGTAGAGGAAAGGCTCCTGGTACGTTGGGTCAATGAGGGTCTTGAGACTATGCGGCACGTTCGCCAGCGTGGCGTTGACGATCTCGGTGATGGTTTTATCGGTGTAGGAGCAACAGTGCGGCATTCCCTCCAGCATGATCGTGGGACTGTGGCCGCGTAGGGTTACACTGCGGTCGCCGTTGTCGAAGCGGTTCACCGCCACCTCGGTGACCACCCCGGTAAATTCGTGATCAGGATCATTAGTGCTAAACAGGTCGCTGCCGAAGGCCAGATGAAGCTCCTGTCCGATAAAACGCTTGGATTTCTCCACCACGTCGGTATTGACTTGCCGAAAGGCGTCGGTGGCCAGGGTAATCTCAAAGTTATGGTGCCGGTGCACGTCCTGCGACAGGCTAATCCCGGCTACCGGCGATAAATTTTCACCGTTCACGGATAGTTTTACACGTACTTGCTGGGCCACGGTGAATTATTTTAGTTATAAGTTGGTAATGTGAAAGCGGCATGATTAGGCAAACCGTCGGGTCTAGTTACTTAATTCAATTTCTTTTCGGTCTTCGTGCAGCAGCCATCCCTTTTCGCGTAGGTGCCGTCGGTGCGGGTCCACCAGGAAGTAAGAAGAGATGTGCGTGGCCAGCCAGCGATCTTCTCTGATGTAATTATCCTCAAAGGTTCGACCCACTTCTTCCACGTGCCAAATTTCATCGCCCACTCGGGCCATCACCTGGGTGGTTCGCCGGGAGCTGTCGATGGCGGTGGTGGATGCCGCAAATACTACTCCCCCGACGGTACCGACAGCGCCGACGATGGGAATGAACACTAACCCCAGCCCGAAAAGCAACCAGGGAAAAGTATCACCACCCTGCAAATCCTCGTTGAGCGAGTTCATAAAGCTTCGGTTCGAGGCAGTAAACGTCATCACCTTTTGCACACTCCGCAGGCCGCGTAGTAGATTGCCAATACCTGACCCAGGCACCTGCACGATGCGTCCCCGCCGCGCCTGTGGAGAAATAAGCCGCGTTTGTCCTCCCGGATGGGCACTGAACCCGTAGATCGTGGAGGTAGGCAAGTGTTTGCCAGATTCTCGGCGCAGCCGGGGCAACTGACGAATGATAGACTGGCTCATGGAAAAGGTCTAATGATTCGTTGGTTAGCGCGTGAGGGTGAATAGCAATCGTAGGTCGGCATCTTCGGACCCTGGTATTCCGAGGCCAGCCTCTTCGTCAAACTGCGTGAGCAGATGCAGTTCGTTATCCGTGAGCCGCTCAATAATGAAAACGTCTGCCTCATCGCCGTCGTCAATGGTCAGGGTGTTTCCCGAAACCTTCCACGTTTCTGACGCAACGGTACCATCTTCGGTGTCGGTGATAAGTAACGTTCCGTCCGATTTAAATTCCAGTACGCTGGCCAAATCCTCGGCATCAGACTCGGTTTCCTCCGTTAGCGCGTCGAGCTCATCATCCGTAATTGGAATATTCTGGCTGGCGAATAAGTTCTTTGCGTAATCGCGGAGGCTCATCCCGTCCACGGTAAAGGAGATCGACTGGGCCCGCCAGGTACCAACGATGTCGCCCTGCGAAACGTCAGACTCATCATCGTCGCCGACGCAGGAGGCCAGGAAAGCGAGACTGAGTAAGCCAACGATTAGGTAATTAACTCGTAAATTTTTCATGGAAATAGTGGTAAACTGATTGGTTCGTTATAGTTGCACTAAACGTCGATGGGGTAATCTAACTGAGTTAACAACTCGTTATCTCTTTACAGCAGGCATGCTTGCGCATTTGCACAATTTGTTCAGTGGTAAGTCGGGGGGTATTGCTGTAGGATGATGCAGTTGCGTGCATCAGGTTATTTAAACTGGTGCTGTGAACCGGAGTGAAGCCAGAAGTAAGCAAAACGTGCCCTACTTCGTGGGCGGTATCCCATTGGGAAGCGTTACTGGCTAATGTAGCCGCTGGTCGGTTGGTAGCGTGTCCACCACAACCTAGCAGATTAGCCTCGCTAAACTTATTTACGTAGTAGACCAGGATTTCAGTTGACTTTACTTTTCCCCCTAGGCCATGCAATTCATGGTATTCGCCACTATTAATTATCCAGTTGCAACTGCCGGTCACGGTAAAGAACTTCGAGGTTTGCTCAGAGGTTAACGACAAGCTCTGTCCACTGCTCATCTCTACGTTGATTCCGTACTGCGCGTATACGCTTTTAGTGGATTCCCAAATCTTATTAAAAGGAACCCGCGTTAGATTAATAGATCGAAAATGTAGTCGTACCCGGTAGTCAAAGGTAGGAAACCGTCGATCCAAGCTTTCCCTCGTTTTTTTGCCCAAGATACCATCCACGGTTAGGCGGTTTTGCTTTTGAAATTCCCTGACCGATTTTTCGGTTTGGGGTCCAAACAATCCGTCAGCGCGGGAAAAGGTATGTCCGGCATCATATAAAGCTTGTTGAAGCAGGTGTACCGAGTGTCCGGAACTGCCTAGCTTATACAATCGGCTGGCATTTAGTTTTTTAAAGCGGGGAGATGAGAGTGTCATGGTACTAATAAGTTTTTGATTCGCGGTTAAACAAGCAGATAAAAGGCTACCTCAACCGCGATTTTCAAAAGAATTCGCCCCTGAGGTAGCCGTCTAATTGACCTAAATTGGCCACTCATTCTCGTACACCGCCGGGCCGCCGTCGCCTTCTACGGTGAGTTCGCGGGCCGACACCACGAAGGTCTCCATCATGTTTTCGCCGCCCTGCCAGCTGAAGTTCTCGCCGTACTCAACAATGTAGGCATCCTTAAACTTGATGGTCTTGATGGGCTTCTCGTCGTCGGTGTCGTCCATGATCTCGATCTGCCCTTCCTTGGTTTTGCCCTGCCCCAGCACCATCCAGGTGGGGAGGAACGCACTCTTGGTCGACTCAATAGTCATTTGCACTGTGCCGCCGCGCACCGCTCCCGACGGACGCCCCGAGGCATCAATGTCGCGGTTGAAACTGTAAGAAAAGTCGATCACGCGTGAATCGTCAATCTTGTCGAGGTTAAGTCTTGCTCGTACTGCCATTGGTTTTTGAATTTAAAGGGTGAATTGATTTGGTTAAAATGATTGTGATAAGAAAATTATGAGGTACGTTGGTACGCGTTGCAAATGCACACTATTAGAGTACGCTTACCTGCGCATTAGTCCCCAGCATTCCGTTTTCTGTTTTCTTGCTACTGCTCGGCGTATTCCGATTGCCACTCTTCGGCGGTATCTCCTTTGGTACCACCTAGCTTCAGCATGAAGTTCTTGGCGGGGAAGAAGGGCGTAAGGTGCAGATCAATATTGATCCGCTTGGTCTCGGGGTCCTGCTCTAGCTTCATCAGCTTATAGTCTTGAATGATCTTGTCGCTGCCCATAATGCTTTTCAAGTACTTACTGATCTCTTTGCTCAGGTCCTTTTGCACCTTGGGCGTCCAGTTTACGAAGGCCTGCCGGTTCAGGAAGTCGATGATCACCTTGCCCACGTAGTCAAACACCCGCACCACTGAGTAGGTCTGCAAACCGATGTCGTTGCCGCTGTACAACGTCTTGGCCGAAAAGGCCATCACCTTGTCCCACTCTTTGACCATCGGCACCAGCCCGCGCTTCTCTAGTTCCGAGATTTCGCTTTTCTTCAGCGGAAACGATACTCCGTCCACTTCATTCAGTCCGCCGTGCATCTTGCCCGCGGTGGGCTGGGCGATCAGCGTGCTGTAGATTTTTCCGGCCAGCGCCGTAGAGGGCGGCAGGTACATCGGCTCATCTTCATCCAGTTCTTCGTACTGCTCGCGCCCCACCAGCCAGTTGCAGGTCATCAGTGCGTTCGAGCGGTGAATCTCTCCGCCGGTCAGGTTGGCCGCGTCAAACTCTTCCATCACCGCGTCGGGGTCTTCCAGGTGGGTGAAGTCGGTCACCAGCATGGTCTTGTTCTGGTGGGCAATCTTGGCCCACTTCTCTACCACTTTGTTGGAACCCAGGTAACCGGGAATTACCAGCAGCGAGTAGTTTTCGCGCAGGTCCAGCCGGTCGTGCCGGGCCTTCAGCTCCTCGGTGATCTTGTCAATCACTATGGTGTTGTCCAGGTCCTTGAGCCGCTCCAGGTCGGTGTTGAAG
>JBASAY010000118.1:0-25394 GCA_049650865.1 Tunicatimonas sp.
TGTCGGGCAAGGCCACGCGCCTGATGGAGCTGCTGGACGACCTCTATGAGCAGGGCGAGAAGGTGCTGATCTTCACGCAGTTTCGAGAGATGGGCACGTTGTTGCAGCAGTTTATCAGCGAGACGTACCACCGCCCGCCCCTGTTTCTGCACGGCGGCAGCCGCCGGAAGCAGCGCGACCAGATGGTAGACGACTTCCAGCAGCAGCCCGAAATCAACACGATGATCTTGTCGCTGAAGGCGGGCGGCACGGGCCTGAACCTGACCGAAGCTAACCACGTGGTGCACTACGATTTGTGGTGGAACCCGGCGGTGGAAGCCCAGGCCACCGACCGCGCCTACCGCATCGGGCAGCAGCGCAACGTGTTTGTGCACCGCATGATCACCGAAGGCACCTTCGAGGAGAAGATCAACCAGATGCTCATCGAGAAGCGCGATCTGGCCGATATGGCCGTTTCGCAGGGCGAGCAGTGGATCGGTGAGTTATCCAATAAGGATTTGAAAGGATTGTTTACGCTGTAAGGACGGCACGATCTTACCTTGATATTGATTGAAGTAGTGAGTGCGCGTTGTGGAGCGCAATCTGCGCGACCCAGAAAGATTGATCTTGAATTATGTCTGATGGCTGCGTATCGTGTTGGTAAGTGTTCTCCTTTTATTTAGCCTTTAGCAAAATAGCGCTAAAATCGGTAAAGTCTTCCAAACGATGACCAACAATACTGACAACGATGTCCAGGTTGAGCGACGTGTAATCGTGGATCGCGATGTTCCGAAAGCTGACCATCCCTTGCAATCGCTCGCTCAGAGAAGCGGAAATCAGTTGATGCTTTGCCAGAAGCGAAAACAACTCGCGGCTGGTTTGGGTACACCAAGTTTTTGGGTTTTGACCACGTGAGCGGCCATGTCGATGCAGGCCTGACACGCCCGTTGTAGGTTGAGAATCACCGCATCCTGCTTGGTGAAATCGTTGGCAAAGTCTTCGTCAAAATCCTCTCGGATACGAGCTACGCAACGTTCTATGATAGCCGCTTTGTTCGTGAGCACATCAGTGGCCATAGATTCGCCCGGTTTGTTGAATAGCTTCAAGAATGGGTTTCCGGTCGTCGTTGAGGGTTAGGTACAACTGATATATCTTCAGTTCCCACCACTCGATGCTCACTAAATCGTGCGTGAACACCCGCTCTCCGGTGCTTACTACCTGAAACTGCATCACCGTAGAAGCGGAGGATAGGTCTATCAAGTCCACGTCGCGGTTCAACAGGACAGCCAGTTGCTGAATCAACTTCCAGCGAAGCAGCGCGTCCATCGGCTCGGAAGTCAGAACTGCAATGTCGATATCACTATCTTCTGTGAAGTGCTCGGTTACCACGCTGCCGAATAGATAGACCGCGCGTAACGACGGTAGGGCACGTTGCAGATGCTGAACGATAGGTTCTTTCACTAGTCAAGGGTTTTTGGTCACGCGTGAGTACCTATCTTTTTACTAGCTCACCTCGCGAACGCGACGTTTCGGCTGTGGGAAAATCCTCCGGAATTTCTTGCGTTACCTTCCCCGTAGCTACCCACTCGGTGCCGCGCAGCATCGAGGTTAAGAAGCCTACGCAGGCCACCGAGTAATCGGCGTGGCCCATGATGTTGTGAAAGATGCGGCCCTTGCCGTAGGTGAGCGTCATCAGGGCTGGTTCGTGGCGACCGGTTCCTTTGTTTTCCGGGTCCGAGTAAGCGGTGGCCAGCACTTCCATATTTTCGGCTGGGCCGCGCAGGCTGTTGTAGAGTTCGTCCTGGGTGTGCATCCACACTTCGGGCATGCCCCGCGTGATAGGATGGTCGGGATTCCTGATCTGTATCTGGTACTCGCTCTGCGGGCCGTGTTCTCCGGCCTTGCCCGGCGTGGTGTCGCGCACCAGTTCCCCGGCATCGTTGTAGTAGACCAGCGGGCCATCTTCTTCGTTCCGGTCGCCCCAGCCGCCCAGGCCGATCATCTGGTTGTAGGCCTTCCATTCGGGAAAGGAGTTGTCGGCCGCGTGGAACACCACCAGTCCGCCGCCCGCTTTGATAAATCGCTCAAACTTTCGCTGGGTTTCGTTGGGCCAGGGGGCGGCATTCCAGCCGAAGTTACACACCACCACGTCATAAGCTGAGAAGTCGGGACTGTAGTTAGGATCAGCCTTCGGCTCTTCCAGCGGAATAGTTTGGCCGACACCTTCTACGGTGAAATCATCTAGAAATTCCTCGCCCTTCCAGGTATACTTCGTGCGCGTCACGCCTACCGAGAACAGCTCGGTATCCTCCATGTATTCTTTGAGCATTGAGGTGATCTTGGGCCAGTGCTCGTGGTTGTTCTGGCCATCAACGATCAGCACCTTAATTACTTCCTGGCCGAAGGTGGCAACGGTGCTTAAGAGACAAACGAGTGTTATAAGAACGGATTTCATAGCAGGATACGGGTAGGTTAGTGTACCGGCCAATTTACGAAATTACACCGGAATACGTACATCGGGTACTTGGTTATAGCGCTTCGGTACCAATCTTGTCACCGGTTTACGCAACCAAATCCAACCCCATTATGATGCGTAAACTTAATGTAATTCCCTCTTTGCTTGCCCTTACCCTCCTGCTGGGCTGCTCTAAAAACGTGACCCGCGTAGACACCAACTCCGACATCGACCTGAGCGGCCGTTGGAACGACGCTGATTCGCGCCGGGTAGCCGAAGCAATGTCGACCAGCGCCCTGGGTAGTGCGTGGCGCGAGGGTTTCGCCCGAAAGTACAACCGGCAGCCGGTGGTGATCGTCGGCCTGATTACCAACAACAGCCATGAGCATATCGAGGCACAGCCCTTTATCAAAGACATCGAGAAAGAGTTTGTGCGTTCGGGACTGGTGCGGGTGGTGCAGAACAACGTGCTGCGCGAAAGGATGCGCACCGAGCGCGCCGACCAGCAGGACTTTGCCTCACCCGACACCCAGAAGCGCTGGGGTGCCGAGCTGGGTGCCGATTACATGATGTTCGGCACCATCAACTCTATTGTAGATCGTGAGGGGCGCAAGCAGGTTACCTTCTACCAGGTAGACCTAGAGCTGGCCGACCTGGAGAGCAACGAGTTGGTGTGGGTCGATGGCAAGAAAATCAAAAAGTACATCACGGGATAGGGTTCTAGGTTCTAGGTTTTGGGTTCTGGGTTCTGGGTTCAGAGTTCGGGGTTCGTTGTGCCATTGTTCACTTAATAGTTTTGGAATGGCGGCGATTTATCGGTTTGAGGATTTGAACTGCTGGATGATGGCGCGAACGCTCTGCCAACTGGTACACGAAATCACTGGCCAAGGTGCTTTTGCCAAGGACTATTCGCTCAAGGATCAGATCAAGCGCTCCAGCGGTTCTACGATGGACAACATTGCTGAGGGATTTGAACCATCAAAGTAATTTTTTATGAAGGTTAAACTTCTCATATCGCTGCTGGCGCTGCTGTGCTATTCGTGCGCTTCGTACTACCGCACCAACCAGAAGTTTAACCGCTACTTCGAGGATGGGGAGCTCGAGCGCGCCGATAAAGTACTGGAGGGCAAGCCCAAAGTTGCTGCCGGAAAAGCGCGTCTGCTGTATTATCTGAACCGGGGCGTGGTCGCATCACTGCGGGGGCAGCACAAAGAAAGTAACCAGCTGCTTGAGCGCGCCTACGAACTGGGCGAAGACCTACGCAACAACTACTGGAACATCGCGGGCTCCTACCTGATCAACCCCACTTTTGCCAACTATACGGGCGAAGACCACGAACTGCTCCTTATCCACTACTACAAATCGCTCAACTACCTGCAACTGAACGACACTAAATCGGCTTTGGTAGAATGCCGACGGTTGAATATCAAACTAAATAAGTTTGCTGGGAAATACCCTGCCGGAAAGGGCCAAAAGTACCACCGCGATGCCTTTGTGCATACCCTGATGGGGCTGATCTATGATGCCGACGGCGACGCCAATAACGCCTTTATTGCCTACCGCAACGCCGTAGAAATCTACGAGGAAGACTACCAGCCCCTCTTCGGCATCAGCGCTCCCGCGCAACTGAAAGAAGACCTGCTGCGCACCGCGCACGCGATGAACTTTACCGACCAACTGCGGCGCTACGAGCGGCAGTTTGGCATGACTTACCGGCCGCAACCCTCGGCCGGGGGCAATCTGGTATTCTTCTGGAACAACGGCCTGGGTCCGGTAAAGGGCGAGTGGAGCGTAAACTTCGCGCTGGTACGCGGGGCGAGCGGACTGGTACACTTTCAGAACCAGCAGTACGGCTGGAGCTTTCCTTTTCAGCTGAACAGCGACGAAGAATACGAAGAAAAGGGACTGAGCAACCTGTCGCTCGTTCGGGTGGCTTTTCCGCGCTACCAAGAGCGGGCGTTGTACTTTAACCGGGCCAGCCTGCTAGTAGGTAATCAGTCGTTTCCGCTGCAGCAGGTTGAGGACGTGAACGCTATTGCCTTTCGGAGCCTGCAGCAGCGGATGCTGCGCGAATTTGGCACCTCGTTGCTGCGGGTAGCCCTAAAGAAAGCCACCGAGCAGGGCGTACGCGAAAAAAACGACGACTTGGGGGCGGTGCTCGGCATCGTGAACGCCCTCACCGAGCGGGCCGACACCCGCAACTGGCAAACCATTCCGCACACCATTTACTACTGCCGGGTGCCGCTGCCCGCGGGCGACCAAACCGTACAGCTGGCTCTAGAAAGAGGCAACCGAAGCAAAACCCATGACTTCACCGTCGCCATCCAAAAAAACCGCACCACGTTTCGGGCGTTCCAGTCGCTAGAAACTACCGGCTTCCCGCTGATGAGCGGTAGCTACCGCGCCACACCGTAGGGCGGGCGGCACAGCCTTCGTAACTTTTTTGGCGCTTACCCGGTTTTCAGTACGGTTCTTGTCTTAGGTTGTAACAATCTGTACACCTAACCATACATCAATGAAAAAGCACTTATTACTGATTACTTTGTTTTTAGGAGTGGCAACCACCGCTACGCAGGCCCAGGATATTGATTTTGGGGTGCGGGCGGGGGTAAGCTTGGCCAACATTCGGGGCGAAGATGCGAACACCGCCGTGGTAAGCCAGTACACCAGCTCCGTTACCAATGTTGAACTACCGGCCATTGTCGCCAACCTAGACTTTGCTAACCTGTCGCAAGCTGATCCTAGGCCACTGGCCAGTTTTTTTGCGGGAGCGTACATGGACCTATCCCTGTTGGACATCCTGCACCTAGAACCCGGATTGTTTTTGGCGAGCCGAGGCTACCGATTAGAAAACACAATACCGGGCATTGCTGAGCTCGACATCATTAACCGCTCCTACTATCTGGAAATACCGGTTTACGCCCGCTTGTTCGTTGCGGATGGGTTCAATGTCTTTGTGGGTCCTCAGGTGGCAATCCTGCTAAGCAATACTTTTAAGACCGATTTGTCAGCGGGCGTTGGGGGGTTCAACCTGATTAACCTTGACTTTGAAAACGAGAACAAAGGCGATTTGAATAATTTTGACGTGGGACTGGCGCTAGGAGTGGGCTATGAGTTTCCGTTCGGACTACACGCCCAGTTGGGTTACGACCTTGGTTTGGTGGGATTCGCCAATAATGCTCAGGCCTACAACGGAGTGTGGAAGCTTGGCGCGGGGATCACCTTCTAGACAAGATAGCAGGCTACCGGATGGTTTGCGCGGCACGTCTCAAAAATTTCTCTGAAAACAGCTTAGTCTACCTCAATTGTTACACCCGTAAGGCTCACCTTATTTCATCCTTCATTGCGATGCCGCGTGTTCTAACTTCGCCATTCGGATATTAATGTAGTAGTATGCGTCACCATTTTTTGCGAAGGGTTCTTTCGCTCGTTTCTACTTGTAACCACCAGCCAAGCGCTTGGGCTAAGCAGGGTAGACTATGAGTGAAGCAGCGAACCGAACTGCCCCCGTTATCAAGACCAGGACTACCACCACGCTAGAACTAGACGAAGGAAGAAACATCGCGCACGCTTATACCAGTCAGTACCAGGGTTTTAACCAGCGGGGATGTCTCACCAGTGAGATCATATATGATGCTACCGGGAGGGCCGAACGAAAGACCTTACAGACCTACGATGAAGCCGGGCGTTTGGTAGAGCAGATTGTGTTTGTTGCGCACGATCAACTGCTGGAACGCACCGATCATTTCTTTGATGACGATGGGCACCTCATCCGAACCGAAGCCACCCAGGCCAATGGCGAAAAGACCATCAAAGAGTACTACTACGACCCGGTAGAAAATATCGGAAGAGCGGTGCTCAACTCGGCCAGCGGTCAGATCAAAGGGTACGAAATCCGCTGGTACGACAGTAGCAACGAGGTGATCGCCGAGGTAAGGACCGATACCAACCAACGCACCGCCTACAAGCGCTTTGCCACCTATGATGGCGCGGGCCGCTTGGTGATGGAAGAAATCTTTGGCTACGATGAGGTATTCGAAAAGCGCACTACGTATACTTATGCCCCGGGCGGAGTGCTGACCGCCATCACCACCACCGGCCCCCAACGCCGCAAGCTAAGCACTGAAAAGTTTACGTATAACACCCCCGGGCAGTTGGTAGAACGGGCGGTAACCAACCACATCGAAAAAACGGCTATGCGGTTTTGCTACCGTTACAACGACCGGGGTCACCAGGTGGCCGACGAAACCTACGAGGGGCAACGCCTGATCTTCCGCAATTTCGCTAAGTACGACACCCACGGCACCCTTACCGAAGAAGAGCTGCTCAGCACCGGTGATACCCCCTTCCACGCCATCCGCAAGCACGTGGTTGAGTACTGGTAACTCGTACAGACGCGATTCATCGCGTCTCATCGCATCTCCACAATAATGGCATTCCACCCATCGAACTATTCGTCTTACAACTTGGTATTATTATTCGTACTTTTACCAACCACTACACGACCAAGTTCCGGGCACCCCGTTATACGTTGCTTTGAGCTTTAAAAGAAACGTATCATTATGACCTTTCAAGAAACGGGCCTCCGCCCCGAACTATTATCGGCTTTGGCCGACATTGGCTTTGAGCAGCCTACCCCCATTCAAGCCGAAATTATTCCCCTACTGCTAGAGGAGACCCAGCGCGACCTGGTGGCCCTGGCCCAGACCGGTACCGGCAAAACCGCGGCCTTCGGACTGCCCCTGCTGCACCGCACCGACGCGCAGGCGCCTTCGGTACAAACCCTGATACTGTGCCCCACCCGCGAACTGTGTAACCAGATTGCGGGCGACCTGGAAAGTTTCGCCAAGCAGCTGCCCGGCGTGCGGGTGGTGGCGGTGTACGGGGGAGCCAGTATGGACACCCAGATTCGGGCCCTGAAGCGTGGGGCGCAGGTAGTGGTGGGAACCCCCGGGCGCGTGCACGATATGATTCGCCGCAAAAAACTAATTGTCGACCAAGTGCGGCACCTGGTGCTCGACGAGGCCGACGAGATGCTATCGATGGGCTTTAAAGACGAGCTGGAAGCAATTATCGGGGAAACCCCCGACGAGCGGCAGACGCTGCTATTTTCGGCTACCATGCCCGACCATACGGTGAAGAACTTCGTACGCGACCCCCTGCAGGTGTCCGTAGGTACCAAGAACGCCGGGGCCGACACCGTGCAGCACCGCTACTACGTGGTAAACGCCCGCGACCGCTACCTGGCGCTCAAGCGCATCGTCGACGTGCACCCCAGCATTTACGGCATCATCTTCTGCCGTACCCGCATGGAAACCAAAGACGTGGCAGCGAAACTAGGGGGCGACGGTTACAATGCCGACGCACTGCACGGCGACCTGTCGCAGCCCCAGCGCGACTACGTGATGGGACAGTTTCGCGATAAAACCCTGCAACTGCTGGTGGCTACCGACGTGGCCGCGCGCGGCATCGACGTGAACGACCTGACCCACGTGATTAACTACAACCTGCCCGACGACCCCGAGGTGTACACCCACCGCAGCGGCCGCACCGGGCGGGCCGGACAAAAGGGCACTTCGATCGCCATCATCCACCGGCGCGAGATGAACCGCATCCGTGGCATCGAGCGCGTGATCAAGAAGCAGTTTGTTGCTACGCTGGTGCCCACCGGCCGCGAGGTGTGCGAGAACCAGCTCTTCCACCTGGTAGACAAGGTGCAGAACGTGGAGGTAGACCATGAGCAGATCGACTCGTACCTACCGGCCATCTACAAAAAGCTGGAGACGCTCAGCCGCGAAGACCTGATCAAGCACTTTGTGTCGGCCGAGTTTAACCGCTTCCTAGACTACTACAAAGACGCGCAGGACCTCAACGTGACCGTGAACGAGAAGAAGGAGCGCGGCGGCAAACGCGACCGGGAGCAGCGCGGCGGAAACCCGGAGTTCTCGAAGTTCTTTATCAACGTGGGGAGCCACCACAAGCTGTCGCCCTCCCGCCTGATGGGACTGATCAACGAGCAGACCCCCAAGAAGGGCATGGCCATCGGCAAAATTGACATCACTGACCGCTTCGCGATCTTCGAGGCCGACGCCCGCTACGAGAAGGACCTGCTCAAGGGGTTTAAGAAGGGGGTAACTTTTGAGGGGCAGCCGGTGCACGTAGAGCTCACGCAGGTAGGCCCGTCGCCCAAAGACGAAAAGCGCCGCTTCAACGGCGACTTCCGTAAGAAAAAGAAGTTCAAAAAGGGCAAAAAGCGCGTGCGGTAGTAGGGACTATTATGCCGAATAGTATGATTCTAGCGATAATAGTACCGGCCGCGTGCTACTACCTGAAGGAGTATAGCATAGGCGTAGGCTTTCTCTGTTTTCAATCTACTTCGTAAGGGGGGCTTTGGTTGCTTCTTGTCAGTGCGTTTTTTCTGGTGTGGAACGCCCCGCGTGGGACGCCCCGCGTGGAACGCAGACGTCCCCTTCTATGTCATCCAGTGTGGACCTTGCTACTACCTGGAGAGATGTAGCGGCAGGGGGGAATATTTTTTACACTTCAACTAGCTCAGCTTAACGCTTTCGCTCCTTTTTGCAAAAAGTTTCCTGCCCCGCGTGGGACGCCCCGCGTGGAACGCTGAATGACATTACCTCTATTCCTGTCATCCAGAAAAGATCTAATCACTACTTAGAAAGATATAGCGGCAGAGGCTAAATGTTTCCTTAGAAAGAAGAAAAGAAGCATCCTATTTTACGCCAAACGGAAGTATTTTTGCTGCTTCGGGTTAGTTCTATGCTTGCCGGAAATTACTTTGTGTACATCACCACCAACCCCGGGCGCACGGTGCTCTACACCGGCGTCACCAACGACTTGCGCACCCGGATGCAGCAGCACTACGAAAACCGGGGAAACAAAGAGACTTTCGCCGGTCGGTACTACTGCTACAAACTGGTCTACTACGAACGCTTTTCTGATGTGAACCAAGCCATTGCTTGGGAGAAAGAAGTAAAAGATATGAGCCGGGAGAAAAAGGAAGCGCTCATCCGCGAAACTAACCCCCGCTGGGACTTTCTGCGGCCCTAGTCGTTTGTGTCGTTTCTTCCTCTTCTTTTATCACTTTCCCTCCATTCACTGTCATCCTGGAAGGACCTAGTCACAACGTGCGGAGGTAAGACAACAAGGGGCAAAAGCGCTCGGCCGTAGTTGTATCCGCCCGGATGCTTTTTCCTCTGGTGGGGCAGGCGACCGCCGCGCGGTTCCTTTTCCGGCATGGAATGCTGGATGACATTTTTTTCTTTTGCTCTCCTTCACCTCACTGTCTTCATTGTAGATACCTACTGCGACTTGGAAAGGTCTAGCGGCGGGGGAGGAAGTGCTTCCTTTACTTCAACCAGTTCAGCTTAACGCTTCTGTTTCTTGTTGTAAAAAGTTTCCTACTGAATGACACCTTTTTCCATCTGTTATCCAGGAAGGACCTTGTTACTGTTTGGAGAGGTAGAGCGGCAGGGGAAAAAGCCTCTTTTTACTTCAACCAGCCCAGCTTAACGCTTTTGCTCCTTCATGCAAAAAGATTCCTGCCCCGCGAGGAACGCCCCGCGTGGAACGCCCGGCGAGGAACGCTAAACGAAGTCTTTTTCCATCTGTCATCCAGAAAGGACCTTGTTACAGCTTGGGGAGGTGTAGCGACAGGGGGAGAAATGCCTCCCTTACTCCAAACGTTTCAGTTTGATACCTTTGCCCCTTCTTGTAAAAAGTTTCCTGCCCCGCGTGGAACGCTGAATGACACGAGGGGAAGCAGTAAATAAAAAAAGGCCTCCCCGGGAAGGGGAAGCCTTTTAATGATCTAAACTTCTGCTAAAGCAGGGGAGGGTTTACTGAAGCTGCCCCGCGCCGTAGCTGAAGTTGATACCAACGTTAGAGACACCGGGAGTGAGCTCGCCGTCACCATTAGTTCCATAAGTTTGGAAGCTCTGGCCTTCATTAAGCTCATCGTGCGTTTCCTTATTCGCCTCAGTCTTATAACCAGAGCCAGACTTCGTGATGATGATGCCTACAACCTTACCATCTTCTACCATCGCTATCCCTTCAGCTCCTGTTCCCGCGCCGGCCGCACTTTTGAAGGTGACTTTTGGCTGGGTCAAGTATCCAGCTCCACCGTCAAACATCTGTTGACTGCCCTCCTGTAAATCTCCGACGAAAGCAACTTCTCTAATCCATAAGTCGGGATTGCTAATGGCGTTATTACTAATGCGTCCATCTTCAATTGTAATCAGCGAAGGATCAATCATCGCTTGCTTCACCATCGGATTTTCTACGTTAAATACTGGCTCGATCATAGAAGGAATTACATCGTAACCCTTGTATGTTTCAAAATCTACGCTAACATACTCATCTTTTTCTCCTACTTTGCCATCTTCTACATCAAGATATTGATCAAATTCGCTCTCAGAGTTAAGAAGATCAGGAAGAGGGTACTGTTGACCGTTATTGTCAGCGACAACAACACTGACCTTAGGAGTAGTCCAGTATCCTGAACCAGCGTTTGCCACTTTGACAGCGTATAAATCGATAAACTCAAAGTCAAGCTCGGCACCGCTACCTCCAACGTTTTGTCCTTGCGTGATAGTAGGCTTATCGGTATATACCGCATCGTCTGGATTGTTGTAATAGAAGCTAGTGATAACACCGTCTGATACAGAATTGACGATTAGTTGCCCCTTATTATCGTCCTTGTCAGCCGACAGCTCAAATACGTCGTTAACAGCGTAACCAGTTCCACCTTTCACTACCGTAGCAAGGTCCTGAGAAATCTCATTGCCGACAAGCTCAGCCTCAAGCGCAAAACCTTCTGGTTTCGCATCAGGAGCCGCAATCTCTGCGTATATTCCGGGAGTAGCATTGCTGATGTGGTTGTTGTTCGCAGCAGGAGTATTGGCTCCACCGAAGATAACTTCTTTTTCAACTTCCATGATTATTCCGTCCTTCACTTCAGCGTACTTCTGAGTAGCGACGAAGGGCATGAACTTCACGGTAGGAGCAAAACCAACTCCATTACTTCCTTTGCCATTAGGCATAATTAGCGAATAGGTACCATCGTCGCCTACGGTAGCTTCATTAGAGAAACCATCGTACGTAGCCGTTTCTACTTTTCCATAAGTAGAATTACCTTGGCGGTAAGAGGTCAGCACAGTGCCAACATCAAGCGTTCCGCGCACAACAGCTCCTTGAGCGGCTTCCGGCATATCATTGGTCGCATCTAACTCAGCCCAGGCCTTCCCTTTAATTTCGGTAGCACCGGCTTCTACGGTGGTTGGGAATACCGGAATCAGCGTACCTACGTTGTAGTTCTCCTTACCGTCTGTGCCTGAAGCAGAAAAACCTAGCGTCGTGGTGTAGGTTACCGCAGTATGGTCAGCTACTTCCACGGTTACTACCGCTTGTCCACGAGACAGACCAGCAAAGGTGGCAACGCCTCCTTTTCCGGCAGTCTCGGTGAAAGTTTTACCACCTTGTACCAGCGTTACCACCGCTCCTTCAGCTGAAGAAGCAGAGCTGGTACGACCCGTGTTCGACTGTCCGGCCGCAGCTACGGTGACGGTGTAATCAATTTTAGCACCGATGCGGTCCAGCGAATCCTGCATGGCATCAGCCATCGCGTCGTTCTTAGCTTCCTGGTCTTCCAGGGCAGCCAGGGTTTCCTGCTGCGCTCGGATCGCGTCCTGCTCGGTGAACTCGTCTTCGCACGAAGACAACATCAGGCCTCCGGCTACTACGCCTACGCCTAGAACAGTTGAGAATAAGTTTCTTACTCGTGTGTTTTGCATTGTTACAGTTTGTTTAATTGGGATTTGTTTGATTGTACTAAAGAGTGATTAATTGCTTGATTACTAGAAGCCGACCCCTAACGAGAACACGAAGGAGTTAGACCTTTGGTCCGTGGCGTCGCGCAACAAGTCGTTAGCGTCGAAGCCGTTGTTCACCGGGTTGATCCCGTACCGATAGCGCGTGTCAAAGACTAGCGTGAAGGCTTCCATAGGAATTTCCACCCCTAGCCCGATGTTTAGTCCATACTGCATCGACTGGTACTCTGAGCGCACGTTTTCCGAACCACTGTTGGTAGTAGAAAACGCTCCGGCTTCAAGGCCAGCCTGCGTGTCGTCGTAGGGAGCCAAGAAGTAGGTCACGTCCTGCGACTGCACCGCCGCTACGTTGTAGCCTACCGACGGCCCAATCACCAACTGGGGCTTAAAACCTAAGTCCAGATTGGGCAGCGTGGCCCGCAGCAGCACCGGAAACTCCACGTTGTGCAACCGAACGTTGCCCGTAATGGCCACCGGAGTGCGGTTTACGATCGACTCCTTAAGCTCTACTCGGGTGCCGCCCTGCTGCATGTACAGCAACTCGGCCGACACGTCAAGGAAGTCTAGTACCGAGTAGCTGGCGAAGCCGCCTACTACCAAGCCAGACAAGCTTCCGGTGTGCGGCCGTCCTTCAAAGAAGTCTTTGTAGAAGCCGCTCGAGGTAAGGCCGATCTTGCCACCGTAGGTAATCTCGGATAGCAGTCCGCCACCGCTGCCACCACCGTCGGTGCTCACAGCACCACTGGGGTCGCTGCTGGCATCGCTTTGGTCTTGCGCTTGCGCTAGGGGGTTAAACATCAGAAGGAGCAAAGACAACAGACCGCCAAAGGCGCCCGTCGCTCTGCGCGGGTAATTTTTCATAGGCATTACGTTAATGGTTTGAGAAAACATACACTTGAGCGTTATTGCAATGAGCGCAGTGGTTTGTGCTTCATTGCGGTTGCAAGCTAAGGGGGATGATCATATTTTTTTCTGGGGATCGGCGGGCTGACCTACGCGCGTAGGGTTCGCCGAAAAGCGTAGGAAAACGCGAAGAAAGATAAAACCGACAGTAGACGCCGACGGTGGCAGAATGGGAAACACTTCCCCAAAAATGATGGCACTTTGCGTAGAAATCACTAGGTGTTTCTTAGCAGAAAGCGCTTGCCAAAAAAGCGATAGCATGTAATAAAAAGGATAAACCTCAGCGAAGTCGTACGCCAGCAAAGGTGCTTTTCGAAGGTAAAGCGCTACTTTTTGATTAAAAATCACGATTCTCTGGTCGCCATTTTGACCAAAGCAGGACTGGCAAGTCAGCTCTCTCTTTATGCGGAGACAAAGTCAGCAATTTATACCGAGCGTTCTGGTCGGTGGATCAGAAATGTTCCCCGCCACATTGGCTAACACTTTCTGTGACTACGTAACAAAATCAGAAGATAACGTTCTAAAGCTAGCCTGCCGCCAGCTCCTCGCGCAAGAATCGGGCGGTGTAGCCCGCGTTACCTTTGGCCACCGCTTCGGGGGTGCCCTCGGCCACAATAGCGCCGCCGCCCTGTCCGCCCTCGGGGCCCAGGTCAATCACGTGGTCAGCTACTTTGATCACGTCCATATTGTGCTCGATGATCAGTACGGTGTTACCCCGGTCGGCTAGTTTGTTGAGCACGTCGAGCAGGTGCTGAATGTCCTGGAAGTGCAGCCCGGTGGTGGGCTCGTCCAGAATGTAGAGCGTTTGGCCGGTATCGCGCTTCGACAGTTCGGTGGCCAGCTTTACCCGCTGTGCTTCGCCGCCCGACAACGTGGTGGCGTGCTGCCCCAGCGTGATGTAACCCAGGCCGACGTCGCTCAGCGTTTGGATGCGCCGCAGAATGCGGGGCTGGTTCTCAAAGAATTCTACCGCTTGCTCCACCGTCATGTTGAGCACGTCGGAAATCGACTTGCCCTTGAAGCGGATCTCCAGGGTTTCGCGGTTGTAGCGCTTGGCCTTGCAGGTGGGGCAGGGCACGTGCACGTCGGGTAAAAAATCCATCTCGATCAACTGCAGCCCTGCGCCCTCGCAGGTTTCGCAGCGTCCGCTCTTCACGTTAAACGAGAAGCGCCCCGGCTTGTAGCCCCGAATCTTGGCCTCGGGTAGTTGCGTAAACAGCGCCCGGATGTCGGTAAACACACCCGTGTAGGTAGCCGGGTTCGAGCGGGGCGTGCGTCCGATGGGCGACTGATCGACCTCGATCACCTTGTCGAGGTGCTCGATGCCCTTTACCGAGGTGTAGGGGTCGGGCGTGGCTTGCGAGCGGTACAGGTGCTGGGCCAGCAGTGGGTACAGCGTGCGGTGAATGAGGGTAGACTTGCCGCTGCCCGATACGCCCGTTACACAGATCATTTTGCCCAGGGGCAGCTTGAGAGTTACCTTCTTGAGGTTGTTGCCGGTAGCGCCCCGCAGCGTGATCTTTTTGCCGTTGCCCTTGCGCCGCTGGGGCGGCACTGCAATCTTGAGTGCGCCGTTCAGGTAGCGGGCGGTGGTGCCGCCGTTCTCTAAGAATTGCTTCGGCGCATCGGCGGCAATCACCCGGCCGCCGTGCCGCCCCGCGCCCGGTCCGATGTCCACGATGTAATCGGCGTTCACCATCATGTCTTTGTCGTGCTCCACCACAATCACGGTGTTGCCCAGGTCGCGCAGGTCCTGCAGGGCCTGGATGAGCTTCACGTTGTCGCGCTGGTGCAGCCCGATGCTGGGTTCGTCTAGTATGTAGAGTACGCCCACCAGTTGGGTACCGATCTGCGTGGCCAGGCGGATGCGCTGGGCCTCGCCACCCGACAGCGTGCGCAGCGGACGGTTCAGCGTGAGGTAGGTGAGGCCCACGTCGACCAAAAAGCCGATGCGCTTGCGAATTTCCTTGAGCACCTCGGTACCGATCAGCTTCTGCCGGTCGGTGAGTCGCTCTTCCACGTCAGAAAACCACTCGTGCAACTCATCGATGTTAAGCATGGCCAGCTCGGCGATGTTGCGGTTGGCAATCTTGAAGTGGAGCGCTTCCTGCTTCAGGCGCAAGCCCTGGCAGGTGGGGCAGGTTTTGCTCGACAGAAACTGCTTCACGAACTTCTGCGTCTTATCGCTGCCGGTGTCCAGCTGCTTTTGCAGGTAGCCCACGATGCCCTCGAACTCAGTGTGGTAGTCGGTACCCGGGTACTTGGTAGACTTCACCGCCACTTTGCCCGGCGCGCCGTGCAGGATAATCTCCAGCTTGTCGTCCGGGATGTCTTTGATGGGAGTACTTAGCTTCACCTTGTGCTTCTTGAGCACGGCCTCCAGCTTTTTAAAGACCCAGATGTCTCGGTACTCGCCCAGCGGCTGGATGCCCCCCCGACTGATGCTCAGCTTCGGATCGGGGATGATCGCCTCGCGCGTAAACTCCTCGATCACGCCCAGCCCGTGGCAGTCGGAGCACATGCCGTAGGGCGAGTTAAACGAGAAGGTGTTGGGCGCCGGTTCGTCGTAGGCCAGCCCGGTTTCGGGGTCCATCAGGTACTTCGAGAAGTGCTGCACGTTGCCCTGCTCATCGCTCAGCATCATAATGCCCTTGCCGTGTTGCAGGGCCGTCTTGATAGACTCAGTGATGCGGTACTGGTCTTCGGAGCGCACGATCACGCGGTCGACCACAATCTCTATGTCGTGCACCTTGTAACGGTCGACCTGCATCTTCGGTGCCAGGTCGAGCGTCTCCCCATCAACACGCACCTTGGCGAAGCCCAGCTTGCGAATTTGCTGAAACAGCTCGCGGTAGTGGCCCTTGCGGCCCTTCACCACCGGGGCCAGCAGCACCAGTTTTTGTCCGCCGAAGTTTTCCAGAATGTAGTCGATGATCTGGTCTTCCGACTGCCGCTCCATCTTTTTGCCGGTGAGGTAGGAGTAGGCCTCGCCCGCCCGCGCGAACAGCAGACGCATAAAGTCGTAGATTTCGGTAACGGTGCCCACCGTGGAGCGGGGGTTGCGCGAGGTGGTTTTTTGCTCGATAGAGATTACCGGACTCAGTCCGTTAATTTTATCGACTTCGGGGCGTTGCAGGTTGCCGAGAAAGGAGCGGGCGTAGGCCGAGAAGCTCTCCATGTAGCGGCGCTGCCCCTCGGCGTAGAGCGTGTCGAAGGCCAGCGACGACTTGCCGCTGCCGCTGATGCCGGTGATCACAATGAGCTGATTGCGGGGCAAGGTAAGGTCGACGTTCTTGAGGTTGTGCTCGCGGGCTCCGAAGATCTCGATCACCTCCTGGTCGTAGGCGGCAGAGGCGGGGTGGGCGGGCGCAGGGCGCGGGGCGGCGGTTGGTTCTTTAACTGTTGGCATACGGCAATGACAACCCGGTTGCGTGATAAAAAGTGTCGTTAATTTTCGGGGAGGTTAAAAGTACGGAAAAAAGTTTGCCGGTCGATTCCAACCCTTCAAGATTTTCTGGGAGCTATGACATCAAGCCGTAGATCTGTCTGCGCTTACTCTGCAAAAGTTAGACTGGTACGTCGGCCAAGCGGCCGAAGCAGCACTCCGCCACGGTAGACCACGGCTTCGCTGGGGTAACCTTTCAAGTGGGGATGACGGTTGGAGCGACGCTGTTTTAGCCACCCGGCAAAAAATAACCCCGGAAGCGATTAAGCAACCGGGGCCAACTATCAACCTTAAACAAACGCGCAGACCACGCAGCGCGCTTCTAAACAAACAGCAACAACTGTACCTAAATAGTATCATTTGTTATTAAAATGGTGAAGCGTTTGATATTTAGTTACGGCTTCTCTCCAATAGTTAGTCTGATTTCTTTTAGTATCTATCGTACATTGCGGTTTGCTACTATTTTTCGCTCTCAGGAGCCTTACCTTGTCTACATGGAAGCCTACTTGCCCCTTTTTCCGCTTAACCTGGTTGCTTTTCCGGGCGAAACATTAAATCTACACATCTTTGAAGATCGGTATAAAGAACTAATTGGGGACTGCCTGGAGCACGAGGCCCCCTTTGGGTTGCCTGCTTACGTAGAAAATCAGGTCGAGTACGGTACCGAGGTGCAGTTGGTAGAGGTGGTAGAACGCTACGACGACGGACGGCTGGACATCAGCACGCAGGCCGGGCGGGCATTCCGGGTGGTGTCGTTCGACAACCCGGCGCCCGGTAAACTTTACGCCGGGGGCAAGGTGATGTTTTTGGAAAACGAGTACGATGCCGATAGCCACTCGCGTCCCGAAATGATCGAGCTTATTCGGGAGCTATTCTCCGTGATCAGCATGGTAGACCGGGTAGAGGTGGCCGATGACATCACCTCGTTTGATGTGGCGCACAAAATTGGGCTGTCCTTAGAGCAAAAGTACGCACTGCTGCAGATGGAACGCGAGAGCGAGCGGCAGATGATGATTATCCAGCACCTGCGCGGCACGATCCCGGTGTTGCGCGAGATGGAGGAGACCAAAGAACGCATTCGCATGAACGGCCACTTCCGCAAGTACGATCCCCTCGACTTTTAACCAGAATAGACCTGATGACTTGTTTTAGTCTAGATGAACTTATCTGATCGCTTACAGGATTTAGGACTATCGTTACCGAGTGCTTCGGTACCCGGCGGTGCTTACGTGTCGGTGAACGTACGGGGTAGTATCGCCTACGTTGCTATCCAGTTTCCGATTCGGGACGGAGCGTATCTGTACCAAGGAAGATTGGGTGGGGAGATCAGCACGGAAGATGGCTACCAGGCGGCGCAACTCTGTGCCCTTAACGTGCTCGCTCAGCTGGAGAAACACGTCAGTTTAGAGCGCATTGTGGGGATCAATCACTTCGATGCGTACTTTCAAGCTGTGCCGGAGTGGGACGACTCTCCGCAGGTTATAGATGGCGCATCAGACTTATTGGTGAAGGTACTGGAAGAGCGAGGGCAACATACCAGGGCGATCTTCGGAGTAGAATGCCTGCCTCGAAACTTCTGCGTAGGGTTAACGGCAACTGCTACGGTGCGTTAGCAGCCTCGCCCAAGCCGTACGAACTTTATCTGACCCGACTACTATCAGTTAAATACGGCGAATGCTCACCTTCAAACCAAGTCTACCAACCGAAGAATAGCCAGAATCATCCCAACCAGAATAGCCGTTTGGCCCAGTAGAAACCAGTAGATTTTATTAATCTTACTGTCTATCTTATCAGACAGACAGCGCTCTACGGCCGCTAACTCCTCCCTCATCTCAACCTTAGTAGCAAAAATTTCCTTCATTCGCTGCGTGTCCAGTTCGCGAACGCTGGCTATCTCGTTAGCGACGGTTTTAGTGTTGTCTTCGCCCAACGACGGACGCAGCGCTTCGTAAATGGTAACGGTGTTCATAATGCCTTGTATACGAGCAAAGTACGATACTAGTTGGTCAAGATAACACAAAAATCGCGGATTCGTGTAGCGTACCGCCGGTCTTTCGTAACTTTGGCGTCACTGTTAACCTCTCTACCGAGCGTATGGCTACCGATTCCGAACCTCTGGACATTGTTAATAACGAAGCCCGCCACCGGTTCGAAGCGCGCGTTGGCGAACAACTGGCGGTGCTGGAGTATACGCTGGCTACCGGGTTAATCGTATACAACCACACCGAGGTGCCTAAGACTCTGGAGGGGCAGGGCATCGCCGGGCAGTTGGCCAAAACCGCACTTGAGTTTGCTCAGGCCAACGAGCTTAAAATCATGCCGCTGTGCCCCTACGTGGCCACCTACATCCGCCGCCACCCCGAGTACAAAGCGCTGCTGCGCCCAGGGTTTAATGTATAGCTGGTGAAGCCAAGGATATACCTACTGAGCATTGGTCTGCTGGTAATCATTGGTCTGGGTACGCTACTGGGGTTCGGAGCAGACTACGCCTACCTCTTCGATATCGTGTCGCACTTTCGCCTCCAGTACGCGTTGGGAGCTATCCTCACCGGCTTTGTCTTCGCGCTGTTCAGAAAGTGGTTCGCGGTTCTAGCAGCGGTAGTTGTGCTGGTCGTCAACCTAAGTCTTATTGTTCCCCTTTACTTTTTCCCGGATTCTCTCTCCATCTCCAACCCTCCGGTGCGTGTGCTGCTGATGAATGTTCTGTCGTCTAACCAAAACACCGATGCGGTGATCGACCAGATCAACCGCTACCAACCCAACATTCTGGCGCTGGAAGAGATTACCCCCCGCTGGTTTGCGGCCCTGTCTGACCAACTTAGGCGCGATTATCCCTACCAGCTTCACGCGGTGCGCGACGATAACTTCGGTATATGGCTGCTGAGCAGACTGCCAATCTCCAGCGAGGAGATCATTCCCTGGGGGAATCGCCAACTGCCCAGCGCTACGTTTCGGGTTCGGGTAGGTGAGCGGTGGGTCCGCGTGGTGGCCATGCACCCCATGTCGCCGGGCGACCCGCAGGGAGTGCGCTGGCGCAACGCCCAGCTACGGCAGATCGCGGAGCGCTTTGAGGCTAGCGATGAGCCGCTGCTGGTGGTCGGAGACCTGAATACCACTTCTTTCGCGCCCGTGTTTCAGGAGTTTGCGCAGCGTCTTCGTCTGAGTGATAGTCGCCAGGGGTTCGGGCTACAGAGCAGCTGGCCCGCTTTTCTGCTTGATCCGTTCATGATCACGCTAGACCACTGCCTGGTAAGTGCCGACTGGAAGGTGGTACACCGAGAAACAGGCGACTATACGGGATCGGACCACCTTCCGGTATACGTTGAGGTAGACCTCCGGTAGCGGGTTACCACATTTTACCGCACAATCACCCGTTGCACGGCCGTATTTCCCTGAGCGCCAATGGCTTTGATAATGTACACTCCATCAGTCAACCCCGTTTTGTCAAGCGTATGTACCAAGCCCGAATTGAGCCTATTGGTTTGGTTAACCAGCTGCCCCAGCACGGTGTAGATGAGTAGTTGGGCCGGTTGGTTCACCCGCACGCGCAGCGCGTCGTCTTGGGTGTTTGGATTAGGAAATACCGTGAGCACGAGTTCACCCTCACCGGGGGCGGGGCGGGTTCCGTCGCCAAGGCTTCTGAGCAGGTACACCCCGCCCTGCGCGTTGCCCAGCGCGATTACTGGACGGCCCGTACCGTACAGGTCGGCCCCGGCGAGCCAGTTGCGGCTTCCCAAGTGGGATTCCTGCGGTTCATCCTCGTTAAATCGGATTAACGTAGTAGTAACCGTGGGAGGCTGGGTGTCGTCGAGGAAGTTTTCGTACTGCCGCAGTACGCCTGACCCATCGGTGGTGAGCAATTCGGGCTGACCGTCGCCGTTGAGGTCGCCCACCCAGGGGGCCAGCGTACGCCGAAAGGGGTTATTGGTAATCCCAGCCAGCGAGTCGGTTACTAGGGTAAAGGCAACGGGGTTGCCCCCCTCGTTGCGGTGGTACTCCAAGCGGCCCGTCACCTGTCCGAGAAGCAGGTCGGCCCGCCCGTCTTGGTTCAGATCGTAGAAGAACGGAGTGTCGAACTTAACGGGAGCCACCCCCAGGGGCTGCAGGCCCGGAGCAAAATTCCATCCGCGCACCGACTGGTTGAGTTGGTAAAAGAGCCGGGCGGTAACGCCGTCGCCCCCGGCTTGCACCAGCAGGTCCACCGCACCATCGCCGTTGATGTCGGCCAAGGATGGTTTGAGCACCGTAAACTGCTCGGCCGAAAAGTTGAGATAGTCGGTATCAACGAGTTGAAACACCGGATTGGTAGGGGTACCTACGTTCTCGTACAGCCATAGGCGAGCCTGTTCGGTCTGGGTTTCGGCCCCCAACAGCAGATCATAGTCACCATCCCCGTCGTAGTCACCCAGGGCGGGAGCAGCGTTAGCCCCCCGGTCGATCATCTCGCGTTGCAAAAAATCGGTCTGCGCCAGCTCAAAGCGCGGCTGGGCTTCGCTACCCCGGTTGCGATACAGCCAGCTAGACTGCGTGAAGTCGATACTGTTCCGGGCGTTAGAGAATACGTTGGGCGCAACGATCAAGTCCGAAACTCCGTCCGAAGTAACCGCTGCCCGGTAGCCCGCCGGAAACAGAAACGCATTGGCAGGGTTGGCGTCCACCGGAAACGTATCGGAAGCCGCCCGGAACAACGCCTGCTCCGGGGTGCCTTCGTTCTCTAAGAATGCCAGGCCGGTGCAGGTTTCATCGCCGAAGGCCAGATCCTGGTCGCCGTCGCCGTCGGTATCCCAGGTGAGGATGGACTTGCCGCCCACGTGCTCGGTGCGGGCGGTGCGCCCTCCGTTGGCCGAGCAGGGTTCGCCGAAAGCGTATTCGCCGCAGAAGCACTCCTCAAAGTCACCCCAGGCGCGGGTATCCCGGCGAAAGCGCAGCGCTTCGCAGGTGCCTACGGTTTCCTGGCTGAGGTTCTGATGGTACTCGATGGTGCCACCCGCCGCAAAGTTGAACACCAGTACGTCCAGGTCGCCGTCGCCGTCCACATCGGCAATGCCCGGCACGTCGGTGCTGTTAACGGCCAGGTTAAAGGTGCCCGCGTTGCCTTCGGTAAGTACCGGGTCGGCTACCAGGGTGAAGCTCAGTTGGGCGTCGGACGTGTTCTCGAATACGCGCATGCCCCGGCTGGAGTACGTAAAGATATCCGGCTTGCCATCGCAGTTGTAATCAGCCAGCAGCATCCAGTAGCGCAGGTCGTCGGGAAACAGAGGCTCGTAGGAAGGGTCGTAGTGGTACCCATCCTCCTTGCGTAAAAAAGTATTTATCTTGTCCGAGGTGCGGTCAAAGACCACCAGATCGGGTTCGCCGTTGCGGTCTAGGTCAATGGTACTGTACTGCCCCGCATTGAGTCCCCCGGCCCAGGGATTGCGCAGCGTATCGCCCCCGACGAGTACCGGTAGATCGGTGATAAACTCAAAGGAAGTTTGGGCGAAGGTAGACTCTGAAAGGGCGGTTGCGAGAAGAACTGTTACTAGGGCGAATGGTCGGGTCCACCCCTGCGCTATCCGGCCCACGCGGCTACTGATCCGAGAGCGAATTGCACACCGCAATATCGTCGGCGAGCGCGGCAGAGTTTTGACCTACATTGGCTCCGGCCAGCACCACATCCTGGTTCAGTCCGCCGTCCAGATGCACCTTCAGGCTACCATCGAAGCCCATCAGGTTATCAAAACCGAACGAGGTGCCGTCGGCGAGTTGGTTAAAGGTGGTAACGCTGGTACCGGTTTCACCGTCAACGGGCGCGAGCAGTAGCGCTACCGTGCTGCCGGGTACGTCTACGGTGCCGTAGTGCAGGTGCCCGGGGTGCTGTCCGCCCGCCACGGTGTTTTCTAACTGCACCGTGAGTTGCAGGTCGCCGTTGCGTTTCTCGCGAAAGGTGGCCACTCCCTGAATGTTATATTCGGTGGCCGATGCCAGCGTATAAGAAGCTTGATTAGCGGTAAACACATCGCTGGCGTCATCCGCGCGGTCGCAGGCACTGAACAATAGGGTGGCAACCAACAGAATACTAATGGTAAGATAGGCGTACTTCATAATTATTTGGGGAACAAGTTACTACTTTAACGCTGGGCAATTACAATTATTTCGCGCTATTGGTTCCGGCACAGAGCAGCGGTAAACAATGGTAAGTTTCGGTTTCCGAATTCACGAAAAGGACTTACTTTTGGGCTAATCTAAACCTAACAAGTACGAGTATGAATGTTCCGGCTGACCTAAAGTATACCAACGACCACGAATGGGTTCGGATTGAGGGAGACGAGGCCTACGTAGGGGTAACCGATTTTGCTCAGAGCGAACTAGGTGATATCGTGTACGTGGAGATTGAAACCGTGGGCGACGAGATCGCGCAGGGCGAGGTGTTCGGAACCGTTGAGGCGGTTAAAACAGTGTCGGACTTATTTATGCCGATTAGTGGCACCGTGTTAGAAGTGAACCCCGAGATTGAGGGAGCCCCCGAGCTGGTGAACGAAGATCCGTACGAGAAGGGGTGGATGGTAAAGCTATCGGTAAAGGATACGAGCGAGCTAGACGAACTGCTGGACGCCGACGCGTACCAATCGGTAATCGGAGCGTGAGTAGCACGTAAAATAAGTTGTCACTACAACCCCTCCCTGGTTGAACTGCTAAGGATTTTGGTAGCGATCAACGCAAAAGATAGCGCTCGAGAAATTTTACGGTCGCGGGCGCCAGACTATCGGCCAGGGGTAAGGTCGGATCGGAGTAGGTAGCCAGATTGGCCGTCCGCTCGGCCGGGGCCGGCTTGAGCACATGGTTCATGCCGTCGATGATTAATAGTTCGGCCTGAGGTTGCGCCGCCGCCAGCCGTTGGGCTTCCGCCTCCGGCACCTGCACGTCGGTGGTACCCTGCACAATGAGTACCGGTGTTTGTAATTCAGCGATGATTGCGGAGGGGTTGTACTGAATCCACGAAATCAGGTAGGGCTGCACGCTGGGACGAAACAGAGACTGCAACGCCGGACTAACGGTGGCTACGGTGCGCCCCTGCCGCAACTCAGTAAAGATAGCCTGCGCTTCTTCGCGAATGGCCGCCGGTTGTTCGCGTAATTGCTCCATGATTAGCGAGTCAGCGGGGCGGGCAACTCCGGCCAGCGACACAAAAGCGGCTACCGGAGCCTGCTGCGCGGCCAGCATTCCAATGAGTGAACCTTCACTGTGCCCCAGCACCGCCACCCGCGCCAGGCGCTCGTCTTGCTGCAACTGGTTTACCCAGGCCGCCGCATCGGCCACGTAGTCGTCGAACCGAAGCTCACTTTCGCTAGGCCCGGCGGCTTGGCTGGCAGCCACCCCCCGTTTGTCGTAACGCAGCGAGGCAATGCCGTACCGGGCCAGGCTGTCGGCCAGCATGCGCAGAGAATTGCTGCTAACCCCCAGCGGACTGTTGCCGTTGCGGTCGGTGGGTCCCGAACCGGCGATGATCAGCGCTACGGGGAAGGTGCCCTCGGCGGCCGGACGCAGTAGCGTACCGTAGAGGGTTCCGGTGGGAGTCTCCAAAGTGAGCGCCTCACTCACCGGATCGGGTGAGGTTGCACTCGGATCGTCCGGGCGACACGAAGCCAGGGATACCAAGAAAAGTAGGATGAGGAGTGAGTTTTGAGCTTTCATAGGCTAACGGTACGTTTCTTCGGTTTTCACGTCAATCGACGGATTCAGGGTGAGCAAATCGGTAATAAAAGCTTTCCGGTGCTGCGGGGAGACTTCTACGTACCGTTGGTGCTCGTAGTAAATGATTATTTTCTTTTCGGACAAGGCGTACAGATAACTTCGGTAGCTACGGTGCGGCTGAATACACCGGATATGGGCAATCCGGATGGTTTGGACGAAGAATGGAGCCTTGATCTGCAATTCTCCGTCGAAATTGATTTGGTAAAAGGTGTTTTGGTAGAGCAGCCAGAACAAGACGACCGCCAAACCAACGGTGGTTGCCCCCATCACCCACAGTTCAGGCATGATAAGCAGGATAACCACCGGCATGTACGTGGTTGCGATAAGGATGATTAGCAGCATCCCCCGACCAACTTCTGATTTGTAGGTAGTGTTCATTGCTTGAGCAGAAGGGTTTAACGTGAATGACTCCTACCAATATAACCATTTGCTCACTTTGCTAATTACCGGAGAGGCAGAATCAGGAATTGATTTGAAACACTACGTGGCCTGCTGCTTCCTGAACGCCCAATACGAGTACCCAACCGGAACCACAACCATTACCAGCACTACCGCGATTAGTACGGGAGGGTACTGATTGTCTGGCAAGAAGAGCGAAGCGGCCAGTAAAAATAACGAAGAAGCTACCCAGAGGCCGCCCGCCATACGGTGCGTTTGGGTCCAGACCTCCTTGCTTTCTAACGTCCAGGGGGTGCGAATACCGACAAAATAGCTAGGCTGAAGCTTACTAAACAGGTTTCCGATCACCAGCAGAAGAATCGGGACGGATACTTTGGTGACGGTAGCGATATCAATGGGAACCCCGACGTTGTACAAGACAGCAGTGCTCACGGTGACGCAAAGCAGTCCCATCAGGGCGGTTCGCATTGCGTGAAGCGTATCACGGTTATACCTGGCCGTAGGCTTAGAAGCTGTTTTAAAACTACATTGGGGGTTCAACTGGCGATGAAAGATGGCTAAATAAACCGCGATTTTGGTACAGAAACGACTGCTTGCGAGTATTTGCAATGGTTTGAATATAACCTTTATGAGG
>JBASAY010000119.1:0-12880 GCA_049650865.1 Tunicatimonas sp.
AGGACAACGATGGTCGCGCAGTGGCGCACAGAACGTGCTTAACCTTAGGGTACTGCGCATGAGCGGAAGATGGCATCAGCTACAACAAATACTCAGAGCCGCTTAACGACATTTTGAAATGCACCCGTTGGATTGACATGGAATTTTAGAAAGTAAAAATGTTCAGCACACAACAATGTGTATAGTGCATGCGGGTTTCAACTGTTTTCGTGCACTTATTTTTCGTAAAAAAAATTGGGGTAGACTGATAGGAAATCGCTTCGTGATCCCGTACGACACCATACACTCACCATTAATAATAGTACGACGAGCATTCTGATCAGTAACCTACCAAAACACCTCTATATCAAGAAGTTAAAGAACTCGAAGTTCTCGTTGAGCAGCTCGTAGGCGATGTTATGGTCTTTGAGCCGTTGAATTAATCCGTCAAAGTCTTCGCTCGACTGTAGTTCTACGCCCACCAGGGCGGGGCCCTTCTCGCGGCTGGTCTTCTTGGTATACTCGAAGTGGGTAATGTCGTCGTTGGGGCCAAGCACCTCGGCTACGAACTCCTTGAGCGCTCCGGCCCGCTGGGGGAAGCGGATGATGAAGTAGTGCTTGAGGCCGCGGTAGAGCAGGGCGCGCTCCTTGATCTCTTCCATGCGGGTGATGTCGTTGTTCCCACCACTCACCACGCACACCACGGTCTTGCCCCGGATCTCGTCGCGGTACGTATCCAAGGCGGCTACCGAGAGCGCACCGGCGGGTTCTACCACAATGGCGTCTTCGTTGTAAAGCTTAAGGATGGTATCACAGATCCTACCCTCGGCAACGGTGATCACGTCGCCCGGTTCAAAAATCTGCTGCGCAATGGCGAAGGGCAGGTCACCTACCCGGCGCACGGCGGCACCATCCACAAACTTGTCGATGGTATCAAGCGTAACGTTCTCGCCTTTCTCCAGCGAGGTCTTCATAGCGGGAGCACCCAGGGGCTCCACCCCAATCAGCCGGGTACCGGGACTTACCTGCTTGAAGTAGCTGCCCACGCCGGCCGACAACCCGCCGCCGCCCACGGGCATAAACAGAAAGTCGATGGGCTCGGTGGCTTCGTGGTGAATCTCCAGGCCCACCGTACCCTGTCCTTCAATAACCTTAGAATCGTTGAAGGGCGGAATAAACTGCGCCCCCTGCTCGAGACAAAACCGCTGGGCCTCTTCGCTGGCGTCATCAAAGGTATCACCCACCAACTGGATGTCGACCCAGGTTTTGCCGAACATGGTCACCTGTTTGATCTTCTGCTTGGGGGTGGGGATGGGCATAAAGATGGTGCCCTTTATCTGAAGACGCTGGCAGGCGTAGGCCACGCCCTGGGCATGGTTACCGGCGCTGGCGCACACCACCCCGTTGGCCAGCTCTGCCTCGCTCAGGCTCGACATTTTGTTGAAAGCCCCCCGTATCTTGTACGAGCGTACCACCTGCAGGTCTTCCCGCTTGAGCCAGATGCTCGCCTGGTACTGCTCCGACAGGTTCATGTTGTACAGCAGCGGAGTAGACGTAATGACCCCTCGCAGCCGCTGGGCGGCATTGAGAATGTCTTTCACCGGAATGAGCGAACTGGTTAGGGTTTTCATAATCGGTTGTTCGATGGTTCAATAGTTAGTTGCTAGGGAGCGACAGAGTTTATAGCGGTCTGACGGCCCGAACGCGGAGGCGTTGATAGTCGGCATACCACTTGCCTTCGCGGTAGAGTACAGTACGCAGCTTTTCTTGAACTTCTTCCAGTATTATGTTCTGCTTGTCAGTGGCAATTCTAGCTAGAAAACTACCGGCGAACATCCGTAGCCAATCAACAATGCCATCGGTGGTGTCGTTCAATTCCGTCGGTCGGTCGTAGTGATGCATCCATTGCACCTCAAAGCCATGAGATTCTAGCAAACTAGCGTACTGCCCCACCGAAGGGAAGTACCAAGGTTGGGCCGCGGCTTGCGTCTCGTATCCATGTTGATGCAACGTCTCACGCAGAGGATTCACAATCTTTTGTACGTTGCCCTGCCCGCCGAACTCGGCTACTAATCTTCCCCCCGGCCGCAGTGCCTGAAACAGGCCCCGGGTTAGCGCAGCTTGATCTTCGACCCAGTGCAATACGGCGTTGGAGAAGATGGCATCATAACATTCGGTATCTGAAAGTTGAGCAGCATCTTGCTGCCTGAATTCTATACTCGGAAACCGCTGTTGTGCCGTAGCAATCAGCGCTGCCGAACTATCAATGCCTGTTGCGCAAGCTCCAAACGTACTAATTCGTTGGGTGAGTTCACCCGTGCCGCATCCTAGGTCCAAAATATGTTCGTTCGGCTGAGGATTTAGCTCATCGACCAAGCTCTCGCCGTATTGGTAGACGAAGCTGTGTTTCTGATTGTACAGGGTGGGGTTCCAACAAGTAGCGTTCATAGGAGCAGTGCCGGGCGGCTGGTTTTGTTTCAATTGTTTGATTGCTCAATTGTTAAGTCGAGACCAAGCAATCGAACAATTGAACCATCTGACAACCTTTTAGTCTTCCTGCGGACGCAACTTGCGAACTTCCTTGCCAGTTTGCCACAGCTCCGACTGCTCTATTTCGCTTAGTTCTTCTTCGAGCTTCTCGCGGTAGTCGGACTTGCTGTTGGCCTCGATGGTGATGCGGGCTTCGTTGCCGCTGGCCACGCTTTCGTACAAGTCGCGAAATACCGGCTGGGTGGCTTCTTTGAATTTACCTTTCCAGTCGAGTGCGCCGCGTTGGGCGGTGGTAGAGCAGTTGGCGTACATCCAGTCCATACCGTTCTCGCCCACCAGTCGGATTAGGCTCTGGGTAAGTTCTTCTACCGTTTCGTTAAAGGCCTCACTGGGCGAGTGGCCCTTTTCGCGCAGCAGTTCGTACTGGGCTTCCATGATGCCCGCGATGGCACCCATCAGCACCCCGCGTTCACCGGTAAGGTCGCTGTACACTTCCTTTTTGAAGTCGGTTTCGAACAGGTAGCCCGATCCAATGCCGATGCCCAGGGCCAGGATGCGTTCTTCGGCGCGGCCGGTGGCGTCTTGGTACACGGCGTAGCTGGAGTTGATTCCTTTGCCCTGCTGGAACAAACGACGCACGCTGGTGCCGGAGCCCTTGGGAGCTACCAGCATCACATCGATGTTTTTCTCCGGAACGATGCTGGTTTGCTCCTTGAACGTTACGCCGAAGCCGTGCGAAAACACCAGGGCTTTGTCATCGGTGAGGTACTGCTGCATGGTGGGCCATACGGCGATTTGTCCGGCGTCGGAGAGCAGGTTGACGATAATGGTGCCTTTGTCACAGGCATCCTCTACCGAGAACAGAGTTTCGCCTTCTTTCCAGCCGTCGTTGAGCGCTTTTTGGTACGTTTTAGAATCTTTCCGCTGCCCTACGATTATATTAAAACCGTTATCGCGTAGGTTAAGGCTCTGGGCCGGTCCCTGTACGCCGTAGCCGATCACGGCAATGGTTTCGTCGCTCAGGATATCGCGCGCTTTAGAGAGGGGAAATTCGTCGCGGGTAGTTACTTTTTCGTCTACTCCGCCAAAATTGATGGTTGCCATGGGGTTGGATTTGTGTCAGTTAGAAAATAATTAAGAATGGGGGAATTAAGAATTAAGAATGGGGAAAGTAAGAATTAAATAATTCCTAATTTCCAATTGCCTAATTCTTAATTGATTAAGTGGGCATGTACGGGGCGGGGCCCTTTAGTTCGTGAAACTCCTCGTCGGAGTACCAGCCTTCGGGACCGAGGTTCTTGGCATACTGGCTGAAGCGGTACTGGTCTTTAACTACCGCGATGCGGCCCGACTTCACAAACTCGAGTACGCCGTGCGGTTGCAGCAGGTGTAGCATGGTAGTCAGGTCTTCTTCTTTGCCGGTTTTCTCGATCACAATGTATTCCTCGTCGGAGAAGGCCACGGTGGCGCGGTGCCGATGCGCGATCTCCATGATCTTCTCGCGCTCCGCAAAGCTGGTGGCCGCCACCTTGTAGTAAGCAATCTGCCCGTAGTAGACCTCGTTGTCCTCATTGTGAAATACCATTAGCACCCCAATGATCTTACGAATCTGCTGAATGAGCTTCTGGATGCGATTGTCTTCGTAGTCGATGACGATGGTGTAGCGCGAGATACCGGTGCGCTCGGTTTCCGAGACGGCCAGGCTCTCAATGTTAATGCGTCGGCGCGAGAACACGATGGTCAGGCGGTTAAGTAGTCCGAAGTTGTTCTCGGTAAATACGATGATGGTGTAGCGTCTTTTCATAACGATGAGACGCAATTTATTGCGTCTTTACAGGTTTGGATACGTTTACTCTAGCCGCATCTGTCCCACTCCGAAGCCCGAGGGAATCATGGGGAAGACGTTGCTTTCTTTCTCTACCATTACTTCGAGCAGATAAGCTCCCTTAGCACTTACGAGGGTGTCGATAGAGCTCGTGAGGTCGTCGGCGTGGTTGCAACGGTGTCCCTCAATGCCAAAGCCTTTGGCAATGGTGATGAAGTCGGGATTAGTGAGCTCTACGAACGAGTACCGATTATCGAAGAACATCTCCTGCCACTGGCGCACCATGCCCAGGTACTGGTTATTGAGCACAATGATCTTAACGGCCATGCCAGTCTGCGCAATGGTGCCTAACTCCTGGATGGTCATCTGGAAGCAGCCGTCGCCGATGATGGCCACGACCTCTCGCTCGGGCGCGCCCATCTTGGCCCCCAGTGCCGAGGGCAGAGCGTAGCCCATGGTGCCGAGTCCGCCTGAGGTGAGCCAACTGTCAGTCTCCTGGAAGCGCGAGTAGCGCGCGGCCGCCATCTGGTGCTGCCCCACGTCGGCCACCACCACGGCGCGCCCATCGGTACGTTCGGACAGGCGGCGCACCACCTCACCCATTCGGATGTTCTCGCCGGTGGCGGTGAAATCGTTCTTAATTACCTTGTCGTACTCCTGCGTAAAAAGGTCGTCGAATTCGGCCCGCCACTTTGGGTGCTGCTGGTCTTTTACGTGCGGTAGCAGGGCATTTAACGCTTCGTTAGCGTCGGCGATGATGCCTACGGCCGGAATTACGTTCTTGCCGATCTCGGCGTGATCAATGTCGATGTGCACCACCTTGGCCTGTCGCGCGTAGCGCTCCAGGTTGCCCGTTACCCGATCGTCGAAGCGCATGCCCACAGCGATAATCACGTCGGCTTCGTTGGTCAGGATATTAGGAGCGTAGTTGCCGTGCATGCCCAGCATCCCTACGTACAGTTCGTGGTCGGTGGGGAAGGCCGACAGCCCCAGCAGGGTGCTGGCCACCGGAATGCCCGTCTTCTCCACAAAGCGAAGCGCCGCTTCCTGGGCCTTGGACAACAAGATGCCGTGGCCGACGAACATAAACGGCTTCTTGGCCTCGTTGATGAGTTTTGCGGCGTTGACGATGTCTTGCTCACGGGGCTTGGCGGCGGGTTTGTAGCCTTTGATCTGCTTACGCTTCTCGTAGCGGAACGGCTCGTTCATCTCCGCAAATTGCGCGTCTTTGGTCACATCGATCAGTACCGGACCGGGCCGACCCGAGCGCGCGATGTAGAACGCTTTGGCAATGATGTAAGGAATCTCGTCAGCATCGGCAATCTGGTAGCACCACTTGGTGATGGGCATGGCCAGGCTCATCACGTCGGTCTCCTGGAAGGCGTCGGTACCCAGAAAAGCCGTGGGCACTTGCCCGGTGATGCATACGATCGGTACGGAGTCGAGCATGGCGTCGGCGATGCCGGTGATCAGGTTGGTGGCTCCCGGCCCCGAGGTGGCGAAGCATACGCCGGGCTTCCCCGCCATGTGGGCGTACCCCTCGGCGGCGTGGGTGGCTCCCTGCTCGTGGCGCACCAGCACGTGGTTGAGCTCGTGGCGGTGGTGGTAAAGCGCGTCGTAAATGGGCATGATGGCGCCCCCCGGGTAACCAAAAATGGTATCTACCCCTTCCTCGATGAGTGACAGGATCAGGGCCTCGGAGCCGTTGACGGTTTTGTCGGTTTCTTTGATGAGTACGTTCTCGTCCTCGTGCTTGTGGTGGACGGGGTGTTCGTACAGGGTCTTGCCGGGTTTTGCTTCGGTGATGATGGGCATATTTCTATCGGTTAAATAATTTTTGTCTTCGTTTCGCTTCGGCACGTGATGAATCACGCGCCTACAGGGTGTCTTGATCGGTGATGCATCCTTCGGAGGCGGGCGACACGCTGCGCAGGTATTTGTACAGGGCACCGCGGGTTACCTTTGCCTCGGGTTTTTTCCACTGCTTGCGGCGTCGCGCAATCGCTTCGGTATCTAGCTCAACGTCAATTGTATTGTTTTCGGTATCAATGGTAATCGTGTCGCCGTCTTGCACCAGTCCGATCATGCCTCCTTCGTAGGCTTCGGGCGATATGTGACCCACCACAAAGCCGTGGGTGCCGCCCGAAAATCGGCCGTCGGTGATGAGGGCCACTTTATCACCCAAGCCCGCTCCCATAATGGCGGAGGTAGGCTTGAGCATCTCGCGCATGCCGGGGCCGCCCTTGGGTCCTTCGTAGCGAATCACCAGCACGTCACCTGGAACAATCTCCTGGTTCGTGATGGCCACGTTCGCCGCCTGCTCACTGTCGAACACCCGGGCCACCCCTTTAAAAGTGAGTCCCTCCTTGCCGGTTACCTTGGCTACTGCGCCGTGTTCGGCCAGGTTGCCGTACAGAATCTGCAAGTGGCCGCTTGGTTTGAGTGGATTGCTTAGGGAGTGGATGATGGGTTGGTCTTCCGTTAGATCGGCAACCTCGGAGAGGTTTTCGGCCAGTGTTTTACCGGTTACCGTGAGGCAGTCGCCGTGCAGGAAGCCTTCCTCGTGAAGGCGTTTCATCACCGCCGGAATGCCCCCCACGTTGTGCAGGTCTTCCATCAGGTACTTGCCGCTGGGCTTGAGGTCGGCGATGTAGGGAGTTTTATCGCTGATGCGCTGAAAGTCGTCCAGGGTAAGCGGCACTTCTACGGCGTGGGCCATGGCCAGCAGGTGCAGCACCGCGTTGGTAGACCCCCCCAGTGCCATCACCAGTGTCATAGCGTTCTCGAAGGCCGCTGGGGTCATAATATCGCGCGGCTTAATGTCGCGCTCCAGCAGCTGGTACAGGGCGGTACCCACGCGCTCCAGTTCTGCGTGCTTGGCCTCGCTGGTGGCAGGGCTGCTCGAGCTGTAGGGCAAGCTCATGCCCATCGCCTCGATAGCCGATGCCATGGTGTTGGCCGTGTACATGCCTCCGCAGGCCCCGGCGGTAGGGCAAGCATTTTTAATCACTTCCTTGAAGTCTTCGGGAGTAATATCCTTGGTAATCTTCTTACCGTAGGCCTCGAAGGCCGACACAATATCCAGGTCTTGGCCGTTATGGTGACCGGGGCTGATGGTGCCCCCGTATACCAGCAGGGCGGGGCGGTTAAGTCGACCCAAGGCGATCATTGCGCCCGGCATATTTTTGTCGCAACCCACCACCGCTACTACCGCATCGTACCACTGGGCGCTCACCACCGTCTCGATCGAGTCGGCAATAATATCGCGCGAGGGTAGCGAGTACGACATCCCCGCCGTACCCATCGACATGCCATCACTCACTCCGATGGTGTGAAAGATCAGCCCAACCAGGCCGTTCATCTGCACCGATGCCTTGGCGGTGCGGGCGAAGTCGTTAAGGTGCATATTGCAGGTATTGCCCTCGTAGCCGGTACTTACAATGCCCACCTGGGCCTTGGCAAAATCTTCGTCCTTAAGCCCCACACCGTAGAGCATCGCTTGCGCGGCGGGCAGCGACTCGTCTTGCGTGATGGTGGCACTGTATTTATTAAGCGGTTTCATAGATCGGTTGAACAAAAAAAGCCCTTCTCAGCGGGAGAAGAGCCTTCGGTATACGCAATACGACGTTGGCTCATCCCCGGGCAGGGACGGGAATTACCACCAGAATGACGGTGAGGGTTAGCCCAACTACGAATTGCATCATAATATTTTGTATTATAGGCATCAAACATACAAATAAATTGGGCAGGGTGCAAGGGGTGGATGATTTTCTAACGGGCTAGATGTTAGAGCGTAAATGTTAGGTGATTTCTTCCACCGCTACTATCTAATGTTTAGTGACCAACTCCTACTACGCGGTCACTTGTTTGCCCGACCAGACTAGCGTAGCGATCTTATCACCTACTTCATCGGTAGAGCGCGGGTGGTCGTGGTCAATGTCTTCGGTAACGTAGCCTTCCTGCAACGATTGATCGACGGCCGCTTTGATGGCGCTGCTCTCTTCGGTCAGATCGAAGGCATAATCGAGTAGCATAGCGGCCGACAAGATTGCCCCCACCGGATTGGCCCGATTCTGTCCGGCTACCTCCGGATACGAACCGTGGATGGGCTCGAACAGCTTCACCTTTTCGCCGATGGAGGCCGAGGGGAGCATTCCCAACGAACCGGTAATCACCGAGGCGGCGTCGGTGAGGATGTCGCCGAACATATTTTCGGTGAGCACCACGTCGAACACCGAGGGGTTCTGGATCAACTTCATGGCCGCGTTGTCGACAAACATAAAGTTGAGCTTAATCTCAGGGTGCTTCTTGCTGTATTCTTGTACGGTTTCGCGCCACAGTCGCGAGGTAGCCAGCACGTTGGCCTTGTCGACCAGCGTCACCACCTTGCGCCGCTTCGCCGCCGCATTAAAGGCCTGCTCGGTGATGCACTCAATTTCTTTTTTGGAGTATACACAGGTGTCGAAGGCTACTGTGCCTGCTTCGTTGCGCCCGCGGGGTTCGCCAAAGTAAATACCTCCGGTAAGTTCGCGAAACACCACGAAGTCTACGTCAGCAATGATATGCTCTTTGAGCGGCGAGATGTGGCTGATGGCAGCGTAGCTCTTCACCGGACGTACGTTGGCGTACAGTCCGAGTTTTTTGCGCATGGCCAGCAGCCCCTGCTCGGGACGCACCTTGGCGTGGGGGTCGTTGTCGTACTTGGGGTCGCCGATGGCTCCGAAGAGAACGGCATCGGATTGTAAGCAAAGCTCCTCGGTTTCTTTCGGGAAGGGGTTGCCGGTTTGATCAATGGCGGCCGCCCCAATCAGGCCCGGCTCAAAGTCGAACTGATGATCGTAGGCTTTACCTACGGCGCGCAGCACCTTGAGGGCCTGCTTGGTTACTTCGGGGCCGATGCCATCACCGGCTAGTACGGCTATTTTCTTATGCATAGCAGTGGAAGGTCATGTTAAATTTTAACTGAGATGATAACGCGTTTGCTTCTCGAACGATTCAATTTCCTCGCGTTGGCTGAGTAAGTAATCAATATCGTCGTAGCCATTTTCCAGACAGTACTTTTTGTACGGATTGATGTCGAAGGTTTCGCCCTCTTGGGTAGCTACAAAATGAATACGTTGCTCAGACAGGTTGATTTGAAGTTGCAAGCTAGGGTCTTGTTCGTAGCGGACAAAAATTTGTTGCAAAAAAGCGTCACTCACCTGCACGGGGAGCAAACCGTTATTGAGCGCGTTGTTCTTAAAGATGTCGGCGAAGAAGCTCGATACCACCGCCCGGAAGCCGTAATCGTAGATGGCCCAGGCGGCGTGCTCCCGACTCGACCCGCTGCCGAAGTTCTTTCCAGCCACCAGAATAGTGCCCTGAATGGCAGGGTCGTTGAGCACGAAGTCGGGCTTGGGTTGATCACGCTCGTCGTAGCGCCAGTCGCGAAACAGGTTGTCGCCGAAACCTTCGCGGGTGGTTGCCTTCAGGAAGCGCGCCGGAATGATCTGGTCGGTATCTACGTTCTGCGCCGGTAGCGGCACGATGGGGGAGGTGAGGGTGGTGAATTTTTTCATTTTGTCCTGTTGAGACGCGATTAATCGCGTCTGTACGTCTTCTTTGTCCTTTGTCGCGGAACGCGAGTTGGGGGGTGGGGTTACGTTTTCTTTGCGTTTTTTCCGATTGAATTCAGATAAGCATTGAGGTGGGGACTGAGTTCTTCCATTACTGTTTTCAAAGACGCAACGCTTTCTTCTGATAGTAAATTTCGCTGATAAGCACGGCGCAACCAGAGGCGGGTTTCGTACAATGAGCCACGAGCGATACGGACGAAGCGCTTGTTATCCGCAAAGCTACCTCTCCCGGTTCCTTCGGCGATGTTAGCTCCGATGCTATCGGCTGAGCGCACCAGTTGAGTACCTACCGTGTTTCGCGGAAATTGACCCCACGCTTGCACCACCTCCCATACCTGGTCACCCAGTCGTTCGGCTAGTTGATACACTTCCAGTTCTTCAAAAGAAAGAGTCTTCTTCATGTATTATAATTTTGACCAATGACCAATGACCAATGACCAATGACTAATGACTAACTAACATCTCCTCTCGCACATCACTGATATAGCCATTAAGCGCCGTCGCCGCCGCCGTGAGCGGACTCACCAGCAGCGTGCGCGCTCCCGGGCCTTGTCGCCCCTCAAAGTTGCGGTTAGACGTAGAAACGCAGTACGATCCCTTTGGCACTTTGTCTTCGTTCATACCCAGGCAGGCCGAGCAGCCGGGCTGCCGTAGCTCAAAACCGGCCGACCGCAACACTTCGTCCAGCCCTTCTTCCCGCGCTTGCGCTTCCACCTGCCGGGAGCCGGGCACAATCATGGCGTTCACGTGGGCGGCTTTCTGGCGTCCGGCCACCAGTTCGGCTACCTCTCGCAGATCCTCAATGCGGGCATTGGTGCAACTGCCGATAAATACATAGTCTATCTTCTTGCCCAGCAAGGCCTGTCCGGGTTCCAGGTCCATATAAGTGAGCGACTTCTTAAAAGAGTCCTGATCCTCCGTCGGAATTTCATCCAGCGACGGCACGTGTCCGGTAATCTTGATGCCCATGCCGGGGTTGGTGCCGTAAGTAATCATCGGAGCGATGTCATCGGCATCGTAGGTAAGCACTTCGTCGTAGGTTGCGCCGGGGTCGCTGGGCAGCGTTTTCCAGTAGTCCACTTGTTTGTCAAAATCCTTTCCCTGCGGAGCAAATTCTCTTCCCTGAATATACGAGAACGTTGTTTCGTCGGGAGCGATCAGACCGCCGCGGGCACCCATCTCGATACTCATGTTGCAGATCGTCATCCGGGCTTCCATCGACAGGGCCTCGATGGTAGAACCGGCGTATTCTACGAAGTAGCCCGTACCCCCGCTGGCCGAAATCTGCGCGATGATGTACAAGATAATATCCTTGGCCGTGACCCCCGGATTCAGTTCGCCGTTGATTTCAATGCGCATCTTCTTGGGGCGCGGCTGTAGCACACACTGGGTGGCCAGCACCTGCTCCACCTCGCTGGTGCCAATGCCGAAGGCGATGCTGCCGAATGCTCCGTGGGTGGAGGTGTGGCTGTCGCCGCACACGATGGTCATGCCCGGTAGGGTGATGCCCAGTTCGGGCCCGATCACATGCACGATGCCCTGGAAGGGGTGGCCCAGCCCGTACAGTTCTACGCCGTGGGCGGAGCAGTTTTCGGTAAGTTTGTTCACCTGGGTGCGCGACAGGACTTCCTGAATGGGCAAATGTTGATTCTTGGTAGGAACGTTGTGGTCAGCCGTGGCGATGGTCTGCCGGGTGCGAAACACGGGGATGCCCCGGCGGTCGAGCCCAGCGAAGGCCTGCGGACTCGTTACCTCGTGGATGAAGTGACGGTCGATGTAGAGCACGTCGGGGCCGTTTTCCACGCTGGTGACCACGTGGGCGTCCCAGATTTTATCGAAGAGGGTTTTTGGGGTCATGTTGATAATCATCGTGGAGACGCGATGCATCGCGTCTGTACTATGGTACGGTGGTGATGAGGTCTATGAGGGCTTCGTCGGTGACGTGCTTTTCGCGGTCGGCGAGTTCCAGGAAGCGGTGATATAGGTCGTCGACGTCTTCTTTGTTTACCTCGTGGCCCAGGCTGCGCAGCTTGTACAAGAGCGCGTGGCGACCGCTACGCGCGGTGAGCACGATGGCCGAGCCGTCGGCACCCACCGACTTAGGGTCCATGATCTCGAAGTTCTCGCGGTGCTTGATGATACCATCTTGGTGGATGCCCGACGAGTGCGCAAAGGCGTTGGCTCCCACAATGGCCTTGTTGGGCTGCACCGGAATGCGCATTGTCTCGGAAATCATCCGGCTGGTTTTAATGATCTCGGGGGTGTTGATGTTGGTGCGGAAGCGGTCTTTATAACGCATATTGAGGATCATCACCACCTCTTCGAGCGAGCAGTTGCCCGCCCGTTCGCCTACTCCGTTCAGGGTGCACTCAATCTGCCGGGCGCCGTTCACCACTCCGGCAATGGCGTTGGCGGTAGCCAGGCCCAGGTCGTTGTGGGTGTGCATGCTCATCACTACTTTATCTTTGAAAGCCGGAATAGCCTCCACGATGCGGCGCATCCACGCGCCCCACTCTTCGGGCACGGCGTAGCCCACCGTGTCGGGGAAGTTGATAGTGGTGGCGCCCGCGTCGATGGCCACCTGCGTGAACTTGATCATATAGTCCAGGTCGGCGCGGGAAGCGTCCATCGGTGAGAACTCCACGTCGTCGCAGTAGCTCTTGGCCTTGCGCACGGCGCGCTCCACCATGACGAGCACTTCCTCGCGCGTTTTGCGCATTTGGTACTCAATATGAATGTCGGAGACTGAGATAAAGGTATGAATGCGCGGTTTTGCGGCTCCCTCCACCGCCCGCGCGGCGGTTTCGATGTCGAGGTCCAGGCCGCGGGCCAGCGCGCACACGGAAGGCTCGGTAAGCGTGTCGGCTACCAGTTTCACGGCCTTAAAGTCTTCGGGAGAGGAGATCGGAAAACCGGCCTCAATGATGTCTACCCCGAGGGCTTCGAGCTGGCGGGCGATGGTGAGTTTCTC
>JBASAY010000120.1:0-1592 GCA_049650865.1 Tunicatimonas sp.
CGGTCTTGGGTCCAGGAAGAATACAGGGTGGGGTTGACTACTACTCGACGCACGTCCTTCTGGTCTTGCGAAAAGACCGCCATCTCGCCCGGCGCAATCACCAGGTCGCTCGGAGCTTGCGAGGAAACTTCTCCATCTACTGACCAGTCGAGCCGAATGCTACCCGTTTGCAATACCACCTCGGTTTCACCCCGGCGGTGGTTCACGTTAAACTCGGTGCCCAGCACTTCAATGGCTAGCTCGTTGGCCCGGACGATGAACTTGCGGTCGTTTTGCTGGTGCGCTACTGAGAAAAACGCCTCGCCGGTAAGGGTAACCTGCCGAGGACCGGCGGCCTCCCAGTTGAGCGGGTAGCGCAGCGTAGAGTTGGCGTTGAGCACCACGGTGGATCCGTCGGGCAACTCAATACGTTTTGATTCACCGTAGGCGGTGGAGTGCGTTTGGACGGCAGGCAGGGTATACCAATAAGCGGCCGCCACTAGCAGAGCCCCCACCAGCACCGCCGCCATTCGGTACCACGTTGTTCTGCTCCGAAGTGGAGCGGTGGGTGGCGATGTCGCCTCGGCCTGGGCCAATGCGCGTTGCAGTATGCCCTCCCGGTCGATGGTCTCACTTTTTTCGTAAGAGAGGTGCCGCAGTACCTGCCGCGCGCGCTCCACCACGAGCCGTTCTTCGGGATGCTGAAGAAGGTGCTCCTTCCAGTAGTGATTTAGCTCGGGCGTAGGGTGCTTTACCCAGGCCTGGAAACGGTCGTCCATTAGCAGGCGGACAACCGAGGCGTGCTCGTGATCCATAGGATAGCGGTTGTGATAGTGAGGACGAAGTTCAGGTTCATCCTTTATCCCAAGTGCAACGAGCAACCCAGACTACACCAAAAACCGGGTAAATAATTTCATTTTTGCAATCCGCTTAAAAAAAGCGCGTCTTTTTTGAAAGAAACACATCAGAAAATCAGTTTTCTGCATCAACTGGTTGCGATGTGGAGACGGAGCAGAGGCAACAGTTATTGAACGATCAGCCAGGCCAGCAGCACCCGCTGCCAGAGGCCAACGTCTACACGCTGGCGAAGCACTGCCAGGGCGCGATACATCAGGTTATACACCGAGCGGTCGCTTAAGTCCATAATCTCGGCGATCTCTTCGTAGCTGAAGTTATCGTAGAACCGCAGGGTGATGGCTTCCTTCTGGCGGGGCGTTAGCTGGTTTATTGCTTGTAAGAGGACGGCCTTTTGCGCGGGAGAAAGCAGCAGCTGCTCGTCATCCAGCTCCGCGGTGAGCGTTAGCGCAAAATCATGCCCCACCGATGCTTCGGACAGAAGTCTAGCCTGCTGCCTTTGTTTTCGGCGGATGGTTCGCTTCAGGGCCTTAAACAGATAGAATTTTACGGTTAGCACCTCCGGAAGGGTCTTCCGCCGCGTCCATAGATCGGCGAATAAGTCCTGCACGCAGTCTTCAACGAGGGTTTTGTCGGCGGTGAGTCGCTCGCCGTAGTGGTAGAGCGCGTCGATGTGCTGGTAATACAGCGCCGTGAAAAATTCGGACTTCCCCCTTCTAAAGTTATTCCAGTAATGAAGGCTCTCTTCCGCCGCATTC
>JBASAY010000121.1:0-2753 GCA_049650865.1 Tunicatimonas sp.
ATTGTCGCCAACAACTGGTCAATCGGGGCCGAAACAATGGACCGTGACTTGATAAATTTCGATAGCTGGAAGGATCATCTGGGTCCGTTGGGCACCAAGCAGGTGCGCTTGCAGGGTGGCTGGGCCAGGTGCGAAAAAGAAAAAGGAGTCTACGACTTTGCCTGGCTCGACGAAGTGATCGACCACGCGCGGGCTGAAGGGGTGGAGCCTTGGCTGCAAACCTCCTACGGCAACCCGATCTACGAAGGCGGCGGCGGCATTCACCTGAGCGCCGGTTTCCCTACTTCAGACGTGGCCCTGACGGCCTGGGATAATTGGGTGACGGCGATGGCGCAGCGCTACCAAGACAAAGTGCGCATTTGGGAAATCTGGAACGAGCCGGACAATAAAGGAAAGAATTCAGCCGAAGATTACACCGCTTTGTACGTCCGAACCGCCGAGATTATCCGGTCCATCATTCCCGATGCCACGTTGTACGCGATTTCGCTGGCCAGCAGTGGCGAAAAGGGGCGAAACTACATCGACACCTTTTTGCGAACCCTGCAAGCGCAAGACAAGCTCCATCTGGTGGATGAAATCACCGTGCACGGCTATACTTACAATCCTTCTGAAGTATACCCGCGGTACGAAATGATGCAGCAGATTATCGCCAACTACTCGGATCGCATCACCCTGCGGCAGGGCGAACTGGGCTGCCCGTCGGAAGAACAAACGATCTACGCGCTGCGCAACTATCCCTGGACCGAACTGTCGCAGGCCAAGTGGGTGGTTCGTAAGATGATGGGTGATTTGGGGCGCGATATTCCTTCCAGTTATTTCCTGATTATCGATGTGGTGTACACCCACGATCACGATCAATTGATGGATACTCCTAAGCGCAATACCAAAGGGCTGATCAAATCGGATTTGGATCGGAACTTTGTGGCGCTCAAAGAATCATACGGCGCGTATCAACATACGACCGCTATTTTTGACCACCGCCTGAAACGGATTCCCAACTACGCCTACACGGTAGATTCCGATTCTTCCTTGTCCGTTTTTGCCTACCAATCCAAGTTTGACCGGCAGGTGGTTGTGCTCTGGAAAGACAGTCAGAATCCGACCAACTCCAACGCCAAATCACCGATGACGTTTGAGTTTCCGGCCGGTAATTTTGATACCCCGGTGCTGGTCGACCTTCGTACCGGTCAGGTGTACGAATTGACCGCATCATCCTGGAAAAAAAACGGAACCCACTATACCTTTGAGAATATTCCGGTGTACGATTCTCCGGTGCTGATTGCCGATCAGAGCCTAGTCTCTCTCATTGAAAACAATCACATCGCTCCAAAATCCAGTCAATCAAATCACTAAATATTTGTTTATCCACTTACTTGTCAGTACCTAAATCTAAAAGCGCAGAAAAATATAGTAAGAGTGTCAGCATATTGAAATCTGGTAAGCTCATTGGTTTACGCAAAAAATGTCTCAGGACGAATTTTCAGTTTAGGTTAAACGGTATTCAGCTCATTGTGAGGATTACGCAACAGAGCTATTTACAAACTCATTCCTCCGTCTACATAGATCTCTTGCCCGGTTACATAACGACCTGCTTCCGAGCATAGGCTAACAACAATTCCGGCAATGTCATAAGGCGTTCCAAGGAACCCGGCGGGCACCTTCTTCAGTGTGGCCGAGCGGTAAGAAGGATTTGCGAGTACCGCTTCATTGCGGGGGGTTTCAACTACTCCCGGAGCAATATTATTCGCTGTTATACTGTACTCAGCTAACTGTTGCGCTAGATTCTTCACTAAGTTGGTATTGGCTGATTTAGTAGCGGCATACACTAACATATCAGGATGTGGTTTTTTTTCCTGCACGCTGCCTATTGTCAAAAGACGCCCCCAGTGTCGTTCCATCATACCCCCTCCGAACAGTTGCATGAGCCGTAAGGTCGAACTAAAATTAATTGTCAACTGCCGATCAATATCTTCTTGGGTAATGTGTTGCCAAGGCTTTCTAATTTGTAGAGAGGCATTTATTATGAGTATGTCCACCGCGCCCAACAGTGTCGTTGCCTTCTCAAACAGGGTTTGGGGCGCTGATTTATCTTCCAGATCGCACAAAATGCACCTCGACTTTTGCCCCTTAGATTGTATGAGACTTACCACTGTTTCGGCATCCTGTCTTTCGTCTTTGCCATGAACAATTACGTTGGCTCCAAAATCGGCTAATCCTACAGCAATCGCTTTGCCTATCCCCTGAGTGGCACCAGTGACCAAGGCGTTCCGGCCAGTTAAATCATATAACTGCTGTATTTCCGTCATAATTTCACTGAATGCATTTTAATTTTCAATTCCGATACCTAAGCTCAACTTTAGCCATCTATAGAAATTCTAATCTTTAGCTATCACAAATGTCTATTTAGAAAAGATGACAAACGGTTGAAAATCATAACGTTACGATTTAACATATTGTATTCTGTCTATCTTTATTCAGAGGCCTTGTAATTTTCAACGTCACAATCTAACCATAACGTTAAAAATTAAGCCAAAGCGACAGTCTCAAAGTAATAAGGTGCTTTAAGAGTGTTGACAATGCTGTATTTCAACAAGAATATCGTTCTCAAAAGGCTAAAGTCGAGCTAAGAAGCTGTTTTAAAACTACATTGGGGGTTCAACTGGCGATGAAAGATGGCTAAATAAACCGCGATTTTGGTACAGAAACGACTGCTTGCGAGTATTTGCAATGGTTTGAATATAACCTTTATGAGG
>JBASAY010000122.1:0-5713 GCA_049650865.1 Tunicatimonas sp.
TGTATTTTTACCTTCCACAGTGGCGTTAAAAATTGTAGGTCTATATGTCTGTCCAATCCACATTGTTTCAGTACTGCCATAGTGATTTGTGATAGTAGTAGGATTGTTAGTAATCGTCATTTGTCCATTTGACTGATAATTTGTTGAACCTTTGTCTCCTTTTTGGGTCATCTTAAGCTTATTGCCGCTTTCTCTCGTACTAAAAAGTTGTGCGATAAGGGTTGCAATTAGTCCAACAATTGCAACTACAGGTTCCCAGCTAGGTTCGCTAACAACCCAAATTAAACAGCCGACTAAGCCGATTATATTTAGGATGATTAAAACTTTCTTGATTGGCATATTATTATTTATGATGGAATTTCTTCAGCATAACAACTAGTGCAACAGCCGGGCCGGGTTGTTTGCGTTTTCTGTTCGTGTTTCATTTTTGGCACTTGGAGTGAAAAATTACCGAGTACGTTTCAAAGAGGCATGGCTGGCGCATAATTTTGTCGGCTGCCTTTTCATCTTTTAGATAGCATTTGACCAACTTCATTTTCTTTTCCCCAAAGCTCATTTATCAAGAAATTTTTACCTCCAATATTTATGTTGACCATATCCTCTGATTTTTCGCTCTTATTAGTTTCACAAAGAATTGTTGCAAGAGCCAATCCCCAAAATAATTGTTTAGACACTTTGAATTTCTTGTAGAAATCTCCGATCAGAGTTTCTTCAGTAAACTCGATCAAATTTTCGATTTCGCATTCATGAATTAATCCACATCTAATTGTGTGATAAATAATATCTTCAATACCTACATAGCCATTACTATCAGTTTTGAGATTTGGAACATCTATGCACTTAATTCTAATTCCAGTTGCTAAAATTCCAGGAAATCCAAAACTTGTAATTGTGTGCATGTACTTCCTAATAAATTTCTTATTCCTTTGATTGTTGTTGTCGATTGGATAAATCTTTTTTGCTGTGGCATCTAATGCTGAACATATTAAAGCTAACGAAACGTCTCTCTTCCCATGATTATGAAAAATTATTCCTGCTGATATGAAATTACTAATTGCCATACTGATTTATTGGTTGCCGACAACAACTGAATAAACACACCAGTGTGCTTATTTGCTATACGTCAATTCGTCTGGCTAAGCTAAAAAGAACTCTAATTGCCCATAATATTGTTCTATTCGCATCTAAATTAGTGCTTTTCAAATAAATCATTTGTGCAATTAGACCATCCGTCAGGCAATCAGCTAAACGACTACAAACATTTAACCAAAGGATCACTGGGGTCTTGTCGCCGCTTGCGCCGCGCCTGCTGTCCGATGAAGTTAATCAAAAAGTACGGCATTCCCCTCAACAAGTTTTGTGAAAAGGCCGTGTGCAGTTTGTTCACTTAGTACCGAAAGAATTAATCGTGGGGTACGTCGCTACGTCAATCTACCCTCCCATCAAATTAACCTTCCTGTTCGCATCCGTTATCTCCAGTTGCCGAACCTCGCCCGCCCCCTCGAACGTCCACTGCACGCCGCCCACCCGGCCGATGTCCGAGGTCATCTGGTGCGAAAACACCTCGCGATCACCAAGTAGCACCCGCACCCGCTGGTCCTGCACCGCGATCCGGCAATGCGTCCACTCACTGAAGTCCAGCCCGAAGGCCGACAGATCGCGGCTTTGCCCCGACACCATCTCCTGGTTCAGCATAAACAGCAAGTCGCCCACGCAGCCGGGAATGGTGAAGTGGAAGCCCAGCACCTCCTTGGTGCCGGTGACCGTGAGGCGCACCTGCTGGCAGATACTCCGTTCAGTGGCCTGCGGCATCCGAAACTCCGCGTCCAAAGCAAAGTCACTGCCATCGATTTGAGGGTCGTCGGTCAGGTGCGCCAGGTACAAGCGCGACTCGGCACCTTGGTTCATTTGGGTGAGCACCTCGGACGCGACCGTGAGCACGCTGTCGCGAAGCAGTTGCTCCGGCTTGAGGTAGACAAACCCATCTTCTTCGTGGATCAAACCCTGCCAGCCCTGGGTCGGAATGTAGAGGTCTTTCTCCCGAACGATTTGGCCATCTACCAGCAGCTTGGCCAGGAAGTAGCCCGGAAAATAATAGGTGGTGGTGACCAGCCCCTGCGGTTCGGTGAGCGCAATGCGCTTGCGGGTGTCCCACGACTGCTGGATGGCCAACGAATCGTAGGGCGTAGCGCCCACGTCGTAGCGGAAGATGACCGTATTGGGATAGCCGGAGGCTACTTTCTCGAAGGAGAACTGGATGCTATCGGACAATAAAGAAAGGTTATTAGTCGGCGCTTCCCGGTTTTGCAGCGCATACCACGTTAGGCCCAGCAGAACGAGCAAGAGAATTATGCCGCTGACTATCTTCCCGGGACGCTTTAATTGGGGCTTACTCGGCGAACTGCCGTTCTGGGGCAACGTGAGCGACTGCTGCTGACGAAACGCCCGCCAGCTACCGTAGCCCGCAAATTCGGTCAGAATATCCAGCGTGGCCCCGCTGGGATTGGCGATTCGCTCGGCCCGCCCCCACACGCGCTTGAGGGTGGTGACGCTGAGCTGCTGCCGGGTGCGGTCGAAAATCCGCTCGCTTAGTTCCTGAAAGTCTTTGTTGGTCCAGGTGCTTCCCTCGCCCCACGCAAGTTGCGCCTCGATGTGTCGCACAAGCAGTTTCAGATGTTCGGACGAATCTTTTTTCTTGATGTTCATGGTTCGGGTTCCAATCGCGCTTTGCGGCTGCCTGAACACGATTGAACAGCATTGAACAAGCGCCGGGTCGTCATTTTTTCAGGTACCGCCGTTAATTGCCACAAATAAATGAAACACTTCCCCAAAACCAACGCATGAAAAAAGTATTGATGTTTATCCTGACCCTCGCCACCGCATCATCGGCCTCCGCGCAACCGAAGCCGACCCAACAACCTCCGGGAGTACGGGTGGCCATGCAGCCCGACGCCTGGGATACCGATCCCGACCGCGCCGCCTTCATCACCCACCGAGCGGTGCCCGCCGTGCAGGGGCTCGACAACGGAGCGTTGATGCACCTTAAAGAACTAGATTTTGAAAACGGTACTATAGAGTTTGATATCGAACTGCCCGAGCGGGGGTTCGTCGGCATTCGGTTTCGCCAATCGGACGACCATTCGGTGGGAGAAGACTTCTACATCCGCTCCTTCTGGCCCGTCAACCCGCGCAACCGCACGCTCACGCAGTACACGACGATGGTGGACAGCCTGAGCCTGTGGGACCTTACAGACGACTACCAGGCTCCCGCCCCGCTTTACCAGAACCAGTGGAACCACGTGAAGCTGGTCGCGAACGGACGGCAGTTACGCGTTTCCGTCAACGACACCGCCGTGCTGCACGTGCCGGTGCTGGAGAGTGCGCGAACCGTGGGCAAGCTCTCGTTGAGTGGCAACGCCATCTTTGCCAACCTGGTGGTTCGTCCGGACGCCACCGAAGACCTGCCCGCCGTTGCCGGTTACGACCCCACGCAGTACGATCCTTATTATCTGCGTAACTGGTCGGTGACTAGTCCGGTAGATTTCCCGGCCGGGCGGGACGTGGTGGACGCCGACCTACCGGACAGCACCACCCAATGGAAACCCATTCACGCCGAGCACCGCGCCCTGGTGAACCTGAGCAAAGCTTTCGGAAAGACAAAAGAAGGGGGGCGGCGGCTGGCGTGGCTGAAAACGACCATTCGTTCGGAGAAAGAGCAGGTTAAGCGGCTTCGGTTAGGGTTTAGCGACGAGGTGTGGGTGCTGATCAACGGGCAACTGCTGCACGTGGACAAAAACTACTTCGGCACGCCCGCCATGAAGGAGCCCCGGGGACGCTGCACGCTGGCGAACACGTCGTTCGATTTACCGCTACGGGCGGGCGAGAACGAACTAACGATCGGAGTGGCCAACTACTTCTACGGCTGGGGCCTCATTGCCCGGCTGGATGATGCCGAGGGGCTGGCCGCTAAGTAACACTTTGTAATGGTTAAAAATTAACTCAAAGGAAGCGTCGCAAACGCGCCCCGGGGTGGATCATTCCATTCTGAGAAAAGCATTCAATCATGGTTTACATTACAGAAATAAACTCTTTTATATTAGCAATATAAACTACTGCCGGATACGCGCAAGATTTGCCTCATTACTCTACGATTTTCTTTTTATCGCTGGTAGCCTTATCTTTTTGCCCACCAAGTAGTTCTTCTTCCGTCCGGCAAAGAGTCCACGGCTAACCCGGTGGATAACTTGCCAAGCAACTGATTCTTAAAACCAGTCCAACTCCACAATGAGTATCGTTTGTTTGCTGGTGTATGATTATTTAGCTTTGTTCTCGTAGTTGTCAGCGATCATTTAAAAATCAATCTCTTGCAGCATGAAGATAGTGTGTTGTTTAGCTTTGTTTTTAATTTCAACTAAAATTCATGCACAAGAAGAGAACAAGGACCTGCTTCAGATCACCGGGTCGGCAAGAGTTGCAGTTAAACCTGACATAGGGGTATTGAACATTCATGTTTCGGAGATTGAGCCGAAGATGAATCAAGCAATTGAGGCTCTGGGCGACAAATCAAACTATTATCTGAATTCCCTAAAAAAGCTAGATTTCGCAGAAAAAGACATCAAGACGGCTAGTTTCGCTGTTTCAAAGAATCGTATTTATCGCAACCAAGAGTATGTAGATAGCGGATATGTCGCTTCGCAAGACATCAGGCTTGAGTTTGAGTACGATGAAAGAATGTTATCAAAGATTTTAAACGAGTTCGCAAAAAGCGAACAGGAAATTAATTTCAGCTTCGTTTTCAAACTTTCGGAAGAGCTAAAAGCTAAAGTCCAAGAGGAATTGATCGATTTAGCAGTAAAGGATACTAAGCAAAAAGCTTTGAATATTGCTGCCTCTTCTAACTTAAAATTGATTAAGATAAAACAAATAACCTACGGAAGATGGGGAAGGGACAGTGGTATGGAACAAATAGAAAGAGAGCATAGGTACGCTGCGGCAGCTTCAGCCGGTGGAGACACCAAAGTATACAATTTCACCCCAGATGACCTGTTGTTTCGTGACTCTATCTCGATTGATTGGGAAATAGAAGAATAAAAATGGCAAAATTATTTCTGTTCGGCATTGGAGGCACCGGGGTGCGCGTCATCAAATCGCTCACCATGCTGCTGGCCGCCGGGGTAGACCTGCCCGCCACCGAGGTGGTGCCCATCATCGTGGACCCCCACCAGGGCAACCACGACCTGAAACGTACTATCGACCTGCTGGAAAGCTATCAGGCGATTCAGTCTAAGCTAAGCCCGCGGGGTGAAGGCTTCTTCAAAACCAAGATCACCACCCTGCAAAACCTGCTCAGCGACCGCGACCGTTTGGGCAACGCCTTCTCATTTCAACTCAAAGACGTGCAGAACGAGCAGTTCAAAGAATACATCGACCACGGTCGGCTCGACGAGCGCAACCAGGCACTGGTGAACCTGCTGTTTTCGGAAGCCAACCTGGCCACCGAGATGGACATTGGGTTTATCGGCAACCCCAACATCGGCAGCGTGGTGCTCAACCAGTTCAAGGAGTCGGACGAGTTTGCCCACTTTGCCTCCAACTTCCAGCAGGGCGACCGCATCTTTATTATCAGTTCTATCTTTGGCGGCACCGGGGCGGCGGGTTTTCCTACGATCCTGAAGAACCTGCGCAACGCCCAGCCGCCGCTGCCCAACCACGA
>JBASAY010000123.1:0-4477 GCA_049650865.1 Tunicatimonas sp.
GTTCTGCGTTACTTTCGGCGCCCGATGCTCCCGCATCGCGCTTCTTAAGTGCCTTAATCGAGCAAAAATTAACCTCAAAATCCCTCGTTAGCCTATATGTCAACACGCCCTAGCACTAACTACACTCTAAACAAAAGCCACTCAGGAGCCCGCCTCGACCCGCTCTACCCGGGTGCCTACCGACACTACCTCGGGCAGCGTGTCGGTGCGCATGTACTGCTCTAACCGAACGCGGTACATTCCTTCCTGATCAAATTTGAAGTTGGGCAGTGCCATAAACTGGTGGCTAAAGATATCACCCAGGCCACTGCCGAAGGGCTTGCCCGTCTTGGGCTCAAACAGCAGCATATTGTGCAGGTCGGTGGTCAGCTGGCGGCCCGCCGTGTCCTCAATATAGTAGGTAACGTACAGATTGCGATAAGGGTAGGCCACCGTGTTGCGCACGTTCCAGTAGATGTTGTAGGGCTGACTCGCGTCGCTGATTTCAAACTCAAACGTCGGGACGCTGTCTACTGCCCAGCGCTGGTTCGGAAAGTCCACGTTTTTTTCGTACACCCGGTCTTCATCGCAGGCGCTAACCATCGCCACCAGCAATAGGACCAGTGTGGGCAGCCACTTAGTATTCAGTATACTCACTCTTTTACTCATTGCGCGGGCGGTTGTTTCTCCTCTTCTTGCGGCGTTTCTTACCACTCGACGATGGGTTTTTGCTCTCAAACTTCTGGTCCATCTTTACCAGGTCGTTGTTAAGCACGCTGATGTCGAGCTTGGCCTCAGCCTGGTCTTTAAGGAGCGAACTGGGGTGTTCGCCCTGCTTGTTGAGCCGAATTACCTCGCGCACCCGGTGGGCCGCTACCGGAATCCAGTTATTCTCGCCCCGGTAGGCGAACCACATCGTCTTACGGAAGATATCCGTCTTTTGCAGAAAGGCCTCGCCCTTCTTGGTGACCAGGGGGCGGCGAATGTCCGGAATATCCTTGAGCGCCTCCAGGTAGGTATCGAGTTCGTAGTTGAGGCAGCACTTGAGGCGGCCGCATTGCCCGGAGAGCTTGCTGGGGTTGAGCGACAGCTTCTGATAGCGCGCCGCCGAGGTAGACACGCTGCGGAAGCTGCTCAGCCAGGTAGAGCAGCACAGCTCACGCCCGCAGGAGCCAATGCCCCCGAGGCGGCCGGCTTCTTCCCGCAGACTGATCTGACGCATCTCAACGCGAATGCGAAACTCCCCCGCCAGCAGTTTGATCAACTCCCGAAAGTCGACCCGGCTGTCGGCTGAGTAGTAGAAAGTAGCTTTGCTGCCGTCGGCCTGGTACTCTACGTCCGAGAGCTTCATCGACAGTTTTAGGTCTTGGATGATCTGCCGGGTGCGGTAGAGCGTGGGCATCTCCCGCTTCTTGGCACTCTCGAGGGCCTCCAGGTCTTCGGCGGTGGCGATGCGATACACCTTGCGCAGGTTGTCATCGTTGGGCACCTTTTTCTTTTGCATTTGCAAGCGCACCAACTCGCCCTGCAGCGAAACGTAGCCGATGTGGTGTCCGTTGGGTACGTCTACCACCACGGCATCGCCGGTGGTGAGGTCTAGGTCTTTGGTATTACGAAAGAAGTGCTTGTTGCCGCCCTTAAAGCGCACCTCTACCACGTCGAAAGTATCGACCGCGGGCAAATCCATATTAGACAGCCAGTCGAACACATTCATCTTATTGCAGCCCCCGGTGCTACACCCGCCGTTGTTTCGGCAACCCGCCACCGATCCATTTTTGCTGCTGCACGTGCTACACGCCATATCGTTGGTTTATTTTCGAAACGAAAGATTAATAAAAATACGCGGTCTACCAAATTACGCTCGGACTATCGAGGGTACCAGTGTACCGTCCACACCAGGCTGTCTTGCGGGGCGAGCCGTCGGTAGGCGCTGTGCTGCTCCACCTCGACGTAGGCACTGTCGTCGATGTAAACTTCTAGCTCGTTCTGCTGGGGCGGCAGCTGAGCAACGCTCAGGTCCGCAAAGCGCTTGAGCAGATGTCGCTCGCCGCGCGCGTAGCGAACCCATCCCCGGGCGTTGTACCAAGCCTTGTCTACCGCTGTGTCGCTCAAGGCCACCCGTATGCGGTGGTGTTCACCGATTGCCGCCCCCTCAGGGTATTTGCGGAAGGCCTTGTTGAGTCGGGTAGCCGTATCGAGCGCAAAGGTTACGGTGGCATCTTTCGGCAAACGCGTTACCTCCCACAGGGCCACCGACTGCGCCGTGTCCGCTTGGTTGATGAGGGTGTAGGTAACGCGCAGACTGCTGTCGGCGGGTTGGGCGAAGAAGTATTTCTTCACCTGAAATCCCAGGGCCGTGTCCGGTCGGCTTACTAGGGTGAGGGGGTTGGCAACTGATGCTACCCGGTAGGGAGCGCTGTCTACCGTAGGGGGCGGAGGCCACCAGCGGTGTTGCGGACTGAGCCACAGGGTAGACCCGTAGTAAAGGGGGTGCACCGTCGTGTCGGTGAGCAATTCTTGATCCGCTACCCGAAGCGAAGTAATGCGCCCGCCCCCCGAGGCGTCTACCGCCAGCGATAGATTCGCCCAGCGTAGAGAGTACTGCCGCTGGTCTTGGGTTTGCCAGGTAAGTGATGACTCCGCTTCGTGGGCCGGTGAGCAGGCTATGAGCAACCACCAACTTCCGGCCGCCAGGGCGGTTCCGAGAAACTTCATAGGTACTTGAGCAAATCTTGTCCGATATCGGTGCGGTAGGTCTGCCCCTCCCAGCGGATCTTCTGGACGGTATCGTAACTGCGGCGCAGCGCTTCGTCGATGTCCTTGCCCTGGGCCGTCACCGCCAGCACGCGCCCGCCGTTGGTAAGCACGTTTTCTGCTTCCTGGCGCGTGCCCGCGTGAAACACCAGCGCGTCTTTATCGTCGGGTAGGCCATGAATGACCGCCCCCTTTGGGTAGGCGCCCGGGTAGCCCGGCGCTACCATCACCACCGTGGCGGCAGCTTGCGCACTAACTTGCAGGTCAGCCTGCGCGAGGGTTTGGTTGGCCGCGGCTACCAGGAGGTCTACCAAATCGCTCTCGATGCGCGGAACGACTACTTCGGTTTCGGGGTCACCCAGCCGCACGTTGTACTCGATCACGTACGGGTTACCGTCCACGTTCATCAGTCCGATAAATAGAAAGCCGCGGTAGTCAATACCCTCTTTTTGCAATCCGGCCACCGTGGGGTGCACCACGCGTGCCTCTACCCGCTCCATAAATTCAGGGTCGGCGAACGGCACGGGGCTCACTGCCCCCATGCCCCCGGTGTTGGGTCCGGTATCGCCTTCGCCAATGCGTTTGTAGTCTTTGGCGGCGGGCAGTATCCGGTAATCTTTTCCGTCGGTAAGCACAAACACCGAGAGCTCGATGCCCGACAGAAATTCTTCGATGACCACCCGCTCGCTGGCAGCTCCGAACCGGCGGTGCTCCAGCATATCGCGCAGGTGCTGTTGTGCCTCATCGTGCCGCTCGCAAATGATTACCCCCTTACCGGCGGCCAGCCCGTCGGCCTTCAGCACAATCGGTAGGGGAAGGTCGGTCAGGTAGGCCAGTCCTTCGTCGAGCTGCTTGGCGGTGAAGGTGCGTGATTTGGCGGTGGGAATGCCGTGACGCTGCATAAAGGACTTGGCGTGGTGCTTACTGCCTTCGAGCTGCGCGCCCGCCCGGTCGGGCCCTACGATCAGCACCAGCTTGAGTTCGTCGCGCTGCATAAAGTAGTCGCGAATGCCCGCCACCAGGGGCGCTTCGGGACCGACAACCAGCAGCTGGATATTTTTCTCTACGGTGAAAGCCGCAATCTGGGCGAACGCCCGCTCGTTGTAGTCGCCCGAGAAAAGAGCTACGTTACGGGCCACGGTGGCGGTGCCCGCGTTGCCGGGCGATACGTAGAGTTGGTTACAGTGCGGACTCTGGCGGATTTTCCAGGCGAGCGCGTGTTCGCGGCCGCCGGAGCCGAGGATAAGGATATTCATGAGGATAGGTTGATAATGCGGGGCAAAGGTAGTGAAAATGTGATTGCGGGTTAGAAATTACCCCCCGGTTCGGGGGTGATGAAGACTTCCTTCTTTGATAATACGACTCACGCTGGATGCTGTGCTTAAGCAGATAATCTTCTCTAAACCCTTTAGAGCCATTTTTAAACGTTTACAAACGCTTATAGACGACTACAAACGCTTAACCTACGAATCTTTCGGTGCCCCTGCCCTTACTTTGCCCCAGAGTTTAATGTTCAACAACAAAATGACGAAAACGATGAACGCATTAAAAAACCGAGTACAACTGATCGGACGCCTGGGACAAGACCCGGAAGTGAAACAAGTAAGCAACGGGGGTACCCTGGCCCGCTTCTCGCTGGCTACCACCGAGACGTACAAGAACAAAGCCGGTGAGCGGGTAGACGACACGCAGTGGCACAACGTGGTGCTGTGGGGCAACCTGGCCGAGTTGGCCGGACAGTACC
>JBASAY010000124.1:0-5300 GCA_049650865.1 Tunicatimonas sp.
ACCACCTTGGCCTGGCAGTCGTTGATGCGGTCGGCGAGCGAACTGGCTGAGAACCCGGCGAACACCACTGAGTGCACCGCCCCGATGCGGGCGCAGGCGATCATGGCCACGGCTGCTTCGGGCACCATCGGCATGTAGAGGATCACGCGGTCGCCCTTCTGCACCCCCTGCTCCTTGAGCACGTTGGAGAATTGACACACCGCCTGGAACAGCTCGCGGTAGGTAAGGGTACGGTTCTCTTCGTCCGGATCGTTGGGCTCCCAGATGATGGCCGGACGGTCGTCGAGCGTGAACAGGTGCCGCTCCAGCATGTTCTCGGTGATGTTGAGCTTGCCGTTGACAAACCACTCCACGCGGGGTTCTTCAAAGTTCCAGTTCACCACCTCGTCCCATTGCTGACGCCAGTAGAACGACTCGGCAATGCGGCTCCAGAACTGCTCGGGCTGCTGCACACTTTTCTGATACTCATGGATGTAGCCACCCAGGGTTTGTATTTTGTTGCTCATGCTTAGGTTCGTGTTGTTGGTTAATTCGGGCTGAATATGTCGGTTTTCGGCGTAGAATGCAAGTAGCGACGCATCATGATGCGTCGCTACTGCTAATGATCTATCGCCTCCCCAGCGCCCCGGGGGTAGCGGATGTCTTCAACCAGCTGCTGCACCTCAGCCGGCGGCGGCTGGGTGAAGTGACAGACGGTGAAAGATACCACAAAGTTAATCAGCATAGCCACAAAGCCGAAGCCCTCGGGCGAGATGCCCAGCCACCAATCGGCCGATGTACCTCCGCCCAGCGCATCGAACTTGAACTTTGCGATATAGAACAGCATCACCAGCAGTCCGACCACCATGCCGCTGATGGCTCCTTCCTTGTTCATGCGTTTGTAGAAGATGCCCAGGATGATTGCCGGGAAGAAGGACGCCGCTGCCAAGCCGAAGGCCAGCGCCACCACCGCCGCCACAAAGTCGGGTGGGTTGATACCAAAGTACCCGGCGATGACTACCGCTACCGCTGCGGCTCCCCGCGCCGCCCACAGCTCGCTGCTCTCGGAGATGTCGGGTTTAATCTGCTTCTTAAGCAAGTCGTGGGCAATGGAGGTGGAGATAACCAGGAGCAGTCCGGCCGCGGTAGACAGGGCGGCGGCCAAACCACCGGCGGCCACCAGCGCCACCACCCAATTTGGTAACTGGGCGATCTCGGGATTGGCCAGTACCATAATGTCACGGTCGACGTAGAGTTCGTTGGGCGACGATGCGTCGGCGTTGGTCACCAGGCGCTGCCCGTGGGCGCCCCGCCCGTCGGTGAAGGTCGGAGTTTGGTCGGTAATCACCGGGCCCGCCACGTACTGCACCCGCCCGTCGTCGTTCTTGTCGATCCAGGCCAGCAGGTCGGTATCTTCCCAGCGCTTAAACCAGCCGGGCAGTTCCGTATATTCTTGATCGCGCACGGTGTCGATCAGGTTGGTACGGGCGAAGGCAGCAATGGCCGGGGCGGTGGTGTACAGAATGGCAATAAATACCAGGGCGTAACCCGCCGACAGGCGCGCATCGCGCACGCGGGGTACGGTGAAGAAGCGCACGATCACGTGGGGTAGCCCCGCTGTACCAATCATGAGGGCCGCAGTGATACAGAACACATCCAGTGTACTCTTGCTACCGCTGGTGTAGGCCGCGAAGCCCAGTTCCTGGTTCAGCCCATCAAGCCGGTCTAGTAAGAAGGTGTCGGTGCCCGTCAGGGTGGCTCCAAAGCCCAGTTGGGGCACGGCGTGGCCGGTGAGTTGCAGGGAGATAAAGATGGCGGGCACCATAAAGGCGAAGATCAGCACGCAGTATTGCGCCACCTGGGTGTAGGTGATGCCCTTCATGCCACCCAGCACCGCGTAGAAGAATACGATGGCCATGCCGATCACCACGCCCCAGTTGATATCCACCTGCAAGAAGCGCGAGAACACCACCCCCACGCCCCGCATTTGCCCGGCCACGTAGGTAAACGACACGAACAACGCGCACACCACGGCCACAGTGCGGGCCAACCCTGAGTAGTAGCGGTCGCCGATGAAGTCGGGCACGGTAAACTTACCGAACTTGCGCAGGTAGGGGGCCAGCAGCAGGGCCAGCAGCACGTAGCCGCCCGTCCAGCCCATTAGGTATACTGCCCCGTCGTAGCCCATAAAGGAGATGAGTCCCGCCATCGAGATAAATGAAGCGGCTGACATCCAATCGGCGGCGGTGGCCAGTCCGTTGGCCAGCGGGTGCACGCCCCCCCCCGCCACGTAAAAGTCTTTGGTAGACCCCGCGCGCGACCAGATAGCGATGCCGATGTAGAGCGCAAAGGTGATACCAACGAGCAGGTAGGTCCAGGTTTGTACATCCATGTTAGTGACTTGTAGGGGTGGTTAGGGGTTTAGGTTTTGGGGGTTGGGGATTTGAAGGGGTGGTTAGGGATTTAGGGGTTGGGGATTAGAGGTAACCTAATACCCAATCCCCAACTCCTAACACCCAATCCCCAACCCCTAATACCCAATCTCTAACCCCCAAATCTCACTTTTCATCCACATCATACTCCTTGTCCAGCCGGTTCATGAGGGCTACGTAGACGAAGATGAGGAGTACGAAAGCGTAGATGGAGCCCTGCTGGGCGAACCAGAAGCCCAGTTTGAAGCCACCCACGGTGATGCTGTTGAGCGCGTCGGCAAACAGGATGCCGCAGCCGTAGGAAACCAGAAACCAGATACTGAGCAGAATGAGGAGGTAGCGGACGTTGGCTTTCCAGTAGTTGGCGAGCGACTTAGCAGGAGGGGGCATAGGGCAGATTGGGTAAATAGCGCCAAAAAGTACGCATATTCCGGTAATTCTGCTAACCGGACTTCAAAGTGTCTAGCCTTTCTTTAGAACGCAGCGGGTCACTAAAGCGCGTTGACATATAAACTGGAACGGCGATTTTGGTCTAATTTCCACTTGTTCTGCGTTACTTTCGGCGCCCGATGCCCCCTGGTCGGGCACTCCGTATCGCGCTTCTCAAGTGTCGTTCCACGATGGCCTTAATCGAGCAAAAATTAACCTCAAAATCCCTCGTTAGCCTTTATGTCAACACGCCCTAGCACTTAAGGGCGGTCGGATAGCTTAAGAGGTGAGCATTGCTTTTAATTGAGGTTAGCACGACGCGCTAGCGCTTACTATCCTCCAGCAGGGATCTTATTACTTCTTGGTGAGGTGCTACAGTAGTAGCAAAGAAACAAACAAGACTTAGTATGCTAACAAACCTAATCAAACCTCACATTGGTGCTGATGCAGACAGGTAAACGATAGATAACCACCCCAGCCCCAGAGTACCCGATTTAGACTAGGAAAGTACACCATAGTAGTGGCCCGCTTGCTCTAAAACATTTTGCAAACCGAGCCATACCTTACAAATCTGCTTACAATAATAACGTAAACGAGGTTCAGCGTCACTGATTCGATCCAAACAATTACCCCGACGGGGGCAGAACTTACGCATTGGTCAACAAGTATCACTGCGTGCTTGGTGTAGTTCAATAAAACTGTCGAAATTATTATATCACACCTGATCGAAACCCACCCAACGTACCAGCGGCGTAAGTTCTGACCGGCAGAACGCACTGATCGTCAGTTAACTGTAAGGTTCGATTAGAGTTGAGTCCAAATTTATGGGTAAGGGATTGAGGCGAGACTTTCGTGATACTTTGTTAATCCCCTTACGCGGGATATAAAGCATCCAAGGCAGTATCTTTTGATAGGAAGGACGGTGTCACATTTGTGGGGTAGGGGACTACAAACCAAATGTTTACGGTAATCAACGTACTTTGTTATGAAGAAGAACACCATTACTGCCGAAATGGCGGCGGCCCGCCTGGCCATCGAGAACGCCCTTGAGCACGCGCTCATCAAGAAGAAGCTAGCGACCGTTAGCTACGACCAGAAGAAGCTGCGGGCTGGTAAGGCCCTGTGCGAAGAGGTGCACCTGCTACACTCGCTGCAACAAGACCGCTACGCGGAGCAGTACGAAGGCACCGATACCCTTCGCACGCAGTTTGCCGAGCTGCAGGCCCGCTACCGGCGGCACCTAAAGCGCGCCCGCCTGGCCTTTGAGGACCAACGAAGTGTGCGCGAGCTGCTGCAGATTAACGGAAAGCGCAAGACCGATACGGTAGGGCAGTTGGATCAGATTGAAGCGTTCTACAGCAAGATTGAGCCGTACCGAGAGGTAATGAGCCGCTACGACGTGACCGCCGAGGAGCTGGCGCAGACCAAAGCGATGGTAGAAGCACTACGGGCGGGACGCCGTCAGCGAGCCGCCCGCATGGGCGAAGCGCAGCACGCTACCCAACAGCGCGACAAGAAGCGCCGCGAGCTACGCACCTGGATGGCCCAGTTTAGGAAGGCCGCCCGCCTGGCGCTAAACGACGAGCCCCAACTGCTGGAGGTGCTTGCCATTACGGTACCTAGCCAGCGGGTATAGGCAGCGCCGCGTAGGGATGTTAGGGAGTGGGTCTACAACTAGGGCGTGTTGACATATAATCTAAACGGCGATTTTGGTACGCTTTCCACCTGTTCTGCGTTGCTTTCGGCGCCCGATGCCTCAGCATCGAGCTTCTCAAGCGCCTTAATCAGACGAAAACCGTCCTCAAAATCTCTCGTTAATCTATATGTCAACACGCCCTAGAGCCAACGACAGCGTAGGACCAAGCAGACTCAGGTTTGCTCGGGAAGAATTGGCTAGCGACAGGCATCCGTAGTTAAACGTTTGTAAACGTTTGTAGTCGTTTACGAACGTTTAACTCACTTTAATCCTGAGAAGAATGGCGGTTGGTACTTTAGCAAGTAAATATGATGCCTGATTCGGGATTATAGAAGGTTGAATCTTAGAATAATCACTAAAAAGATTAGCAAATAAGCCGCCCACTGCTATATTGAAAATAAACGTACCAAGTGCGTTTATTGAATTGTTGTGTGCAAAACAAATCGACAAAAGTGTAATTAAATGATATAAATAGATTATGAAGAAAATTACAATTATCGTACTGTTTTTGACAATCACAATTTTATCTTTTTCGCAGATAAACACGGAAAATATTTCATTTGAATTAAGGTATCCTATTCCGATGGGTGATAATTTCATAAATAGAGGTTTTGACAACGGATACATAGGACTAATAGACGGGTGTAGGACAAAAATCCAGTCAAGGAGTTACCTTGAGGTTTAAGGCCAAAATAGCGATAAAGATGAGTGAATCACAAATCAAAGAAGCCACTGCTCACTATGAGCAAGCCCTACGGCAGTGG
>JBASAY010000125.1:0-40419 GCA_049650865.1 Tunicatimonas sp.
CGGTGAGCGGGTTGCTCAGATCAGAGGCGTTACCCGCGGCGTCGAGTGCTTTGACGGTGAAGGTGTAGCTAGTTTCAGTGGACAAGTCCACGGCGGTGTAGGAGAGCTCGGTGCTGGACAGGGCAGCGATGAGGGAGTTGTCTTGATAAACTTGATACTCAGTAACCCCGATGTTATCAGAAGCGGTGGACCAGGAGAGCCTCACTGAGAAGGGGGTAGGGGGCTCAGCGCTTAGCGTTACGGCGGTGGGGGCTTGGGTGTCGGGATCGGAAGCCTGGTTGGTGATGGTAAGGTCGTAGTCATCAGACACCCCGGAGCCGTCATCAGCGGTAGCACGGATGGTGATCGTGCCGTTGCCGGTAGTTTCCCCCGAGGCGGTGACTAAGCCGGAAGCGGATACGGTAGCGTCCAGAGTAGTGCCCTGGATAGACCAGGTGACGGATGGGTTGGTAGCATTAGTGGGTGAGACGTCGGCAGTAAGCTGCGCGGTACCGCCGTCGGTAGTGATGGTGCTTGGGGTGGCGGTAATACTGATGCTGGTGACCGCTTCGTTGCCGGGGGGTGTAGCTACGAAGGAAGCGCTGATGGTGTGGTTGGCCGTGACATTGGTGAAGGTGTAGCTGGCCGGTGCCCCTTGCGAGGTGCCGTCCACGAGCACGTCGGCGATCTGATAGCCCGCAGCGGCGGTGATGGTGAAGGTTTGGTCATCACTATCTGCGACGGTAACCGAGCCAGTGGGACTGATGCTTCCATTGGCACCCGCCGATGCAGTGATGGTGTGAGTGACAGGCGGCTGCGCACCCATCCATTCGTGTGCACCTATATCTGGTGCTGCACCCTCAAACGCATAACCTACGTCCACGCCCGCATCCACCACATTACTCGTCGCGCTACTCGGCGAAAAGTATGCCGTCGGCTTTGAGCCCGCCAGCGCCAGCTCCGGAGCCTCCTCCAGCACACCGCTTACGATGTTGTTCACCTTCCACGCCAGGTTGTTGCTGAACGTGATGCCCGAAGCCGGCAGACCGCTTCGACTAAAACCGGAGCGTGACTCACTGCCCACAGGATCCACACTGAATACTATGTTGTTGCGTACCTCCCAGTTGCTCACCGCCCCGCTTACTTCCAGAAAACTCGTCGGAAACCCGTTGCGTGTCGTATTCACGAGGTACACCGTGTTGTTGGTGATCGAGATGTTCTCATTTAACTCATTCTTCTTAAACACAAAGCCCATCGAGCATTCCGCCACGTTGTGGTGAATCTTGGTCGGACCCGGGTTCTGACCGCCGTGGATCTCAAAAACACGACCATTGTTGCCCCACGTGTTCGCGAAGTAGTTGTGGTCAATTTCAAGGTGCATGCGCGGGCCTTCCACGCCGCCCGATCCGTGGAACAGGTTGTCGTGGATGCGTAGGCTGTACTCGTAGTTTATGCCGGTAGCATGGCTGGTGAGGCTGTTGTGGCCCTGACGGGGCACGGACACCATTGCGCTAAACTCGTTGTTGTAAATCTCCACGCCGTACTCAAACTCATGCGCGGCTTCGAGAGAAAACCCACGTCCGTCGTTGGGGCCCAGAGAACTGTTGCCGCGAAAGTTGTTGTCGTGAATCTTGGCGCGTTCGTGTCCCTCGGCCTTGTAGCCGTAGGCTGAACCTTTCGTGAACGAAAACTCGCAGTGATCGAGCTCGAAATCGCGCATATAGCGGGTACGTATCGCAGCTCCCCAAGTATTGCACAGACGCTCATAGCTGCCGTCGATGAACTCCACGTGGTGCACGCGTGAATCGTCGCCGTTGCGCAGGTAGATGCCCGACCAGGTGAAGTTGCGGATCACCAAGTCGTGTAGCTCCAGGTTGGTAGCGTACCAACCGTGGATACCGCCGTAGAGCGGGTTGTTGACATCCGAGGACACCTCGAGGTCGCGGACCACAACGTTCGACGACAAGCGGATTAGGTAGTTGCTGCGCTGCTCCATGTAGTCGCACCAGTTGTCTCCGGTAGCCCCGAATGAGGCGGCGTTGGTGATCTTGGTGGCCGATGCGCCTGCTCCGCGCAGGGTCCAATCGGCACGCAGCAGTGAAGTACCAGTTTCGGCGAACTCACCGGCGCCCATGTTGATGGTAGCTACGCCGGCGGGAATGCGCCCGGTGGCGTACACCAGCGTACGCCAGGCTGTAGCCGGGCTGTGACCATCGCGACCCGCGTCGTCGGCACCGTCGAGGGCCACGTAGTACTGATCGCCGGTGGGTGGTGGCGGCGGGGAGACCTGGTTGCTAATCGCAACGTCGTAGTCATCAGACACCCCCGAGCCGTCATTCGCCATAGCGCGTACGGTGATCGTGCCGTTGCCGGTAGTTTCGCCCGAGGCGGTGACTAAGCCGGAAGCGGATACGGTAGCCCCGAGGGTAGTGCCCTGGATGGACCAGGTGACCGAAGGGTCTGTAACATTAGCGGGTAAGACGTCGGCGGTAAGCTGGGCGGTGCCGCCATCGGTAGTGATGGTGCTTGGACCACTGATGGTGATGCTGGTCACGGGTACGGCGCTGGATACAAAGCTTGCGGAGATGGTATGATTGGCCGTGACGTTGGTGAAGGTGTGGCTATTTTGCACCCCGATGCTCGATCCGTTCACAAGCACGTCGGCCACTTCGTAGCCAGCATTCGCGGTGATAGTGAAGCTGCGGTCGCTGCCTTCGTTGACGGTCACGGCCCCGGAGGGACTGATCGATCCGTTAGCACCTGCCGAGGCGGTGATGGTATGAGTGACCGGCGGCGGCGCACCTATCCATTCGTGTGCACCTATGTCTGGTGCGCTTCCTTCAAAGGGCCGACCCACATCAACACCAGCGTTGACAACTACGCTCGTCGCTGCCGAAGGAACGAAGTAGGGAGCAGGACGTGCCCCCGATTCTGTTAGGCCTGGATCGGTTTGCAAGGTCGCGCCCTGTGTTGGCACGTTGCCTAGATCTTCGACCAAGTTATTGCTGAAAATAATCTCCGAAGTCGTTACCGACGAAGCCCCCGTAACCATATTCACGGTCGCATCTGCACCGCCCGTAGGATCTACAAATACATTATTGCGTACCTGCCAACCGCTGATCGTAGCGTCGCCCTTGTCTATCGCCCAGCCCCCGTTGTGGAAGTACACCGTATTGTTGTATACCTCTACGTTGCGTGCCGTACCACGCACAAACATGAAACCGCGGAACGGCTTGGCAAGCGTAGCCGTGGGCGCCACACTGATGGTGTTGTGCGCGATCAGTACCGGACCTGAACCCGTACCCCCGTGCTGCGTGTAGAACCGACCGTTGCCCTTGGTGATTTCCACGTGGTTGTCTGTGATGCGTAAGTAGTTGCGCGGACCTTCAACCGTATATGAATCCGACAACTCATTGTCGTGAATCCAAATCGCGTAATTGAAACCCTTACTCGCAGGGTTTGAGCCACCATTGTGCTTCGGCACCGATATGCAGCGGTTGATCGAGTTGTCGTAGATCTCCACGCCAGCTTCATTCTCGTGCGGAATCTCAATGCCAAAATAACCGGTAATCGCGATTACATTATCATGAAACTTAAAGTCTTCGTGTCCGCCTCCTTTGTAGCCATAGCCATCCGACTTGTCCGAGGTGATCGTGCAGAAGGCCATCTCCACACGCTTGTGGTACAGTGCACGCACCGCCCCACTCGACTCCGTCGACGTGCTGGCTGGATCGCTGTTGGACTCGTGGCGCTCGAGGCTGGCGTTGTGGAAGTCGCAGTGCAGGATCTCGATGTCGTCCGAGCGGTTCATCCGTAGTGCATTCCAAGAGAAGGTATTGAAGCTGAGGCGCTCGAAACGGATGCGGTCTGAATCCCACAGGTTGATGGCGCCGTGCAAGCGGTTGGCCTCCGGGCTGCGGAAGCTCATGTCCTCAATGATGATGTCGACGCGCTTGGCTGGTACGTAGATCAGGTAGTTCTGGGCCCGGTAGGCCTGGTAGTCCTTGCGGCCGGTTTGGGCGACAAACGTAGGTGCGTTGGTAACGATAGTGAGACCCTTACCGGCGCCACGAATAGTGAAGCCACTTTTAAGGTATGCGGTTTCGGTTTCAGAGAATGTGCCCGCTCCCAGTTGGATGGTTGCGGTACTCTCGGGCACTCGGTCGCACGCGTAGGCCAAACTTTTCCAAGCAGTCGCGGTGGAAAGACCATCCCGGCCAGCATCATTTAGCCCCGTAGTGGATACGTAGTAAGTTTGCTGAGCAACCGTCAGAGAAGCGGTGAACAGCAACAGAAAAGCTAGATAAAATGATTTCATACGGGGAAAGGGCAAAGTGAAAATGAAAGTTCACATAAAAGTGCCCTACACAAAATTTCAAAGACTTAACAATAGCACATGAGTACTGTACGATGTAGTTTGATACTGAAAGCTGTTTGCAGTGATCCTGGCTGCCGGGATTGCTACTGCTACGTATGCAAGTCGCTCTATAGTGCTTTCTTGTCAGTGGTGATAAAGGCAACTTCCCGGCAGTCAACTGCTTGATCTTTTTGTAAAGAGTTTGCCAGCAGGAAGCATGTATGTGAATGAAATTAGTAGTATTTTGATGGCCCGTTTTCTAAGGATTCCTTTCCACCGCCGATGCATATCCTGTACGTTGACCAATACTTTAGAACTCCAGAAGAAGGCGGCGGCATCCGCTCGTACTACCTGGCCAAGGGCTTGGTCGATGCCGGTCATCAGGTCACCTTGATCAGCGGCCACACTGGTGCCAAATACAAGCGTGTGTTTATCGACGGCATCCACGTGCACTACCTGCCGCTGCCGCGGCGCATCTGGATGAGGCAAGCACGGGCCACCCTTCGGTTTGTCCGACTGGCCTGCCAAAGGACGGATTTGTTTCAGCGAGCCGATGTATGCTACCTCGCGGCTACTCCGTTACAGGTAGGACTGATCGGTTGGTACTACCGACGAAGATTTAATTTGCCCTTCTACACTGAAATTAGTGAACTGAACAAGATAACGCCTAGAAGACCGGCCAGCAGTTCATCGGGGCGGAGCTGGTTGCGAACCCGGTTACAATCCCAATTAGAGAACCAGCTACTCCGACACACCAAGGGGGTGGTCGCCCGTACTCCGGCAGTAGAAGCATACCTCCGCCAAGCAGTACCCCAAAAGCCAGTTCGACTACTCACTAATATAGCTGACTGTCGGTTTTTTAGCCACTCCGAACGGACCCGTTACCACGAACGGCAGTTTGCGGTGGCCGGTAAGTTTGTGGTAAGCTATATGGGCGCGCTTGATCCATCGTACCAGTTGACGCAATTTATGGATGCGGCTCAGGCTTGCCAGCGTCGGCAACTGAACGACGTTCAGTTTTTGCTGGTAGGTACAGGAAGCGACCGCGGGCGGTTAAAGGACTACGCTCAGCAGGCGCAACTCAACAATCTACGGTTTTTGCCGCATCAGAATAAGTACGGCATGTTATCCGTTCTCAACGTTACCGATGCGGTCTACGTACCCAGCGCTGATCAGGCGGAGGGCTGCTACGCGGATGAGCTCTTTTTCGATGCGTTAGCGTCTGGTAAGCTGTGCATTACCAATACGCGGGGGTGGATTACCGAGCTAGTAGAAGAAAACGACTGCGGCTTCCACGCGAGCGCGCATCATCCCGATGGGTTTGCTGCGCAATTGGCTCCATTTGTTGACGAGCGCTCACGGTTAAAGGCCTACCAAGCGAACGCTCGTGCCCTGGGCGAACGTCAGTTTGATCGTGAAAAACAAGTGGCTATCTTATTAGATGCATTGGGGGTGCATCCTTCCGTGCCTCATCCTGAAGTTAGGGCCGATACCTTGCCTGCGTAAAAATCTGCTGCGCCTCCTGCTGCATCACCTCGGGCAAACTTGCCCCGGTGCGCTCGGCGTAGGCCTGCACCACCTGATAGCCCAACCACCGGCCTAGCTGCCCGGGTAAGCGGTTGTTAATTTCTGCCGTGCCCGGCCGGTCGCCCAGGTAACGGGTTTTGGTGGTTTGATCACTCTTAAAGAACAGTTCGTCATCCACAAAGTGCGACCAGATCAGCTGACGGTTTTCGTCTACCAGGCGCATTTGTTCGCTGGTGTATCCCAGCAGGGTGCTATCCGGCAAGCAAGGCATGGTTTGCTGCACAAAGTAGTAGCTCTTTCCGTAGTAGATCATCTCGGCAATCAACGACTGGTCGTTCATGTCGGTGGCGTTAAAGCGATCCGACAATAGCAGCAGACAGCCAGGCACCAGCGACGCCGGGCGGTACCGGTTAAGGATGTAGTCGTGGGTTTGCGGACGGTACCGCGCGGTGGGTCCGATAAAAAACTCGGTACTCACCACCAGCAAACTGTCGGTCACCAGCAGGTCATCGCCGAAGGTGCCCAGTCCGGTAAAGGTCGTATAAACGGTGGGAGGGGTGAAGCTAGGGAAGTAGTGCTTGGTGAGGCGAAACGACTGCCGAAGGCTGGCCGTTAGGTCTGAGTAGTTGCCGAACGTAGCTTCTGCCTGTTGGCGCAAGGTGTCGATAGACGGATTATTGATGAGTTGGTAGTACCGTCGGGCCAGTGCTGAGTCAGCTAGGTTCGCGCCCGCCCGCAGGTAGGTCTGAGCGAAATCCGGGTGGCGATGTAGCAAATCTTCGATATCTTGGCTACTTTGCGCCGCGAACAGACTATCGTCCCAGTGAACCACCGAAACAGATGCGGGAGTGTCCGAAAGATCAGGGATGGAACGGCAAGAATCAGACTGGCAAGAAAACAATGCACTGGCGCACCCACTTATCAGGATAAGGAGGGTACGGTGTGAAAACGAACAAGACATATACTTATTTAATTGAACAAACAACGTTAAATTTAACCACAACGCATGAAACGGAACCTTCTTATTTTTCTACTGCTGGTAAGTTCTACCGCCGGATTTGCCCAAGTCGACTTTTCGCGGGTTAAAATAGGGTTACAGGTGTCGCCGACCCTGTCGTTTAACCGCGTTAACGATGAATCCGATGACGTCAACTTCACCAGTGATGGAGTGGGGGGGCGCATGATTGGCGGGGCGGTAGTAGACTATATGCTTACCGACAACTACTTTATCTCCAGCGGGTTGTTCTTCGTGCCCAAACGCGTGGGGCTACGCAACAACGTTGATGAGGCGCAGGATCGCTACAAACTGCACTACCTGCAGATTCCGGCTACCATGAAGCTGTTTACCAACGAGGTGGCGCTCGACACGCGCATCTACTTTCAGGCGGGGTTCACCCTAGACATCAGGCTGCTAGAGGATAATATATCCGAAGAAGTGGCCTTTGTGGAGGATTTTGGCTTTGTGGATTCCTCGTTGCTGCTGGCGGCGGGGGCGGAGTATCGCTACGGCTACAATACCATCTTCTTTGGTGGGTTCAGCTACCGCCGCGGATTGGCCAACGTAGTGCGCAATGAGTTCGCCCCCGTTCAGGACATCGTGGTGAAGAACGACCTGTTTAGCCTGGACTTAGGCATTAAATTCTAGGGATAGTTTAGTATATTGTCCGGTACGAACTAAAAAACACTACACCCTATGGATCACAAAACGAGTAAGTCGGCGCACGGTCGTCGCGAATTTATCAAGAAAGGAGCCGCCGGGGCGGCAGGACTATCGTTCGCTATGTCAGCCCGCAGCTACGGACGCATCATCGGAGCCAACGAACGCGTACGCGTAGGGCTTGTCGGCTTCTCCGGCCGGGCACGGGGAGCGCTTATCCCCGCTTTTATGAAGCACGCCGAAGCGCAGAATTTCGAGATCGTGGCCGTATCGGACATCTGGAACCGCCGCCGCGACGAAGCGCAGGCTTACCTGCAGGAAAGCTTCGGAAAGAAGATTGCCGCCAGCCGCAACAATGAAGAACTCTACGACACCCAGCAAACCGATGCGGTGATCATCAGTACGGCTGACTTTCAGCACGCGCTGCACTGCGCCGAAGCAGTGAATCAGGGCAAAGACGCCTACGTAGAAAAACCACTGGCCGAATCGATGGAGGACGCCCGCACCGTGCGCAAGGCGGTGAAGGATACTGGCAAAATTGTGCAAGTAGGCTCACAACGGCGCAGCGGCACCAACTACCACGCGGCCGAAGACTATATCAAGTCCGGCAAATTTGGCGACATCACCATGGTAGAGATGACCTGGAACGTGAACCAGCCCGGCCGCTGGCGACTGCCCGAGCTCACCGCCTCTATCAAGAAAGAAGATACCGACTGGGACCGTTACCTGATGAACCGTCCCAAGGTGGAGTGGGACCCTCGTAAGTACCTAGAGTACCGATTATTTTATCCCTACTCGTCGGGTATCCCGGGGCAGTGGATGTCGCACCAGATCGACACTGTGCACTGGTTTAGTGGCTACGACCACCCGCGCAGCGTGGCCGCCAACGGTGGCATCTACATGTGGCGCGACGGACGCGAGAACGCCGACACCATGACCGCCGTGTTCGACTACGGTCCGCAGGATGATATGAGCAAAGGTTTCCAGGTGGTTTATTCCTCGCGCATGCACAACTCAGCGGGCGGGGTAAAAGAGTTGTACTTCTCGAACGGGGGCACGCTTAACCTGGCCACTAACAAAGTAACCCCCAACGGCGGACTGGGCGAAAAGCACGCTAGTGCGATGGGCATGGAGCCGTTTGAGTTGGAAGAGTTTTCGCTGGCTGAGGCCGCTAAGGCGGAGACGAGCGCGAACACTGGGGCCGACAACATGACGAGTCTTCACATGCTCAACTGGATGGAGTGCGTGCGCAGCCGTGAAACGCCCAACGCCCCGGTAGAAGCCGGTTACAACCATTCGGTAGCCAACATCATGTGCACCGCCGCCCTGCACTCGGGCAAGCGCGTCACCTTCGACGACAAAGCGCAGGATATCGTGGTGAGTTAGTTGGAGAGTCCATAGTTTATAGTCCATAGTCCACAGCCAACGGTTCGTTTCATCGTTGGCTGTGGGTTAAACAATATATTTTTGATAAACTTCCCTTGTTGCGCTGTCCGTCTGCGCCCTTGTGTCGCGGCCATCCTGTTATGTCTGCTGGCTGAAACGACCGTAGCACAAATTCGGTTCACCGTAACGCCGGACACCGCCGCGCAGCGGGTAGAGATTGCGGCCGACGGCCAACCCTTCACTGCCTATATTTTTCCCCGCACCGTTAAGAAACCAGTGCTGTACCCCTTGCGTACGCCCGACGGCACGGTGGTAACCCGTGGCTTCCCACTTGATACGCGGCCCGGCGAGCGGGTGGATCATCCGCACCACGTGGGCCTGTGGCTCAACTACGGTGACGTGAACGGCTACGACTTCTGGAATAACTCCGAGGCGGTAGACCCTGCCGGAAAGTACGGCGCTATTTATCACCGCGAAATATTAGAAGCTACCGACGGAGAGCGAGGCGTGCTGCACGTGACCGCCGACTGGATTACCTCGGATGGCAACCAAGTGCTGGAAGAAGATACCCGGTTTGTATTCTCCGCGCAGAACGAAAATACCTATCTGATCGACCGCTTCACTACGCTGACCGCGGTGGGAGACGTATCGCTCACCGACAACAAAGAAGGCATGCTGGGCGTGCGCGTGGCCCGCGCGCTGGAACACCCGTCGGATAAACCCGCGGTGTTTACCGATGCCAGTGGCACGCCTACTCAGGTGGCAGCCATGAACAACGCGGGAGTGAACGGTTTGTACCGTAGCAGTAAAGGAGTGGAAGGTGAACAAGTTTGGGGCACGCGGGCCCGCTGGGTACAACTGTCGGGGCGGATAGACGAGCAGCCTTCCTCAATCACTATCATAGATCACCCGGACAATGTAGGCTTCCCGACCTACTGGCACGCCCGGGGCTACGGACTGTTTGCGGCTAATCCGCTGGGACAAGAAGCTTTATCGGGTGGAAAGGACGAGCTCAACTTTGCCCTAAAGGACGGTGAAGCCGTCACGTTCCGATACCGGGTGGTGCTGCACGCTGGGGAGTCGCTGAGCGACGAGCAGCAGAAAAATTTATACGGTGATTTCTCAAAGAGCAAGTGATATGAGAATAAGCGGTTACGAAACACAAATCAGGAAGAGACTCGACGATAAATACATCCTTTGACGCTGGTCCACGGACTGCTCTTTTAATAGCGGCAATTAACTTTATCCGTCAGAATGGAAACACCGCCTCCCCCGGATACATCGCCTTCAGCACCTCCGCCCTCACCAACAGGGTGTTGTAAAAGAAATGCACTTCGCCGGTAATGCCATTTCGTCGGTTTTCCAGAATCATCTCGGCTAAAAAATCTTCCGAAGGCACGTAACTGCCCAAGTAACTCAGAATGCCGGGATAAAAGATGACTTTACTATCTTCACCCACTCGGCTAATCTGATCCAGCAGCAGCGCACGGTACACGTTGATACCCTGGTTGTCGCGTCGGTAAAGTTGCGGACTCACGATGTCCGAGTAGCCACCGTCTACCCAGGCGGTGTAGTCTTGCAAGTATTCGGTAAAGCCGAAGTTTAGCGGACTAGGCGAGTGGGCCACGATACAGGCAGGATTAATAGCTTTGACGGTGTCGTATAAATCCTTAGCGTAACCATTGAGCCGGTCGGCGCGCCACTGTAACCATTCGTTGTCGAGCCGGTTGGCAGGCGGTTCCTGTCCGTCGTGCTCGGCGGCGTACTGCGACTTGGTGTAGGTATCGTAGCCGCCTTCCGAGGGCATAGCGGGCAGGCGGTCGTCGCCCTGCACGCCGTCGATGTCGGGATAATTGACCACCACTTCCAGCACCAAGTCGGTCATAAAATCCTGCACCTCGGGCAGCAGACTATTTAGCCAGTAGAAACCGTTTTTCACCACCTGCTCGCCTTCCTGGTTGATGGCTCCCCAAGTGGGCTGCGCTTCCAGGATGGGGCCCGGACTGCCGTTGAAGGCCGCAAAGCCGTACTCGAACCAGGCAAAAACTTTGATGTTCCGGGCGTGGGCCGCGTCGATCACTTCGCGTAAAGGGTCGCGCCCGTCGTACTGCGCAGCAATGCGCGTTCCGACCAGGTCTTCCATCACCTGGCTGGGAAAGGTGGTAGCTGCCTTGTTGTAGGTCACCACAAAAATGGTGTTGATGTTCAGGCTGTCGCAAAGGGCGACGGCTTCTTCTATCCTGGCTTGGCTGGTGAGCACCTCGCTGTCGACGTTGGTGAGCCACACGCCACGGATGCCGGTTTCCTGCGGCAGTACGGTGGTCCTGATGGTATAAATGATCGGGCTACCGTCGGGAGCGGTTACCGTCAGACCGGCATCCTGACGCAGGTCAAGCGTGCCGCTATCGTCCAGGGTGGCTTCCGCATCGTCTAACTCCGCCTCGAAGGGAACGGCCGACAAGTCAGTGCCGAAGCCGACTTCCAGCAGGATATCTTTGGTGTCTTCCCGGATTTCTCCGGACCGATAGAGCGAAGGAAAATTGATTGCTGTGATGCGGGCGTCGGAGCTTTTCGGAGCCTCTAATTCTTCCACCAACACCGTGTAGAGCCGCTGCGCTCCTTCCGGGTCGGTAACGGTGTAGATCACAAAATCCGAGAAGTCTTGCGCCACGCCGCTATCGGGAGAGAGCGTGGCCCCGTCCGAGAACCGGATGGTGGGTACCAGTGCCGTGAGGTCGGCCCCGAAAGGAACGGTGACCCGAATAATCCCCGAGTCGTTTTTGACAATGCCCTCGGCGGGAGTAGGAAATTCTTCAAAGGCGAAATAATCAATCTGTCGTTGGGGAACAGGAGTTTCGTTGACAATCACGTTATCTTCGCGGCATTTCGAAAAAACCAGCGAAGCGATGAGCGTAAGGCCAATGCAGTAGACAAGTCGTTGTAGCATGGTTGCGGTGGGTTGATGGGTCGGTGAAGACACCGACCTGGGAGGGTATGTAGTTTGCTTTAGGTGGTTATTTCTTAGGCGCTTATCATTACTCGAGTTCGGTAGAGAGATCAAACTTCACCAGCGCCTGGTTGGTAATCAGGCAGTAGATTTCGGCTTTGTTCTGGTTCACAATGTTGACGGCTACCGCCCCGGAGGCATTCACGTTGGCGATTTCACCGCTACCGGCCATAAAGTCTTCACTCAGCAGCACGTCATCACTGGTTGCGTTTTCCAGCCCTTCGGTGATGTCTATCACGATGAGCCGACTCTCGCGGGCACTGCGGGGAAAGGCGGTCGCCAGCACCGTCTTTCCGGCAAACTGAAAGATTTCAAAATACGAGGTAAAGCCATCGTACAGGGATCGATCCAGATTAGGAATGCGATTCACGAACGCTCCGCTGAGGTTTACCTGCGTAAACTCCACGTCGTTGGCATTGACGTAGTACGAGGTGTCATCTACCGACAGCATCTGGGCGTGCGGCCGGGAGCCTAGTTTGGTTAGGCTGGGCAAACCCGCCGCCTCAATCAGTTCCGGCTCGACATCCACCACCCCGCCGGTAACGTTCCAGCGGAAGATCAGATTACCCCGGGTGGCGGGGGGCAGAAACTTGCGGCCGAAAGTGGTCAGGATCACCGCATCCTGCGTAATATCGCCAATGACGGAAAAGCTGTCGCCCATCCGATAATCAGTGTTGGTGTAGGTAAGGAACACTTCGGGTTCGGTCGTTTCGTTGTTCCACGTATAAATCTTGAAGATAGTAGATTCGCCGCCGCCGTCGCTGGTCCATTCTACCGTGTTGCAGGCCAGAATGGTGCCGTCCTCGCTCACGGCTACGTCGGCGATCTTGGGCGAGCCGCCTTCCACGCCCGTCATGTCCAACAGACCCAACAGGGCACCGTCGGCGGGGTCAAGGATCAGTATTTTGTCGTTGTTGTTGGTCAGGTACAGGTGGTCGTTGCCGTAGGCGAGTCCGCGCTCGCCGTCGGTAGTAAAGTAGTTGGGTACGCCGGAACCCGACGGAGAGAAATTCCATACCGGGTTGCTCAGGGCCAGTACCGATTTGGTGTCGGGTGCCGATTCTGAAATCACGACCTGATAGGTCTGGGTGTCGCCGTTTTCGGCATTGACAACGTAGGTTGCCGTATCGGTGAAATCGTTGGCAACGCCGGAAGGAGGGGATACGGTTGCTTTGTTAGAAACGGTGATGGTGGGAGTGAGGGAACTCCGGTCGGTGCCGAAGGGTAGGGTGGCCGTGATCAGCCTAGCTTCTTCGTTGATCGTGGCTTCTACGGGAGCTTCCAGATCAGGAAACTGAAAGGAAAGTAACTGGGTGCGTTTGCTCACGAAAGGGCCTTCGTTGAAAGTGGTTTCAGTGCAGGCGCTCAGCAGTAAGGTCGTTAAAATAAGCACACATCGCCTAGGAGTGAATGCAGTCATGGGGTGAGAATTAACAAGAAGAAGACTCACTTTTAAAAACGTCATTCCGGAAATTTGCGTAGAGGAACGAAGCAAATTGTCCGGAATCCCCCACTCTAAGGACGCACACTGCGTTCTTGAAGTTACTCATCTGCGACTTCGTGGCGGGGGATTCCGGATAACTGATTTCGCTATTGCTACATCAGTTTCCGGAATGACGTGGTAGGAGTGAAAAGGAGCATCAGCCCCCTTTTCACAAACAAACGATTACTGCTACTCGAAAGTCACTTTGTAGGCTCCGATACCGAAGTTAGTAATCAGGCCGTACACCGTGGCTTCGTTGCCGTCCTCACTCACGATAACGTCCAGTCCGCCCGTCGCATTGAAGTTGGCATCAATATTACCAGCCGGAGTGAAGGGAATCACGGTTATTTGCTGCTCAGTAAGCTCGTTCCATCCGTCAGTATAATCCACGAAGTAGAGCGTTCCCATCGTAGAGGTACCGGTGTAGTCCGTTGAAGCGGCGGCGATAATATTTCTACCGTTCACTTCGAACGCGATGGCAGTCAGAGCATCAAAGATGGTAGAGTCAGCCGTCTCTTTTAGGGAAACCGGCAGCTGGTGCACGATCGAGCCATCGTCTTTAGATAGCTCTACGATGTTGCCAAAGCCAGTTCCGGTAGCAATTAAGTTAGTTCCATCTTCGCCGTTGATTGGATACACGTCAGCGCCGTTGCCTAACGAGGTAGGGACGGTAATTTCTTCAGGCACATTATTGCCTACTCCACCAACCACCGTAAATTTGTAAATCTTGTCGGTTCCTACTCCAGGAGCGTAGATAATGGCTGCATCATTGACGTTTCCTACTACCGTGATGTTGTCACCCAGTCGGGCGGGGAACGTTCCACTAATCAACAGCTCTTGATCGGCGTCTTTATCGTTCCATCGGTAGATTCGGAAATCGTCATTGGGGGCCGCCAGGGTTGATCCTACGATATTACCTTCGTCATCCACATCCATGCCCATCAAATTGGCAAACACCGTTCCGGTAGGCGGGTTGGCGGTGCCATCGATAAAGTCCATCGCATCGATCTCTTCGCCGGTGGCGCTGCTCAGTATTCTGATCTTGTCGTTGTTGGTATGGGCGTACACAAAATCACCGAAAGCGGCAATGTCACGCTCGTTGTTAGCCGTGAACCAGGTTGGCAGTCCGCCAGCGTTCAGGTTCTTCTCCCATACAGCAGCAACTTGCACCGAAGCGGCTTCCGTGATGGTTACGGTGTAGGCCTTGGTAGTACCGTCTTCCGCGGTCACGGTGTAGGTAACCGGTGCACTAAAATCCTGGGCTGCGCCCGAAGCCGGGTCTATCGTAGCGTTTTCCGAAATAACAATGGTAGGTACCAAAGCCGTCAGGTCGGTACGCGCCGGAACCGTGGCCGTGATGTTGGTGCCATCGATAACGCCATCTATCGGAGGGGTGAGCCCGCCGAGAACAAAGGAAGTGATGTCGGCCGCACTGCTCTGCGCGGGTGTCACCGTAACGGTTACCGTATAATCAGTGGTAGTGCCGTCTTCCGCCGTCACGGTGTAGGTAACCGGCGAGGTAAAGTCTCGCGCCGTGCCTGAAGCGGGCGATACGCTCGCCTCGTCAGAGACCACAATGACCGGGGCCAGACTGGTAACGTCGGTGCCGCTGGGCACGGTTACAGCAATATCATTACCGGTGATCGTACCGGCTACCGGAGGGGTGAGGGGCAGTGTGAACGAGGTGATGGTTTTGTCACTGCTCCGATCCGGTTCGGTTTCTTCATCATCACAGGCAGTAAAGATCAAGCCGCTCATCATGATCATGAGTAGTAGGGTGTTCCAGTTAAATGGGTTACGTTTCATAATGGTGTTTAAGGTTAAATTAATAAAAATTACACTATTGGACATCCCACCACACGCGGGTGGTGGGCAAATCGGGACCCTGTCGGGACACCGCGGCATTGTATTCTATTCGGTTTAAGGTTTGTTCTTCGGCGGGATAGGGCACCCGCACCGGCACGATGGCCCCGCCCGTCTCGCTTTCTCCATTGGTATTAGGAATCGGATTGAGGGTAGGGAAGCCGGTTCTTCGGTACTCGGCGTAGGACTCAAAGCCCTGGTTCAGCAGCGCCACCCACTTCTGGGTAATGATTTGCTCCAGCCCGCTGGCCGGATCATACGCCACGGTCGGCTGCGCGAGGTAGGCAGTCGTAGTCGAATCAGTCAAGGTGATCGTCGGCAGGGCGTCCGCTTCTTCGGCGGGCAAGCTATTTTCAAGATCGAGATAACTGTTGTTCCAATAATTAATTGAAGCCCGAACCCCATCCTCGTAATATTCCTGTGCCGAACCCGGTCCCCAGCCCCGTAGCGCCGCCTCGGCCTTTAGGAACAGCACTTCGGGGTAGATCAGCAGCCCGGTAGGAGCCGCTCGATTGGCAATAATGTCCGTATCCCGAGAAAAGTCAGCGAGATTCAGTGCATTGAGTTGTTCAGGATTCAGTCCGTTGGGAAGGCCCACGTAGTTACCCTCTTCGTTGGGTTCCACAAAGATCGGCAGGCGGGGGTCGTTATTTTCTTGCAAGAAGTCCACCAGGGTGTTGCTCACGCGATACTCGTTAAAGTTGCGCAACACACTCATGGGCTGAATGTTTTCCGTGGCGTTGCCAAAGTCCTGCCCGTAGGGCATCACCGCCGACTCGCTATTGTCAGCGATCAGGTTATCGGCGGTCAGCACTTCGGCCACCAGTTGCTGCGCCAGGGCAGCATTCACCTCGCTCAGCCGCATGGCCAGCCGCAGGCGCAACGAGTTGGCCAACCTGATCCACGCCTCTCGGTCTCCCTGATACACCACATCGGCATCGCCAAAGCTTTCGGTAGAAGGTGTCGCCAGTTGTTCCGCTTCTTCCTGCAACACCCGCAACATGTCTTCATAAATCTCTGCCTGCGGCGTGTAGGCCGGTGTCACGTCGCCCTGAAAAGCCTCGAAGTAGGGCACGTCGCCCCAGAAATCGGTGAGCCGGTGCAGGATAAACACCTTCCAGATTTTGGCAATGCTGTTTTTGTTACTCTTCAGCGGATTACCTTCGGTCAGCTCGATCACCTGTTGGGTCTGCATGCCGAAATCGGCGTAGGCTTCGCGCCAGTAGGCGGTCAACCAGTCGTTTCGAGTAATATACCGGCCAGTGGGGAAATAGGGCACCGACACGGAATAATACTGAATGTAGTGCTGCGCGTAGAGTTGCTGCGCCCGTTGGTATTCGGTGTAGCGCAATGCGCCGTACACCAGCGAACGGGTAAACAACAAATCTTCATCGAAGCGATCCGCCGTGAGGCCGGTCTGGCTCCGGTTGATCTCTTCAAAGTCAGCGGTGCAACTCCCCAGCAGCAGACTGATTATCAGGATTCCTAAAATATACGGTTGTGCGGTGGTCCGGTGCATGCTATAGTGAAATGTTGACGTTGAAACCCACGCTGCGGCTGCTGGGAAAGGCAAACGCTTCTATGCCCTGGGCATTGCCCGCGTTAAAGGTAGATTCCGGGTCAAACCCATCCGTATTCTTATAAAGGATGAACAGGTTTCTACCTACTAACGAAACGCGCACGCTATTGATAAAGGTATTGCCCACTATTTTTTCGGGAAGCGTGTAGCCCAGCGTCAGCTCCCGCAGCTTGATGAAACTGCCGTCGTACAAAAACTCTTCGGCGTACAGGCTTCCCCGCCCGCCCACGTTCTGCCAGTAGGTTTGCGGGTCTACCTCCATGGTGTTGGGCTGGCCACCTTCGTTGATGCCTTCGGCCACGTACCCCCCCGCTCCGGCGTACCACTCCAGGCGATCATTACGGGTGTAAAAGGCATTGCCGTTGGCCGCGGCGATAGAATTGCTAAAGGAAAAGATATCGCCGCCTTTGCGGATATCGAACAGGGCCGAAAAGCTCAGATTTTTGTAAGAAATGTTGTGCCCCCAGCCCAGCAGGAAGTCGGGCTGAAAGTTTCCGATCTTCTTTCGGCCACCGGGATCCTGTAGGGGCAAGCCCTGCGCACTGATGATTCGCACTCCGCTCACCGAGTCGCGCCGATAGGCTTGGTTGGCGTAGATGTCGCCGAAGCGCCCGCCGGCCTCGGCCAGAATCGCCACGCCGAACTGGTCGTACACCTCGTTGGTCAGATCGTAAACCTCCACGTCGGGCGCAAGTTCTTTGATCTCCGAGATGTTTCGGGTGAAGTTGAGCGTAGTGCGGTAGCGAAAGTTGTCGCTTACGTAGGGCGTCACGTTAAGCGTCACCTCTACTCCCTGGTTAATGATCAGCCCCGCATTGATGAGTGAGGCCCGGAAGCCGCTAGCCTTAGAAACCGGCGCTTCGATAATCTGATTGCGGGTGCCCGCGTGGTAGTAGGTGGCTGAGGCGGTGATTCTATCGTCGAGCAAGCCCACATCGAAGCCTACTTCCACCGTGCTGGTGCGTTCGGGTTTCAGATTCACCGGCGCCTGGGTAGGGGCAATCTGCCCGAACGTCTGACCGCCGTGCGCCAGCCCGTTCACCAAAAACAGGGTTTGCAACCGGCCCGCCCCGGTGTCGTTGCCCACTTCAGCGTAGGAGGCGCGCAGTTTGCCAAAGTTCAGTAGTCCATCGGTGAGGCCCAGCGCCTCGGTGAAGACGAAGCTGGTGGAAACGGCCGGATAGAAGTACGACCAGTTGTCGGGCGGCAGCGAGGATGACCAGTCGTTGCGCGCCGAGGCCTCAACGAATAAATAATCGTTGTACTCGGCCTGCACCGAGCCGTAGACCGAGTTGTTCCTCAGCTCGAACCCGCTTTCCTGGGTAACGGTACTGAGCGCATTCTGAATGATGAAAAAGTCCGGGATATTGAGCCCCTGCGCCGTGGTGCTGAGTGATCGCGCCTGGTTGTAGCGGGCGTTGGCTCCCACGTTGGCCGACAGGCTCCACTGCTCGTTAATCTTATTATAAGAAGAGAACAGAATGTCGGTGTTCCTCTCTTCGTTGCGGCCGTAGTATTCGCTGTAGAAGCTTCGGTCGGGCGTGACGCGGTAGATGGTGTTGGTAGCATTGCGATCCTGCCGGAAGTCGTTGTAAAAGTCGGTGCCCGTGCGCAGGTGCACGTTCAGCCAATCGGCGATTTGGTAGTCGAGCTTCACAAAGCCAATCACGCGGTCGCGCGTGTCGTTGTTAGTGTTCAGGTTCACCGCCCAATAAGGGTTCTGCCAGGTGGTCACCGCACCGTTGGTATAGACGCGCGCTTGTCCGGTAGCGTCCCGGAAGTCTTTCAGATCATTGAGCCGAATGTTGCGCGGCATCTGAATCAGGCTGTTCATCGGGTTGTCGGGACTGAGCGTGAGGTTAGGTCGGTTGAAGGCTTCTTGCTTGATGTAGTTGAGCTTGCCCTCCACACTAAATTTCTCGGACAGTTGGGAAGTGACGTTCAGGTTCACGTTGAGCCGCTCCAGGTTGCTGTTGGGCATGATGCCCTCGTTTTGCAGGTGCGTCAGCGACAGCCGTGCCTGGGTCTGCTCGCCGCCGCCCGACAGCGCCAGCGAATTGGTGAAGCTACTACCAAACCGGAAGAAATCCCGAATATTATCCGGCTGGGCCGCGTAGGCGGTGGTGTCGCCCGTCCAGTTGGGCAAGCGCTGCCCCCGCATTCGTGGTCCCCAACTGTCCAGGATGGTGCTGTTGAATTCGCCCGCGCCGTTGATCGGGTAGTTGCCGTTGGAGCCCCGCCCGAACTTATTCTGAAAGTCGGGAAAGACCAGCGCCTGCTCCACGGTGTAGTTAGAGGAGATATCAACACCGATGCCCTTCCGGGAGGTGCCCTGCTTGGTGGTAATCATGATCACTCCGTTTTGTCCGCGGGAGCCGTACAGGGCCGTGGCGCTCGCCCCCTTCAGCACGTTGATCGTGGCGATGTCGGTGGAGCTAATATTTGAGATACCATCGCCGTAGTCCACCCCGCCGAACTGCCCGCCGCCACCCTGCGGGTTGAGCATGGGGACGCCGTCGATCACGTACAGCGGACTGTTGTTGCCCGCAATGGAAGAGTAGCCGCGGATGACTACCTTGGAGGTGCCGCCCACTCCGGTGCCCGACTGGTTGATCTGCACCCCGACCACGCGGCCGCTCAGTGAGTTAATTACGTTGGCTTCGCGGGCCTGGGTAAGCTGCTCGCCCTCCACAGTTTGGGTAGCGTAGCCTAGCGACTTCGTTTCCTTTTCGATGCCTAGCGCCGTCACCACCACCTCACCCAGCGTTTCTACCGATTCTTGCAGTCGGACGTCAATAACGGAGCGCCCGTTTACTGGCACGGTCTGGTTGGCAAAGCCAATAAAGGAAAAGATTAGTTCGGCATTCTCGGCTACCTCCAGCGTGTAGGTCCCGTCAATATCGGTGATGGTTCCGGTACTAGCACCCGCCACGGTCACGTTCACGCCGGGTAGGGCCTCGCTCGTTGCCTCGTCTACCACTGTTCCGGTGACGCGAAGTTGGGCAAGGACTACGTTGCAAAGAAGCGAGAAGGTTAGACTGAGGTAAAGAAGTTTGATCATGAAGCTAAGTACGCAAAAGCAGCGTCGATTTCAATCCGCAATATACAACTACTTCTAGCTTGGCCACAAGGATATTGCGGTCAATTCTACCTTCTAAAACGGCACCCCTACTTTCCCTGGATACGCAGCACTTAGCACATCTGCCCTGAGAAACGAGGCGTTCTTCGTCAGCAGTTCTGGTTCGCACTATCCGGAATCATTCCGGCTAAAAACCTTAGTAAAAGAACAATATATAAGGACCTACTCTACCACTGGTATACTGTTTTTTGCCGCTTTCTTTTCCCCGTACTGGCGCTTGAAGTACACAATTGCTGGTACCCCAACGGCAGTAGGCAGTAGCCACGCCACGAACGCCGGGTCAGTGTGCACGTTGTTTACCAGAAACGCAGTGATCGTTGCTAGGTAAGCCCCGCTGATGCGAACGATGTGATACCGAATCCAGCCCTTCCCTTCTACCTTCCTTCGGCCGGAAAAGAGTTGTCCATCCTGTCGGAGCAGGTTCAGCAATGAGAGGGCAAAGAAACCAATCAGCACCAGCACGGAGACATTCTCGGTTCCGAACCGCTCAAGCGTCTGCCAGATGGTAAACCCAAGAGCAATTCCGCTGGCGACGAGCAACGCCCAGTCTCGTAGCTGACCAATCGTTGCCCGTTCGCGCCGGAACTGGAGTCCGCGATAGCCGGTCACTGTTGTGTACAGTGTAAAAAGCCCCACCATTAGTAAGAAGGGGTTGAACCGGTAAACCGCCAATCCAAAAGCGGATAGGGCGACGAAGAGCATGGCGTAGCAAAAGACCCATCCGGTGGTTGTGTGTAGCTTGCTTCCCTTTTTCGCCACGAAGGGGACGAATCCGACGGTAAGCGCTATAAAGCCAGCAATAACGTGAAGAATCAGAACGATGGTGCGGGTTGTTTCCATAATAAGCACTTGTTTTTCAACGAAGGTGCTCAAGAAACTTCTGCCACGCCAATCATACTGACCGAACCGTAGATACCACCCGACCAACGGGGGATAATTCCCACCGAATCGTTTCGCCGTTGTTGTGCGCTACGTGTAACACTTTCTCAAAATAAGCGGGTACACTCAAACTGAATGTTAACCAACGAGAGCTAGCTACCAGTTTTTAAAGTATACGCAGCCTAATCTTAAACCAACGAAACGTAAACTCGCTATTCTAACCCCTCCAGAAACCCTTCGTACATTGGTTTCTTCTCGTAGTTCTTACCGAACAGCAGCGGCCACTGCTGGTAAGGAGTAAAGGTGTTGAGCCAACTGTCGTTGTCGCGCAGGCCCCAGAAGGTGATTGCGTACTTGTTCTCGTCGGGCAGGGCGTGGTAGATGCGCACGATCTCGTGCATCAGCTTGCGCTGGGCTTCGGCTAGTTCGGGGGTCAGTCGGTTGGTTTCGCCCCGAGGATTGGCCTTGATGTCTACCTCCGACAGGTGCACCCGCAGCCCTCGCTTTACTAGTTCGTCCAGGGCGGTTTGCAACTGTTCTACGGGAAGACTGAGCTCGATGTGCATCTGCAACCCCACCCCATCAATGGGAATGCCCCGCGCCTGAAAGTCATCGATCATCGCTAAGGTAGTGCCCAGCTTCTCGGGTTTTGCCACCAGGTCGTAGTCGTTGTAGAACAGCAACGCCTTCGGGTCGGCGGCCCGAGCGTACTGAAACAGGCGGGCCACGTAGTCATCGCCCAGCGTTGTGAAGTACTCCGATTCCCGCCAGCCGTTCCCTTCCTGATTGATTACTTCGTTTACCACATCCCAGCCCACCACGCGCCCGCGGTAGTGGCCCATCACGGTATAAATATAGGTGCGCAGCATATCCTCTAGCTTCGCTGAGTCGTAGGCAGGCAGCGCTACTTCTAGCCAACGAGGCGGCATAAAGTGCCATACCAGGGTATGGCCGTGCACCCGCATATTGTGTTGCTGCGCAAAGGTTACGATTGAATCGCCCGGACCGAATTCGTACTGATGTTCGCTGAGCCAGGTATACTTAGGCTTCATAACATTTTCAGCGGTAAGCTGACTGAACTCTCGAGCAATCGTCTTCGCCGCTTGGGAGTCTACCAGCTGGTTTGGGCGCACGGCTACCCCCACGGGGAAGGAAGCGTTAGTCCGCAGTGTTGGGGTGGTTTGAGCGAAGCTCTCGTAACTGATCAGGGTTATCGCGACTAGTAGAAGCCGAATACGCATAGCTTTAGCGGGTAGATTGTGTATATTGGTCAGTAATAATAGCTTTAATATACCATGATCCAACCTAGTCGCCGTCAATTCCTCCGGCAAAGCTTACTGACCGGGGCTTCTCTAGTAGCCGCGCCTACGCTAGCCCAGCGAGCGCAGAACCCTACCTTCCCGGTACGCCAGATTACCTTCGGACCGAAGTCGCACTGGTTTGGCTACTACGACAAGCAGCAGGTAGACCCCACCGGCCGCTACGTACTGGGCATGGAAGTGGATGTACCTCAACGGTCGCCTACCCAAAACGACGTGATCAAGATCGGTATGGTAGACTTGCAGGACAAAGACGCTAAGGGCCAACCGCGGTGGACCGAACTGGGAAAGAGTAATGCCTGGGGCTGGCAGCAGGGCTGCATGCTACAGTGGATTCCGGGCTCCTCGGAGGAAATCATCTGGAACGACGCTGAAGACGGGCGGTTTGTCAGTCGGGTGCTGAATGTGAAAACGGGAAAGACGCGCACCCTGCCAAAGGCGGTCTACGCGCTAAGTCCGGACGGCACCTACGCGGTGGGCACCGAGTTTAATCGCATTCAGAATATGCGTCCGGGCTACGGCTACCCCGGCGTGCCCGACCCCTTTGCTAACCAGCGGGCTCCCCATGATATTGGTATCTACCGAATGAATCTGCGTACCGGGAAGTCTACCCAGATTATCTCACTGGCTGAGGTGGCCGAGATACCGTACCACAACGGCTCTTCGCTGGCCGACAAGTGGCACTACTTCAATCATTTGCTGGTGAGCCCCAATAGTGAGCGGCTGATCTTTCTGCACCGCTGGCGCGACGCCCCGGCCCGCGGCGGCAAGGCTTCTTCGGGAGGGTTCACCACCCGTATGTTTACTGCCAACCAAGACGGTAGCGATAAGTACGTCCTGGACCCTTCGGGCAACACCTCGCACTTTATCTGGCGCGACCCGAAGCACATCTGCGCCTGGACGAAACCAGTGGGCAAGGAATGGGCATTTTACCTGTTTGAAGACCAAACCGACAACGTTCGCTCGGTTGGTAAGGGCCAAATGACGGTGAATGGCCACAACACCTACGTGCCCAACACCGGCGGAGAGTGGATTCTGAACGATACGTACCCGAGTCAGAACCAAAAGCGCCTGCAGACACTGTATCTGTATCATGTGCCTACCCGGCGGAAAGTGGTACTCGGTAAATTCTACGAACCGCCGATGTTTTCGGGTGAGTGGCGCTGCGATCTGCACCCGCGTACCAACCAGCAGGGCACGCAGGTGATCTTTGATTCTACCCACCAGAACGGGCAGCGGCAGATGTACGTGGTGGATATATCGTCGGTGGTGTAGCGGTTGAGAAAGGTGTAAGCTTTTACTTTTAGTAGACTTTGCTACCAAAGAGTAGAATTTATTGCGAAGATAGTCGGAAATACGACGGTTTTATTAAGACTTACGCAGTAGCGCTTGTTCGTTTGGTGGGTCTTTCGTACTATTGTTCATACCTTATTAGGTAGTAGTTTATATGGTAACAGGGAACTTTCTCTTGATTTGAGGAAGCTCCCTTTTTTTTTGCGTCGTCTTTCAGTTATCTGAGGCAAAAAAGATTATAAAACTTACTACGTACGACATTCCCTTAATAGCGGAACCTCCGAAATGCCGAGAATACAAATACTTCTCAGTCCGGCATTTTCAATTAACACGCGCTCTCGTATACGAGAAAACGAATTTCATAGCGGAAGCGGAGCTGGTCTAATGAGCGTAAGTCAATCTTGGAACGCCAGAGAGTACAATCACGCTGAAAACGCGATATCAGACTTCGTATTTGGCTTCGAGTTACAGTTTGCCACGAATTCTGAGCAGTTGGTGTCCGTCAGTCTAAGAAGAGTAGGAAGCTTTGGCAGTGTCTACGAATACCCAGGCAAAGCAATAGTAGGAACAGAGTTACCAACCAAACCTACTCGTTAGCAGCTGGATTAAAGTTTTAGTCATCCAACGAATTAATCCAAGCCGCAATTTTCTGCGCGTCTTCCTTGGGTACCTGCGCCATGGGGGGCATCGGAGTGTAGTCGGGCCAGTTCTGAGGCTGCGGATTGTAGATCAGCTCCACGATTTTGTCATTCGAGTATTGTCTTTTCGCCACATCTTTGTAAGCCGGACCTACTTGCTTGGTATCGGCATTGTGACAGGCTGTGCAGGTGTGCTTGCTCAGCAGTTCGTTGATCTCACCTTCGCTCAGCACGGCCACCGCTTGGCTCGCCGCTGGATTGTCGGGAGTAGTAAGCGGGGGTTGTTGGGCAGTAGAAGCGGTCTGGGACTCGCTCGGCGAGGTGGTTTGCCGATCGGAAGCGCGGGAGGTCATCTCTTTCTGAGTAAGCTTTTTGCCATCCGGAATGTTGTTAAGGGTGTAGTACGCCGTGGGGTGCACCAGTGAATAGAAATTATCCTTCGACCGCAATCCCCGCAGGGTGAGACGGTGGATGTAGTGCTGGCGCAGGCTATCCACCACCACTCGGACCTTCATCCCATCGTCTGATACCTGTACGCCTGCCACATCGCCGCGCTGGTTGTTCACGGGCGGACTGCCGTACACCGGCTGGTACTTATAGGTAAAGCTCTCCACCTCGTACGAGGCCAGGTCTTCGGCTGACTTCGGATCAACCGGCTGGGTAAATTCTACCTCGAAGCCGTCGGGCATGGCGCGCACGTTGCGCATCTCGAAGGGCACGCGCCCGCTCCACACCAAGCGCTGTAGGCCCTCGTTGGCTTCGCCAGCTGAGCCCCAACCGCGGTTGGTTTCGCCCACAAAAAGGGAGCCGTCCGGGGCCCAGGCCATCCGTAGCACGCCCGACCGAAAGCCCTGCCGGAAGTCGAAGGCTACGCCCTGGTACTCGCCCTTCACCTTCTCCATCACCACGCGCATAATCTTGCTTTGCCCCTGGTCGCCCACCAGCAACTGACCGGTAAACGGCCCAAAGGTACCCGCAGGAATCTTGACCAGCTCGGAGTTAGAGATGCCCAGGATGCCGTGAGGCAGCCATACCGCGGGGGTGCGCAGTGTAGGAAACTCCTCTTTCACCTCGAACATTGTTTTATAGTCTTCATCCACGCGGTTCTCGGGCTTCACGTAGTTGCCCGCTTCGTTGCGTATCTGCCGCTGGTCTACCTGCGCGTACAGTTGTTCGGTGCGCAGGTCGAGTGGCGATTCGGGGCGGTCGGTCCAGCGCAGTCCGGCCGGATGCCCCGAGAAAACGCCCTTTTCGATGTGCCAGATGCCGCCCGAACCCATCCAGTCGCCCTGGTTTTCGGTGTAAAACAGTTCACCATCGATCATGCCGAGTCCGGCCGGTGAGCGCATGCCGGTGGCCCAGGGTTCCATGGCGCCGTCGGGGCTGATGCGCATGATCCAGCCGCGCCACGGTACCCGACTCTCACCGCGCCACCACTCCTCGTTGCCGAAGGCCACGTTGCCCGACACGAAGAACGAGCCGTCGGGAGCCACCTTAGGGCCAAAAGAATACTCGTGGTAATGACCAGATAAGGGCCAGGAATAAACCGTCTCAAATACGTCGGCCTGCCCATCCATGTCGGTGTCTACCAGTTCGGTGAGTTCACCGCGCTGCGCGCAGTAGAAAGCTCCGTCTTGGTAGGCCAGACCTAGCACCTCGTGCAGTCCGGAGGCGAAGCGCCGGAAGTAAGGACGGGCGCTGGTAGGGTTCTCAACAACAAACACGTCGCCGCGCCGGGTGGCTACCCCCAGGTTACCGTCGGGCATCACGGCCAGTCCGCCTACTTCTAACAGTGCGTTCTCCGGAGCGCTGATCTTAATAATCTTAGAAAAGTCTTCTTCCTTGGGAGACTCCTGGGCGGTGGCTACCGGCTGACTACCAATAAGCAAACCGGTGATGAGAAGGAAGGCTAAACGAACGCGCGGTAAGCGCGCCTGAAGGGTTGATAATATGAGAATATGGTTCATGAGCGTTCGGGGATCAGTTAAGTTAATTTTAGGCGAACGCGTTATAAACGCGCCCGAGTGTAAATACGGTTTACATCAGACAAGTGCGTCGTAAACGCACCCGTGCATGGGTTAAAACATTAACGAATACGTTAGTTTTGTGCGTACGGGGACCACCAATTCCTGGGTGTCGCCAACGGTCCGGACCAGCGGCGTGGCCCCGTCGGCATCGTCGATGCGCAGGTAGTACGACTGGTCGTCGACGGTGTAGAGTCCAGCCTCGTGTTCGGTGATGTTACCCACTGCCAGCCGGGCGTAGAGTGAGTCGGCGGAGTTTTGTAGACTGAGCGACCGCTGAAAACCACGGCCCTGCTCCAGCACGCGAAGCGTATCGGATACGGTGGCACCGAAGGCCTCGTAGCGAAAGGTAGGCACGCCGGGGGCGGCCAAGGTGTAGCCGCGGGGGCGGAAGCTGCTGCCGGTCGTATCACTGGCCCAGGTGGCCTGCAGCGAAGCAAGCGGAGCAACGGTAAGGGTGGAGGAAGCCAGGTGTTGCACTGCCCCGCGAGGACGCGACGAACCGTCGCCCCGGTTGTGCCACATCGGCGTAGCGTCCAGAAAGTCGCCCCGCCATACCTGCACCAGGGTGCCATGATCCAGGTCGTAGGTGTAGTGCAGCTGTTGCGGACTTCCTACCGACACCGCGTGCGTCACGCGCGGGCCATCGGGCACATCCATAAAGCTGCGCAGGATGGGCTTCTCCTGCGGATCGACCAGAATGGGGTCGACCGGCTCTCGGCGGCTGGCCAGCTCGTCGGTAAGCAGATACTCCCGAATACCCGGGCCAACCACCCGCAGCCCGAGGGCGGGCTGCACCCAGTCGACGTGCTTGGAGTAGGCCAGCTCGAAGGGCAGGTTACCCGCCGACAAGCTAACCTTACCGCTGGTTTCATCCGCATTCAGAGATACTACTTCCTGACCGTCAACGCGTAGGATTCCGCCACCGCCCGGAACGTCCAGGTTAAAGGTATAGTCGCCTGGCTCCTGCACGCGTAGGGTGCCCCGGTAGCGAATAATGTACTGCGCACTCTTGGGGCGCAGGTCGGAGGTAAGCACCACCGAGTTACCTTCGGCTTCGGGAGGTAGACTGTCGTAGGTAGGTTCCAGCTCGTATTTGCCCCCGTAAATCTGGTAAGTCAGGTCGGTAAGTTCGGGGCGGGGCTTGTCGTACTGCGTGACTTTTATATTGCGAAAGGCCACCGACCCGTGGTCACCCTGGAAGCGCAGTGGGCCAGTAGCTACTTCGTCGTCCGCCATTGCCCCGCGGGTGGGGCCGAGCATCGTCACGTTTTCGTGTATGGTGACACCGTTCAGTTCTACCCGCAAAATTTTGGCATCCTCGGTTTTCTCGCCGTTGCCACCAAAGCGGGGAGCCTGAAAAGAGATTTTAAGCTTTTGCCACAACCCCGGGGCGCGGCTTACGTTCTGGCGGGGCGCGTAGCCCTGGTAGCCCTTCTGCCCCTGCGGTTTAGACTCATCCCAGCGTTCGTAGATGCCCCCGTTGCCTCCGGAGCGCACGCGCGTATCGCCCCAACTGTCGAGCAACTGCATCTCGTAGCGCCCTTGCAGATAAATGCCCGAGTTAGACCCTTTGGCCATCAGGTAGTCCAGCTCTAAATCAATATCACCGTGCTCCAGTGTGGTATATATATCTTTTGGCTTCTTAGCGCGATCCATTTGGTTCACCAGTACCCCCTGACCCTTTTGGGTAGTAAGGCTGTTTTTTTTCTCTAAGTCAGCGGTTACCGCCCCCACAATGTGCCAATTCTTGGTCGGCTTTTGGAAGGCCGACAGGTCATCCAGAGAAATAGGTGATTGAGCGAAGGCAGGCGATGATGCCAGGAGGACGCACAGCAGAATAAAAGTTAGGTATTTCAAGAAAGACATAGGTTTATTGTGATAAGAGAACCAGCAATATACTGGGAAAATTCATTTCACAAAAGCCGATCAAAAGGTTCACCAGGAAAGGAATCCACTTCCGAATTTATTATGTTTGACCAATGAGATACTTTATTGAATTATGGAAGGCGAAGGACGCCTGGAACCAGCTATCCAAGGAAGAGCGAACCAACTACGTGAGTCAGGTGGGGCAGCATATGGGGAAGCTAGTGGCCGACGGCATGGAAGTGGTGACCTGGGCCGCCAATGATCCGGCTACGACCTACCGGGCCGGGTACGACTTCTTCTCGGTAATGAAATTTCCCAATCAAGAAATGGTACAAAGCTTTGAAGCCTTGGTGGAAGGCGCCGGTTGGTACCAGTACTTCGAGCAGGTGAACCTGAGTGGCGCGGGCAGTACGCCCGAAGCGGTGATGCAGCAGATGATCGAACGGTAGCAATACTAAGCTACGAAAGAGTGACGCCCGCCGCTTCGGCAATGCCTTTGATGTAGCCGATCGCAAAGATCTTCCCCGTAATTTCGTAACCGGCCGACAGTCCACTGTCGAACGTACCCTGGGCTTCGCCGTACATCACCGGGGCGTGGTCAGGACGCAGTGGGCCGTCGAAGCCGTGCGCCGCGTAGTGCGCCAGTAACTCGGCCATCGGGGTAGGACCGTTGTCATGGAAGGTTTCGCGAAAGTTGCGTTTGTCTCCTTCCACATCGCGCAGGTGCAGGTAGTCGATGCGGTCTGCTTGCAACCATTTTTCCGACAGGGCGAATAAGTCTTCCTTCATCAGACCAAACGTCGCCTGGCAAAAGGTGATGCTGTTGCTGGGGGTTGGGTACCGTCGCCAAACTTTCTCAAAGCTATCGGCACTGGTTAGGATTCGGCCCACTCCCTTGAGCGGACTGACGGGCGGGTCGTCGGGATGCAGCGACATGCGCACTCCTGCTTCCTGAGCCACGGGCAGCACGGCGTCCAGAAAGTAAAACAGGTTATCCCACAACTGTGCTTCGCTAACGCGCTGCGCTTCGGGCACCTGCTCCTGAGCATCGTCGGCATCGAACTCGCTAACCAACGCGCCCCCGCGTTCCTGAATATCCGTACGCGTACGGAACCAGCCGATGCTGGCCATGAAGTTGTAGCACAGCAATCGAATGCCCAATTGCCCCATGTTGCGCAGCATCTGCTGGCAACGATCAATCCACTCGTCGCGATTGACCAAGCCGAGCTTGATCGGTTGCATATCGAACTGGTCTCCTTCCAAACCGTACAAGGTGAAGCCCACTTCGGAAAATTCTTGCTGGATAGCACGCAACGCTTCCAAATCGTACGGAGCCGGTTTGCCCGACAGCGCAGGCATCGCTTTGGTGATGGCGTAGCGCACTCCGATCTGACGGGCCAGCGTCCACTTGCGCTCATCGTAAGCGGGTGGCAAGAGCATCGTGACCTTCATAGAAGCTATAAAATATGAGATGTGAGATACAAAACAGGAAAAGGGGAGATGGGGGAGTTAGAAATAGCCGCCTTTATCAGTGATTTCCTGAATGGTTTGCCCATCCTTGACCCAGCTAAATATTTTCTTTTCGTTTTCTTTGATCGCTTCGGCCCGTTCCAGCACCTGATAAGCCATATCACGGGGCACAACCAGCACTCCGTCGATGTCACCTAACACCACGTCGCCGGGGCGAACCGTCACGTCACCGATCTTGACTGGGATCTGGTAGTGGGTAATAAGGCACCTTCCTAAGCTGCCGTTAGAGATTCTGTACTTGTAGAATAGGGGGAAATCAGCTTCCAGAATCTGGTGGGTGTCGCGAATGCCCCCGTCGATGCAGGCCGCTCGCACGCCCTTGCCCTTAGCGGTGGCCGTCATCACTCCGCCCCAGAGGGTGGCTTTCTCGTCTTGGCTGGTATCCCAGACCACAAACGCGTCTTCGTGCATGGCGTCCAGCATCTGCGTACGAAACTCCATTTCGCCCTGAATTTTCACGTTAGGGGCGCTCTTAACACAAAAAGCAATCCCCGCTACGGTCTGGTATTCGCGCAGTGGCTTCACCCGATGGGGCAACGCCTGGTCCAGCAGACAGAACTCGCGCAATACATCATTGACCGCTCCGGTGTAAAGCTGCTCAAAGCGCGTCAGCAGCTTCTTTACCGGTACCGGGAAGGGTTTTTCGGGAACGTACTCTCGCTCTTCGATAAGTTTTTCCAGGTTCATCATCCCTACTTCTTTCTTGTACTGTTCGATGCTCATATATTTGTTGATTATTGTAACAATTTTTTTTTAGTTGATTGAGTAACTTTTACAAGTTACTCGGAAGGTTTGATCAGTACCGAATTAGCATTCCAGGCACCAACGTTAATGGTCGTTAACTTTTTTGGGACAAATTGTCCTTTTACAATCTTACCAGTAATCTCTTTCTCTTCCCCTGGTGATAACCAAAAGAAATTGTCGCTAACCACAAAGGGATTCTCTATATTTTCTACGTTAACTGAGCACATAAAGGCGGGGACTTGACCAACGTTGCGGACAATTATTGTAAAGTTAGTATCACTGTCATTTTCATAGGATAGTAATTCTGCCTGAAGTTGCGTTCGGGTTTGGTTTACAACTGGTTTTAACCAGGGCCCCTTTTCCAGGGTTGGCCAGGGCTGCACCGGCTGCCGGTAGGGTTCCGGGGGAGTTTGGTGTGACACTCGTACGACTGAATCTTTCAGCATTGATAGACTGCGGGGCCAGTAAACTGATTGCGAAATGCTTTTCCCCTCTGAAGATTTCAACACTGCTTTTGCAAAAATATAGCGATCTTGATAGTCCCTCGGGATGTTGAACTCAACCACTGATCCACGAAAAACAGAGGGTCCTGCTAATAGTGAATCAACGAGCACAGTTTTGGTATGCATCTGATTGAAGCTATCGTCATACAACGTAATCTCCAACTGATGGGATTGCTCGATTGCTTCGCCCTGGTGGATTACTATAGGCGCGAATGACATTAATTGTCCAGGCGCCCAAAGCAAGTGTGGGAAGTCAAGAGCTACGTGCGTTGATTCGTACGTACGTTTCATGAAGTAGTAGGGTGCCGAAGGCTGGCCGAAACCATCCACCAACATAATGGCCGAGAATACGGGCCAGGGCCTTTTGAAGACCCAGGGTAACAGGCCACTAGTTGCAGGGTAGTTTGCCTGCACCTCTTCCGAAAGTATCTGGTAAAACTCACCAGACCCTACTTGGGTGGCCTCCGCCAAATCAGCTAATGAAGGGTTGCCCACGTCCAGAATGTGCGAGGCTCGACTTAGCATACGGGGTACTCGTTCAGGATCGTATTCTACGAAGTGGCTGATAATTTCTGGATGCGATTGGGCAAACTTGTCACCGTACAAGCTATCTAAATCATCGAGTTCATCCGAACTGATAACACGCTCTAATCCTTTAGGATTGGGGATACTGTGCATACCGGTTTCTGAGATAAAGGGTACGTAGCGAAACGCATGACCGTAACCAGACGGGTCCATATCCGGGTAAACATGTACGTTGCCGGCATCGGAGCTGGTACGAACAAAGGGATGGGATGGATCGAAGTCTGTTAGAATTCGTTCTAGCACACCCATCGTTTTCGAACTACCGAACGAGTAAGGGTTAAACCCGTTTCCTCCGCACCACAAAGCCAACGAAGCTCGATTTCGTAGGCGAAACACAGAGTGCATTACTTGCTCTTCCCATACATCGGCGGGCCAGTCGGGTGTATCCTGATGCCAGATGGTGAAATCTTGCCATACCATAATTCCCAACGAATCACAAAGATCGTAGAAGTCGTCGGTTTCCATAAGTCCACCCCCCCATACTCGCAGCATTTGCACGCCCATATCCCGAGCAATTATCAGTAGCCATCGGTATTTCTCGCGGGGAAGGTCGTAGAGCAAGTCCACCGGCATCCAGTTAACCCCCTTAACAAAAAGTGGTTGATTATTGACCGCGAACTGCCAATCGTCCCAGCGCTCACTCACCCTGGGTCCGGTAGTGGCGGTGGTTTCAATGTGACGAATACCATGGTTAAAATTTATTTGATCTACCGGTTGATTGTCGTGCATTAGAGTAAGCTGCACCTGATACAAATGAGGCTGCCCCTTCATTCCTACCGGAAACCATAATTCAGGATCAGGTACTACAATGTCTATCTCGGTCCAGTTGCGTCCTGCTAGCAGGTCAAGAGGTAAGCGTTGGGTGTGGGTACGCGCATCCTTATCTGTGAGTGCTACTAGTAATTCATACTTTCCTGGCCACGCCTGAATATCCTGGTTGATGGGCCCCCTTGAAAGAATTTGGTTGTTCCACGGGTGCATTTCATATTCTAAGGAATGGCGTCCAGCCAGCACCTCTATCTCAAGCTTAAGATAAGCAGTGTCTTGAATATCAGAAATTCGGGTAGTGGTGAGATAAGGTCGGGCTAAATGTGTTTCGGGAAGGAAGTCTAGTCGCGCGCCTCGCCACATACCCACCGCAAAAAAGGGTTCAGCACCGGTTCCGCCCGCGTGGGCTATTGGTTTGATTACCCGCCCCGGATTTTTCTGCGGTTCGTAGGTGTCCCACCTGCCGTAGTTAGCCGCTTTAACTTCTACTAATAATTCGTTCGGGGCGTCAGTTGTTATAAGTGAGTCTACTTCCACATACGGCCCGCCAAACATACCTTCGTGGCGGCCCAAAAGGTGGCCGTTAAGCCATACTTTGGAGAAGTAGTCTAAACCATCAAAGCTTAAGATAGAGAACTTCTTATCTGGATGGCGGTCTACGGAAAAAGACTTCCGGTAGTACCATACCACGCTATCTACCCACTCCATTGCTTGTGCATTTGTGCCAATGTAAGGATTAGGCCCCTGCTGGGCTTGATACAAAGCCCAATGAACTGAAGTGGGAGTGGGTACGGTGATCCATTGCCGGGATGACAGAGCATCGGGCGAACTGATAGAATCTTTCCGGTGGGTTAGCTCCCAATCTGTCGATAAGTCCAGATGTTGCTCATCGGTGCGTGACCATGTGTAGTAAGGTTGCTGAAGATACTGAGCGGTAAGTTGGGTAGTGTAGAAAAATATCAGGAAGATAGCTGGTATGTTTTTCATCTTTAATTGTGATCATAAAATTAACTTTCTTTTTGCCGCTAGTAGCAGATAATTTGCCAGAATATCCGCTAGTAACCAGTGTTTTGATCGTTCGCGGAGATTTCGCTATTGGCCATTATCTCAGCCTGGGGCACCGGAAAGAGTCGGTGATAAGGTTGCACGGCTTTTCCAATAGCCTGAAGTTCAGTTTCGAGCGTGCCGCTACGGACTAGATCAAACCAACGTTTTGCTTCTGCTACAAACTCAAACATACGTTCATCAAGTACCGCTTGTCGGAAACTCGTAGCATCCAACCCGGATAAGTCAACGGTGGTGGGCTCTTCGATAGGCAGTCCATAGGCCCTTCTTCTCACCTGATTGATAGCTTCGTAAGCTTCTGAGGTTGGACCGCCGTTAATCATACTAAGGGCTTCGGCTTTGATTAGTAGAACCTCAGAGTAGCGGTAGACCGGAAAGTCTGATCCATGAGAACCGGATCCGGCATTCGCTGCCGGGTCATTAAATTTTCCGAAGGCCGGATAGGGTCGATTTTGGGTAAGCACGTTTAAAGTATCCCCATTGTCAGATAGGTAGGTAGTATACACGCTGAAATCTCTTCTCAAATCGCGCTCATCCCACTCTTTCCACAGTCTCGACTCCGTATCTACTTGCACTACTTGGAAACCAGCGGATGAATTAATGTTGTTACCCGCGTGTAGCCAGGCAGGCCAAAACGTTCCGCTCAAATTGGTTAGGTAGCGAATTGAGAAAATATCTTCCGGATTGTTAGCTTCGTTACTAATCGAGAAAACATTAGGAAAATTAGGCTGAAGCGCATGCACGGATGCTTCAATGACCTGTTGGGCTTTAAAAGCTGCCATCTCCCAATCTTCTAGTGTGAGGTAAACATCTGCTAGCAAGGTAGTAGCTGCTAAGGAAGAAGCGCGCCCGTAATTTACCCCTTCGGGTGAGATCGAGAGACTAGCTTCTGCAAACTGAGCATCTTCTATTATAGATTCATACACAGTGCTAGCGGGTGTGCGGGGCAAGCTGACTGCGTTTAAGCCAATCGTTTCTGACTGTTGAAGGGGAACGTCGCCGTACAAGCGAACTAAGTAGAAGTAGGCTAGTGCCCTAAGGAAATAGGCTTCTGCTAATATTGGATCACGAGATGAGGTAGACAAAATATCTTCAGGAATGGCCTTAGCCTGATCGATGACTGTATTGGCTCGATTAATTACGGTATAAAAGCCGTTCCAAACAATGCCTATGTGCTCTTGGTTGGGGGCGTACGAAAATTGGTCTAACGCGAGAAAGGTTGGGTTTCGGTGAATTGTTGCTACGTCTGCCGCTAATTCTACCATAGTGGGTAACCTCCTCCCAAATAACGAAGCATCGCTATAGCCATCGTAAACTCCATTTACTGCAGCGATCATATCCTCTTCGTTCCGGTAGAAATTACCAGATTCAATAAAATCTAAGGCCTGTTCTTCCAGGGCCTCTTCACACGCTGGCAAAGTAACAATTACCAAAAGCAAGATAGAAAGATAACGTTTCATTGAAGTCTAAATTAGTTATGTATTAAAGTTTTAATGGTGATGGAATCAGAATATTGATTTTAGTCGTGATTATAAACCTATTCTAACTCCTACTTGGATAATTCGAGCCCGAGGGTAGCTTCCCCAATCGGTACCAATACGCAAATCAGAAAATCCTCCCGATTGGTTACCGCTGTAAATATCCACCTCCGGATCGAACCATGTATAGTTAGTGAAGGTAAGCAGGTTTTGTCCGGTAACGTACACACGTAGTGCACGTAACCAGTCGATAGATAAGTTTTTTAAAGGAAGGTTGTAGCCTAGTGTTACGTTTTGTAAACGAAGGAACGAAGCGTCTTCAACCAAACGATCAGAGGGCCAAGGAACGGCGGCAGCGGAAGCACTTGGAAAGGGCGCATTAGGATTGGGATTTTCTGGGGTCCAACGATTCACCACATCAGCAACTTGGTTAAACCCCCGGGAACCACCGTCGGCATACGATGCCAGATTTAGGTTGAGCACGTCACGCCCTTGGTCGCCCTGAATAAAAATACTCAAGTCAAAACCTTTAAATTCCATAGTGGAAGTAAATCCGTAGTTAAAATCAGGATAAGGATTACCCAAGATACGCTTGTCATCATCGTTGATTTCGCCATCATTGTTTAGGTCTCTGATCTTGATACCCCCCGGAACTGCATTGGCCTGGGTAGCATGGTTATCTACGTCTGCTTGATTGGAAAAAAGGCCGTCTTCTACGTAGCCGTAGAAGCTAGCGAGTGGCTCCCCTTCTCGAATGATGTGCATCGGCTCAGTGATAGGGGCCTCGAATGAACCAGCAAAAAACTCAGAACCATTGGCTAAACTAATCACCTCATTACGATTGCGTGCTATGTTGGCACTCACGCTCCACTGAAACGATCGATCAGATAATATTCCGGTCACCGACAATTCTACCCCGTTGTTTCTTACCTGACCGATGTTCTGAAGAGAGGTATTAAAACCTGACGAGCCGGGTAGGGGTACTTGGGCCAACAGATCGTTAGTTTCTTTGACGTAATAGTCGGCAGTAAAGGTAAGCCGATTAGCAAATAAGCCAACGTCAAGTCCTAAGTCGTACTGAGTAGTCCGCTCCCATTTTAAGTCAGGGTTGGCCAGATTTGCCGGAACAAATCCAATGTTTTGCCCTTCGGAAATCCCCAAGATGGTGTTTGAAGTACTACTCAACCGAGAGAGTGACTGGCCTATTCCAATCTCGGTATTGCCGGTTATACCAACACTAGCCCGAATTTTGAGATCAGATACAGTGCTGATGTTTTCCATAAAAGATTCGTTGGATACTCGCCACGCAATCGCGCCTGATGGAAAGAATCCCCATTTGTTGTTAGTTCCAAAACGAGAAGAGCCATCTGCCCGGCCGCTGACAGTAAACAGATACTTATCGTATAAGGTGTAGTTTATCCGCGCTAGATACGAAATCAGAGTCCATTGGCTGGCAAAACTACTGGGGGGAAAGAAATTACTACCTGACCCCAAGTTGTCATTCCCTAGATCGTCTAGTACAAAACCTGAAGAAGAAGCACCAAACCCTTCGCGCTTCTGCTGTTGCCAAGTGAAACCCCCGACTACATTTAATTGATGAGCCTCACCAATCTTCTTGTTATAGGTCAGGATAGATTCATTAAGGTAAGTTAGGAGTTGAGTTGACCTTTTAGACGCTGCCCCGTTGCTGTTAAGTCCAAAGGAGATCAACCGAGTGGCATAGTTATCGGCTACTACGTCATTGTAATCAACTCCTAACTTTACGTCCAAATTTAGGCTGGGAACAAACTCGTAGTTGGCAGCCACGTTGGCCAGTACGCGGTTAGTGCTAAGTCGATTCTCTATTTCGCGCCCTAGTGCGACTACATTATTGCCCTGATCGGCAGTGCGAAACGGAAAATCGGTAGGATCGGTATATGTGCCATTTTCGTTGAAGGGCCGCTGCGTTGGAGAATTAGCCACTACCGCATCCATATAGTTTCTAGGATCACCCCCCTCATTATTGGCATTTACTCGGTCGTTAATTGTTCTAGATAGTAAGAATCGTGAAGATACCTTGAATCGGTCGCTTATGTTTTGATCAACGTTGATTCGGATGCTTCCTCGCTGAAAATCGGAGCCTTCCAGAACGCCTTCCTGGTCAAAGTAATTAGCCGAGAGGAAATAGTTTGTTTTCTGATTGGCTCCTGAAAAAGATAAGTCGTAGGTGGAAATGCGAGCTGTTCGAAATGCTACATCCTGCCAATCGGTATTGTACGGTAATGCTTGCCCCGCGGGAAACGGAAGATCTCGTCCGTCTAGGGTAGCCTGTTCGTTCATTAAGTCAGTAAATTGCTCAGCATTAAGTAGGTCAAGTTTGTTAGTCACCTGCTGAATACCGGTAGTATACTGAAGATCTACTTGGCTAGTACCGGCTTTGCCACTTTTGGTAGTAATAATCACAACCCCATTAGCGCCCCGTGCACCGTAGATAGCTGTGGCGGAGGCATCCTTAAGTACGTTAATTGAAGCAATATCGTTAGGGTTAATAGCATTTAGCGAACTAGGGGATGTTTGCCCCCCGGATGGGTCGATGGCGTTGCTAGGATCGTTAATTGGAAAACCGTCCACAACGTAAAGCGGCTCGTTACCTCCGATGATAGAATTCCCCCCCCGAATCCTGACCCGGACTCCGCCACCGGGTTCACCGGAAGCTTGGGTGAGCTGCACTCCGGCCACCCTTCCTTGTAAGGCTTGCTCAGGACTAGTAACGACTACCTTAGAAATTTCCTTATTGCTTATAGTAGAAACCGATCCGGTCAAGTCGCTTTTTTGTTTGGTTCCGTAACCAATTACGACTACTTCGGAAAGAGACTGTATATCAGGGGCCATCGAGATGTCAATTTCGTTGCGTCCGTTGATAGGAACTTCCTCAGCCGTGAAACCTACCGAAGAAAATACCAATATTCCGTCGCTAGAGTCCACATCGAGTGTGTAGTTGCCGTTAACATCCGTTACGGTGCCCGTACTCGTGCCCTTTAGCACAACGTTAACTCCAGGCAACGTTTCATCGTCCTCTAACGAAATAACTTGCCCTCTGACATTCAGTTGAGCAAACCCAATTATTGGGATAATGGCTAACATTACAAAAATGAGAGCGCGAGCGAGTAAGATCATTTGCATAGTGAAGAAAGGTTTACTGATTGCTATTAAATTTAAAAATAGGCTATAAGTTGTTATTGCTAAATCACTGATTTAGAGCTAATTACGGATATTTTTATTAAAATGACCATCACAGATGAGCTTATTTTGAAGAGTTCATTGCAAAACTACATTTTATATTATAAATTGCAAATAAAAATAAAATGTATTTTATAATGTGTAAAATCAGTTGCATGAAGTCTGATGCGGTTTCATTGAGCAATCCATACTCTGCCGACATATGAAGTCAGCTAATCAAACCAGTAATTTTTACAAATGGGAAGTGATAATCCTCCTCTGGATCGCGTTCTTTCTACACCAAGCTGATCGGCAGATTTTTAACGTCGTATTGCCCCTAATCCGCGCCGACCTTCAACTCAGTGATGCCCAGTTGGGATTGGTAGCATCAGTGCTGGTGGCCACTTACGCCGTATTTGTTCCGGTAGCGGGTTATGTGGGTGATATCGTGAGTAAGCGAAACATTGTAGCGTTCAGCTTGATATTCTGGAGTGGTGCCACGCTGCTTACTGGTTCTAGTACGACCCTCATTCATCTAATCCTTCTGCGTTCGGTAGCTACGGGGGGAGGAGAAGCTCTTTATGCACCGGCAGCCAATACCCTTATTAGTGAGTATCACCACCAAACCCGGGCTTTCGCCCTTTCCGTACACCAAACCGCAGTGTACTTCGGTATTATTCTGAGCGGCCTGCTAGCAGGCTACATTGGCGAGATGTACGGCTGGAGAGCTGCCTTTTTTATTTTCGGAGGATTTGGAATCCTTTTGGGCGTTGTTATTCGGCTAAGGTTAAAAAGTAGAAAAGCAGAACCGGCGCTACTGTTGGAAGCAAAGAAAAACTATCCCGCGCGGGTTCCTCCTCGTGAGGCATTACTAATGGTGTTTCGCAAACCTACGGCAATTTTTATGACTCTCGCTTTTGCCTGCATGGTATTCGTCAATGTAGGCTACCTCACCTGGATGCCCACTTTTCTGGTAGAAGATTTTGGATTATCTGTCACTCAAGCAGGTTTCTCATCCGTATTCTATCACCATCTGTTTGCCTTCTTTGGAGTATTGGTTGGTGGAAAGCTCTCTGACCGATGGGCGCAGCAACGGCGAAGCATTCGCTTAACTGTGCAGGGAATTAGTCTGTTTGCAGCAGTTCCATTCATCTACGGAATGGGTGCAAGTACCCACCTGCCCATTACCTACACATGCCTGGCCATCTTCGGATTCTTTCGTGGGGTATACGATTCTAGTATCTTCGCGTCTTTGTACGAAGTGATTCCGCCCCGTTACCGTTCGTCAGCTTCCGGAATGATGCTAATGGGTGCTTTTTTGGCCGGAGCATTTGCTCCCTATTTACTAGGGGTATTCAAACCTACGTTGGGGTTAGCCACTGGTTTATCCTGGTTATCTTTTTTCTACGTATTAGCCGCTGTCGCGATGTTTATTGGCGTTCGGTTCTTCTTTCACCGAGATGCTTGCGACGTAAATATACCGGAGGAGGTGATATAAAAAATACTATGTATGAGCTATATTGCGCGACAAACTTACTTTTTGTAATGCTTCGACTATGATTCAGGTACTACACCGCGCGGTGGATATTATAGAATTCATCGCCAATACCCCCGAGCGAGCCGCTGGACTAGCAGAGATAGCTGACTACCTAAATCTAAACAGGGGTACCTGTGCCAACATTCTAAAGACCCTTATAGATCGCGACTTTGTGGAACAAAACCAGAGAAAAGAGTATCAGTTAGGTAGCCAATTATACCGCCTTACCCAGGGATCTTTTTACCGCACCGATCTCATTGAGGCGGCTATAAGTGTGATGGAAGAGCTTACTGCGGAAGTCAATGAAAGCACAATGTTAGCAGTAGTCCGAAAAAATCAGCGCTTAGCGGTTTGCGAAGTAGAAAGTAATCACGACCTGCACGTAAAAAATAGAGTTGAAAAGGAAATCTACGAAACGGCCACCGGTAGAGTACTTCTGGCTTACTTTAGCGATAAAGAAAAAGAAGCATTCATTCGTAAAAAGGGGTTGCCTTCGGAATCAATTTGGCCGGAAGCTACGCAGAAGCGACAGCTACTTAAAGCATTGGATAAGATTCGGACAGAAAAAATGACGATGCAAGTTTCTCCTCAGCATATAGTAGGTTTTGCCGCTCCATTGTACGAACAGGACCAAGTAGTGGCTGGTTTGGGAGTATTCTTGCCGGTATCCCGGCTGACAGAAAGCCATCAGCAATACATCATTTCTTTGCTTAAAAGAGCTTCAGAAGTTATCAGCCAAAATCTTACTCACAATATTCGTCAGCCTTTACTAGAGTCTAATCAGTAGCGGCTTTGCTCATAACTGAGTTTATCCCCACTGCAACTCAAATATGATACTCCAATACGAAGGGGTGAGGTTCGGAAGCAATCGTAGTAGAAACTGTTAGAAGCTGTTTTAAAACCTCATAAAGGTTATATTCAAACCATTGCAAATACTCGCAAGCAGTCGTTTCTGTACCAAAATCGCGGTTTATTTAGCCATCTTTCATCGCCAGTTGAACCCCCAATGTAG
>JBASAY010000126.1:0-6092 GCA_049650865.1 Tunicatimonas sp.
ATAAGCGTTACTAGGGAACTGTTGCGCTTCCACGCTCGACTCGTCCGTAGTGCTTTGCTGATAGCTCATCCCCACAACGGCTTCTACGCTGTGGTTTTCGCCGATGGTGGGAGCGTACTGAAAGAAATTATTGGTGTTGTAGTTGCCGACCTGCACCCAGCGGTTGAACCCCAGTCCATTGGGCGCGCTACTGTTTCGGGCGGTTTCTTTACCAAAGTATTCTTCCTCGTTCTGCATCAACAGGTCAATGCTGAACTCGCTGCGGAACGACAGGGCGGGCGCAATCTGATACTGAGCAAACGCATTGCTAATGGTGCGAAACACCGAGGTGACCCGCGAAGCGTAGGCAAAATCGATCAGTGGATTGTAATACTGGGTGTAGTTACCGCTCAACTCACCCGTGCGGGGGTCAATAGGAGGAGTCATCGGCTGCAAGGCAATACTCTGCACCGGGGTAGAGAAAGAGTTGTCGTTAGGCAAACGATCGGTGATGGAGCGCGATAGGCTGAAGTTGACGCCAAAGTTCAGCTTCTCAGTGGCTTGGTGGTCCAAGTTTAACCGACCACTGTAGCGGCGGAAGCGGTTGGTTTTGATAATGCCCTCCTGGTCGCTGTAGGAGCCCGACACGTAGAAGCGGGTTTTCTCGCTGCCCCCGTTGGCGCTCAGGTTCACCTGGCTGTTGGCTCCCCGCCGAAAGATTTCGTCTTGCCAGTCGGTGTCCACGTAGCCCGGCTCGCCCGGAATCTGCCAGGCGGCCTCGCTGCCCGCGCCGTAGCGGGTAAAGCGATTCTGCACAAACTCCTCACTGATATCCGAGTTAATAGCTGCTTCGGTAAATAGCTCCACGTATTCCTGGGTGTTCAGAAACTCACGCCGATTGGTGGGCTCATTAAAACCCGTGAAGGCGTCGAGGTTAAAGGTGGTTTTGCCACTTTTTCCCTTCTTAGTCGTGATGAGCACCACTCCGTTAGAAGCGCGGGCCCCGTAAATGGCCGCCGCTGATGCATCTTTGAGCACTTCAACCGATTCCACGTCATTAAAATTAATGTCGGCCAGGGGGTTGGTGTCCGAGTTGGCCGTTGGGTTCGACTGGCTCTGCGAGGTGATGGGAATACCATCCACCACGTAGAGCGGCTGGTTGCTGGCCGTAACGGACGATGAACCGCGGACGCGGACCTTGATGCCCTGCCCCAGCTTACCACTGTTCGACTCGATAAATACTCCCGCGGCGCGACCCTGCATGGCCTGCTCCAGCGAGGGCACCGGAATGTTCTCGAGCTCTTCGCCCGACACACTGGCAATGTTGCCGGTCAGGTCCCGTTTGTTTTGCGAGCCGTAGCCAGTCACTACCACTTCAGAGAGTTGCGACACGTCGTCGGCCAATGTGACATTGATAGTAGAACGGCCGTTTACCTCTTCCTCGATGGTACCGTACCCAATGAATGAATAGGACAGCACCGCGTCGTCTGCATCAGAAACCGGTAAGCGATAGTTGCCTTCAATGTCGGTGACGGTACCTACGGTCGTGTTTTTAAGCAACACGTTCGCTCCTGGGACGGGTTCACCGCCGCCATCAGTTACCGTACCCGATACGGTAAGGTCTTGGGCGTAAAGCGCCCCGCTTATTCCTAATAGCAGAACAAGGCTTAGTAGAATTGATCTCATTCGATAAAATTGGTTGATAACTAATAAATTGACGACAAATATAAGGTAATGCAAAGACAAATGTACCATTTGCGGCCTATCGTTGAAAAATATACTATTGTAATTGTGATTTCCGTTGTCAGTATTTACGGCTAATCGCCCGACTAACAGTATATAGAAGCCGCTACTTAACTCTTGACCGTATATCTCAATTTACCGTCCTCATTCGCTTGACACGTACCTTTTTTGTTGCCTCGGCAGTTTTTGTTCTTACCGCCAGTATCGTCGGCTTGGGATATTTGGTGGGGCGAAATGATACTGCCAACCTACTGCTGCTCTATTCGCTAGCGTTTGCTGCTTATTTGCTCTGCTACCGGTTGGCGCAAACGCCCCAACGGGTGAAGCAATTGCTGGTAGTAGCCGTAGTGGTACGTGCCGTCCTTATTCCGGCAATGCCTAATTTGTCAGACGATATCTACCGCTTCGTGTGGGACGGCCGACTGCTCGCGCAAGGCTACGATCCCTTTGCTTACTTACCTTCGGAGATTATTGCGGGTGAAGGAAACGTAACCGCCCTCGGCATTAATCAAGCGCTCTACGACCGGCTTAACTCCCCGGATTACTACACCATCTATCCTCTGGTGAACCAGGCGGTGTTTGCCCTGGCGGCCTGGGCATCGCCCACCTCGGTGCGGGGCAGCGCCATCATCATTCGGCTAATAATCTTCGCCGCCGAACTGCTCACGCTGTGGTTGCTGATGCGCCTGTTGAACACCGAACCATATTTGCGGCGACACCCAACAAGGAATAATGAATACGGTCCGTCGCACGGGCGAAGTGAAATAGCAAGAATTTCATCATTCAGTATTCATCATTCCTTGTTCAACATTCCCTTTCTTCAAACCATCCAAGGTAAAAAGAAGCCCCCCTATCAACCGCCGCCCCGTACCATCTTGCTCTACGCGCTCAACCCGTTGGTGATTATCGAACTCACCGGCAACCTGCACTTCGAGGCACTGATGATCACGTTCGTGCTGGGCAGCGTGTACCTGCTTCGGCAGCAGAAACTAATTCTGTCAGGAGTAGCCCTGGCCCTGGCGGTATGCACCAAGTTGGTTCCTCTGATTTTTCTGCCGCTTTATCTGCGTCGGTTGGGCTGGCAGAGGGCGGCGCTCTTCTACGCCGTGGTAGGCATCACGACGGTGACGCTGTTTCTGCCGCTGGTCACCCCCGAACTGCTCGTCGGCATGCGCGATAGTGTGGGGCTTTACTTCCAGAAGTTCGAGTTCAACGCGAGTGTCTACTACCTCGTGCGCGAGGTGGGGTTTTACCGAAAAGGATATAACATCATCCAATCGGCCGGACCCTGGCTAGCCGCGTTCACCTTCTTGGGAATTGTGCTATACACGTTGCGAGAGCGTGAGCGGCATCTACTGGCTGCCTTCGGTGGGGTATGGCTGATCTATCTGCTGCTGTCGACCACGGTGCACCCCTGGTACGTAACCCCGCTGCTGGCGTTCAGCGTCTTTACTCCCTATCGCTACGCGCTGCTTTGGTCGGGCCTTATCTTCTTTTCTTATGTCGGCTATACCGCTAATGGGTTTTCGGAGAACCTGTGGGTTACCACACTCGAGTACACCGCCGTGGGAGGATTGCTGGTTTGGGAGGTACATAGGCGAGTCGTCAATAGTTGATAGTCCATAGTCCACGGTAGGCTATCGACTATGGACTGTCGACTATCGACTAACCTACCGACTAACCTTTCACTCCACCCGCCAGATGTTCGTTGGCTTCGGTAAGCAGCCGATCTCGGCTGATGGGTACCACTCCGGTATACTCGCATACGATGCCCCCCCCCAGATTCGCCAGGGCAGCCAGGGTGGGCAGTGGCGCGGCCGAAGCCAAACACAGCGCCGCAATGCTAATCACCGTATCGCCCGCCCCCGACACATCGGCAATTTGCCGCACGTGCGCTGGCATAAAGTGAGCTTCATCCGTATCGGTATCGATGAAAACGCCCTTTTCAGACCGGGTGATCAGGGTAATTTGGTGGTGCAACAGTCCGCGCAGCGTGGCGGCCGCCTCCCGAATGGCCGCCGGTTCGCTGTGCAGCGGGGCGTAGGTTTCGTGGTGCAGCGCCAGGCGCTCTTGCTGCAACCCCTGCCGAAGCTCCTTTAGGTTGGGTTTGAAGAGGGAAGCGTTGTGGTAGTGCAAAAAGTTACGCTTCTTGGGGTCTACCGCTACCGGAATGCCCCGCTGCTGCGCCCGCTCCGTGATGTGTCGGATCACCGCTTCGCTAAGCACTCCCTTGTCGTAGTCCTGAAAGATCACCACATCGGCTTGCACCAGGGCTTGATCGGCGGCGGAGAGCAATGCCTCTCGTTCGCTGTCGCTGAGCAGGTGGTCGTGCTCGTCATCAATGCGGACTACCTGCTGCGGCCCCGCGATTACGCGCTCTTTTACCGTAGTAGTACGCTCGGAACTACTCACCACATAGTCGGTGGCGATGCCCTGATCTACTAACAGTTGCCGAAAGGCATCGCCCGGAGCGTCGGTGCCCACCACCGCGCACAGCAGCGGAGTGGCTCCCAGCGCCTGTACGTTGAGCGCCACGTTGGCCGCTCCCCCCAGTCGGCTTTCGCGGCGGTTTACCCGCACCACGGGCACGGGAGCTTCGGGCGACACGCGCTCTACTCGCCCCCATACGTAGGCATCCACCATTACGTCGCCAACAATCAGCACCCGGTGCCGAGCAAACGTATCAAACAGGAGGTCAAATGAGGATTCCATCAGCAGCAACTAGGAAAGCATATGGCTTATGGCACTTTTCTACTGCAACTGCGCCAGCGCTTCCTTCATCCGCCGAATGGCCTCGCGCAGTTGGTCGTCGGAGGCGGCGTAAGACAAGCGGATGCAGTGGGGAGCTCCGAAGGCCGCGCCGGTCACCAGCGATACCTGGGTCTTCTCCAGCAGGTACATACACAGATCGTCAGCATCCTTGATAGCTGATCCCCCGTTGGACTTACCAAGGTAGTGACTGATGTCGGGAAAGATGTAGAAGGCGCCGTTGGGCACGTAGGTTTTTACTCCCGGAATGTCGTTGAGCAGTTCAATCACCAGGTCGCGACGGCGCAGGTAGGCGTCGGCCATGTCGTGCGTCGGCTTCATATCGCCGGTGAGGGCGGCAATGGCGGCGCGCTGCGCGATGCTGTTGGCCCCCGAGGTGACCTGCCCCTGGTACTTATTGCAGGCCTTGGCTAGCCACTCGGGGGCTCCGATGTAACCTAGGCGCCAGCCCGTCATGGCGAAGCCCTTTGACAGGCCGTTTACCGTGATGGTGCGTTCGTACATGCCCGGCAGGTTGGCGATGCTCACGTGGTCACCCGCGAAGTTGATGTACTCGTAGATCTCGTCGGCCAGCACGTAGAGGTCGTCGTGCTGGGTCACCACTTCGGCAATGGCCCGCAGTTCGGCTTTGCTGAACACGCCGCCGGTGGGGTTGCAGGGCGAAGAATACATGATGGCTTTGGTGCGGGAAGTAATTGCGCTGCTGAGCTGCTCGGCGGTAGCTTTGAAGTTGTTCTCGATGGTGCTGGTGATGGGTACGGGCACGCCCCCGGCTAGTTTCACGATATCCGCGTAGCTTACCCAGTAGGGAGCAAAGATAATCACCTCATCGCTCGGGTTCACCAGGCATTGGATCACGTTGGCCAGCGATTGCTTGGCTCCGGTAGATACCACAATCTGGTTCGGAGTGTATTCTAGGTTGTTGTCGCGCTTAAACTTATCGACGATCGCCTGCCGCAGGTCCGGGTAACCCGGCACCGGGGGGTAGCCGAAGTACTTGCCCTCGTCGATGGCGGCTTTGGCGGCTTCCTGAATGTGTATTGGGGTGGGGAAGTCGGGCTCGCCCAGGCTGAGGCTGATCACGTCGTGGCCCTGGGCTTTCAGTTCGCGGGCTTTGGCGGCCATGGCCAGGGTGGCCGATTCTTCTAGGTTCTTGATTCGGTCGGATAGTGCTTGCATGCGCGTACGGGTGGGCTTTTCTGCTGAAACGGCGTAAAGCTACTAATTTTTGTTGGGATGCGAGGGATTCGGATGCTAAAGGTTTGCCCAGAAACGCATGGTCGACCATCGTTGATTCATTGGCGTAAATAGAATCGGTCTTCCTTCCAGTTCGTCGGGTTGTTTTCTATGTACGTGCGGATTCTGTGCCGCGCGGTATTGTTGCGGATAATATGATCGTAAAAACGGGTTTGCCAGGCAAAATCGGGACTGGTTTTCCGCGACTCGAACGTGATCCGGCCCTTGTACCACCGGACGATGCGCGATACGTTGTCGTGCAACATGGGGTTGTGGTGGCCGGTGATGCCGCCGTTGGTTTCCGTTTCCGTTTCCGTTTCCGTTTCCGTTTCCGTTTCCGTTTCCGTTTCCGTTTCCGTTTCCGT
>JBASAY010000127.1:0-48555 GCA_049650865.1 Tunicatimonas sp.
GTGGGGGGCGGAGTAGATTTCGTCTACCAAGTGTCCGGTCACCATGTTCATAAAGTCGTGGCAGGTTTGCATCTGCGCCCGGGTATAGATGCCCTTGGCGATGCCCGATTGGTTGGTGACCACCACCAGTAGGTAGCCCGCTGCCTTGAGGCGGCGCAGGGCTGCGGGCACCCGGGGTAGAATCTCAAAGTTTTCTAGCCGGTAGGCGTAGTTCACCCGGTCGCGGTTAATGACCCCGTCGCGGTCTAAGAAGATGCAGGGAAGTTGGTTGGCGGTTACGTTCATGCGAGAGTAGTCGTGCGAGATAGACACTTTTTTTATCGGGGGAAGCTGGCTATTTTTGGACTTTTATCCTAATTCTACTTCGTGAGCACCAACCGCAGCCTGGTTATCATTCCTACCTACAACGAAAAAGAAAATATCGCCCTGTTGCTGCAGGCTATTTTCTCGCTGCCGTTACCCTTCGAGGTGCTCATCGTAGACGACAACTCTCCCGATGGCACAGCCGACATTGTGCGCGAACTACAAGCCACCTATCCCGACCAGCTGCACCTGCTCGAGCGGCCCGGCAAACAGGGCTTGGGGACGGCATACATTACCGGCTTTCGCCACGCTATCCAGCAAGGCTACGACTATATTTTTGAAATGGACGCCGACTTTTCGCACAACCCCGAAGATTTAGTGCGGCTCCACGAAGCCTGCGCTAAGCAGGGCTACGATTTGGCTATCGGGTCGCGTTACGTAACGGGGGTAAACGTGGTGAACTGGCCCATCAAGCGGGTGCTGATCTCGTACTTTGCCAGCCAGTACGTACGCTGGGTCACCGGCATGCCCATCAACGACGCTACCGCTGGCTTCAAGTGCTACCGGCGGCGGGTGCTGGAGGCCATCGACCCCGACCGGCTGCAGTTTGTGGGCTACGCCTTCCAGATTTCTATGAAGTTTAACGCCTGGATGTACGGGTTTAAGATCACCGAGGTGCCCATCATCTTCACCGACCGCACGCGCGGAGTGTCAAAGATGTCGAGCAAAATCTTCTGGGAGGCGTTCGGCGGTGTAATCCTGATGAAGGTGCGCAGTAGGTTTCGAAAGTACGAGATTAATGAATAGTGAATGATGACTAATGAATTAAGACAACTATTATTCATCAGTCATTACTCATTATTCATCACCTAGTCAAACCGAATAGCCTTGATTGGGTCGATGCGCAGAATCACGATGGTAGGAATGCCCAGCACCAGCGCCACCACCACAAAGGTGAGCACGTTGAGCAGCAAAATCGTTAGAAAGTCCCACTGGATGGGCACAAAGCTCATGTAGTAGTTTTCGGGGTCGAGGGGGATAATCTTGAAGTGCGACTGCAGCAACCCGAAGCCGATCCCGATCAGATTGCCGATGAGCATGCCCTTCAATACCAGTAGCAGGCCGTTGTAGGTGAAAATGCGGCGAATCTGGCCGTTCTTGGCGCCCAGTGCCTTTAGTATCCCAATCATCTGGGTGCGCTCCATAATCAGAATCAGCAGAATACTGGTAATGTTGAAGCAGGCCACAAACAGAATCAGTACCAAAAAGATTACTACGTTGTTGTTGATCAGGTCGAGCCATTCAAAAATCTGGACGTACTTATCACTCACTTTTTCTACGAACAGACTGTAATCCAGTTCATCCTGCAGGGCTATTTCCGCCTGATCTACTTGATCATTATTCTTTACAAAAACCTCAAAGCCCCCCACCAGCGAGTCAGGCCAGTCGTTGAGGCGCTGAATCATGCCGATATCCCCCAAAATCACCTGATCGTCGAACTCCTCGATGCCCGTGTCGTAGATGCCCCGCACGTGCAACTTGCGAATCCGATTGTTGGGCGGGTCGATGAAGTACATCCGCACGTTGTCGCCGGTGTCCAGCCGCAGGGTATTGGCAATCTTCTGACTGATCAGCACGTCAGTAGAGTAGCCACTGCTGTCGAAGCGGATAAAGCCCCCTCGGCTAACGTTGGGCTGGAAGCGAATGCTGTCGAAGTCGGTGCTGATGCCCTTGATTACCGCGCCCAGTACCTCGTCTTGCGTTTTAAGCAAACCCGCCTTGTGGCTAAACACCTGCACGTGGTCTACCGCGCCAAAGCGTTCGGGTTGCCGATACAGCAGGTTGTTGGTAGAGACGGGCTCCTCCTGCATAGAGTTATCGAGCGAGTACTTGGTGACCTGAATGTGTCCGCTAAAAGAATAGATTTTGTCCTTCACCTCGCGGCGAAAGCCATCCAAGATTAGGAAGGAGATCATCATCACGGCCAGACCTACCGCGATGCTGGCGATAGCAATCTTATTAATGGTAGACGAAAAGGATTTGCTTTCGGCCTGACTGATCTTTTTAGATATAAAGTAGGAGAGGTTCAAACGAGCGGAAGTAGATTGGGCGGTAGAAACGCGGGGGTTGGCCGGAAGGTTGCGGGTAAAGTACACGAACATTTCGCTGATTTGCAATACATTTGGTGATCGGCCCAATCGATAAACGAACTAACTGATGAACAGAAATACTATTTTGAGCCTGCTGTTGCTAGTGGCCTACGCTTGCCAGTCGCAGACTACCCAACAAGATACCCCGCCGGAGACAGCCGACCCCATTCGCCCGGGGGCCTACCAAACCGATGCCTACGTACCTCTGCTAAAAGATAAGTCTGTGGCACTGGTGGTGAACCACACTTCACTAATCAACGAAACCCACCTGGTAGATTCGCTCGTGGCCCTTGGCGTCAACGTGAAGCAGATATTTGCTCCCGAGCACGGCTTCCGGGGCGAAGCAGGGGCGGGCGACCTCATCAACGACAGTACCGACCCCACCACCAGGCTACCCATCGTATCGCTTTACGGCAAAAACAAGAAGCCTACCCCCGCACAGTTGGATAGCGTCGACATCGTAATTTTTGATATTCAGGACGTGGGCGCGCGCTTCTACACCTACATCAGTACCATGCACTACGTGATGGAAGCCTGCGCCGAGCAAGGCATAAAGATGCTGGTGCTAGATCGCCCTAACCCCAACGGCTTCTACGTGGGCGGCCCCGTGCTACAGCCCGGGGTGGAGTCGTTCGTGGGGATGCATCCCATTCCGGTGGTGCACGGCCTCACGGTGGGCGAGCTGGCGAACATGATCAACGGTGAGGGCTGGCTCACCGATAGTGTGCAGACCGACCTGACGGTGATCTCGGTGGAGAACTACTCCCACCGCGACCGTTACAGTTTGCCGGTGCGCCCCTCGCCCAACCTGCCCAACGATCAGGCGGTAAACCTGTATCCGGCGCTGTGCTTGCTCGAGGGCACGGTGGTCACGCTGGGGCGGGGCACCGACTTTCCGTTTCAGGGGTACGGGCACCCGAACCGCGCCTTCGCTGAGGTAGGCAGCGCCGCCGATACGTTTACATTTGTGCCGCGGGCCATTCCGGGAGTGGTGACCAAGCCCAAGCACGAGAACCAGCGCTGCTACGGGGCCGACTTGCGACAGGTTGAGCAGCTCGACCACTTTACCCTGAAGTACGTGCTGCGAGCGCACGAGCAGGCCCGGGCGGCCGGCATTTCGGACAAAGACTTTTTTCTGACGGCCACCTTTCGGATTCTGGCGGGCAACGAAACCCTGCAGCAGCAGATCGCCGCGGGCCAAACCGAAGCAGACATCACCCAAAGCTGGCAGGCCGACCTAGATGCTTACCGGGCTAAGCGCAAGCAGTACCTACTGTACGAGGATTTTGAGTGAGGCAGGGCGAAGCAAACCAACCCCGTCCAAATAACGTTGATTGAATACGAACGGTAGCGAATGGGTTTAGCCCTTAAGTTGCCGATTTGTTGTTGTTTGCGTATTTTAGGAACCGGCGTCCGTTTCCGCAACCCTTTGTATGTTATGCTGAAGTTTCTGTTGATCACCATCCTGTTTATCTACATCGTTTATAAAGCGAGTAATTTTGTGCTCAAGATATTCTTCCCGATTGCGCACGCGCGCCGCATGCAGGAGGAGTACGCCCGCAAGAATCAGTTTGGCCCCAAGTACCGGCGCGAACAGCAGCAACGCCGCCAAAGTACGCCCGACGGCCGTATCCACGTCGACCATGTTCCCCCGGAAGACAAGAAAGCGCGCAGTACGCAGGATTTCAAGGGCGGCGAGTACGTTGATTACGAAGAAGTGAAGTAAATCAGTATGGAAAAAGAAGCGTTAGTAGCAGAAAGTGTCCCCGAATCGCTTATCTACGAAGAAATCGACGGTCAACCCATTTATTATCGAGGTTACCGGGAAGTGCTAGCCGGTCAGAAAAAACTAGAAGATATTATGGGGTGTAGCGATGTGCAAGGCTTGGTAGTTTCGGTACTGCTTGACCATTTGTACCATCAGGTAGATAAAAGCAAATATCGTATTGTTACTAACGAGATTGGTTTGCACGTTGATACTGGAAGCAATTTATCCTCCGACATCGCTTTGTACGATAAAGCATTGTTGCAAAAAACCCCGTTGAAAAACAAATACTTCGCTATCCCGCCCCGGGCGGTTATTGAGGTGGATACTAACGCCGAGACGAGTAATTTTAACGCTTCGGCAGACTATTATCACCTAAAAACTGAAAAGCTTTTTGAGTTTGGCGTGAAAGAGATAATTTGGTTTTTCACCAAAACCCGCAAGGTGAGCGTTGCATATCCGCAACAAGATTGGCTTACCAAAGACTGGAGCAAGCCGGTGAACTTGTTAGGCACCTATTCATTTTCGCTGGCTGAGCTGCTGGAAGCCGAAGGTATTAAATTGCCTTCTTAGTATTCTTTCCCCCGGTACCAGTATCCCTGAATAAGCTTTAGAAACTCCGGGTGGATCGTTCCCCCGCAGACCAACTCGCCCCCGAAAATATAATTGTCGGTGCCGCTAAAGGTGGTCACTGTGCCCCCCGCCTGCTGCACCAAGAACACTCCGGCCGCCACGTCCCAGGGTTTCAGGTTATATTCGAAGAAGCCCTCGAAGCGGCCACAGGCTACGTAAGCCAAGTCCACCGCGGCGCTGCCCATTCGGCGTAACCCATGGGTGCACTGCATCAAGTCCTGTACAATTTCTATGTACACCGGCATATCCTTAAACTTAGAGTACGGAAAGCCGGTCGCCAGCAGGCTTTTGGCTAGCTCACCCACCGGAGATACCTTGATTTCGGTATCGTTTAGATAAGCCGGACCGCCCTTGACGGAGTAAAAGCACTCGCCGTGGTTGGGTTCGTTAATGACGCCAAGCACCACCTCATCGCCGTCCATCAGCGCGATGCTGCTCGAGTACAGGGGCAGGCCGTGCACGTAGTTGGTGGTGCCGTCGATAGGATCGATCACCCAGTTATAGCGCTCGGCGCGCCCTACGGTGGTGGTGCCTTCTTCCGTGATAAATCCGGCCTCAGGCAGCAGTTCGCGCAAGCCCGCTACTAAGATCTTCTCAGTTTCTTTATCCACATACGACACCAGGTCGTTCTTGCCCTTGTACTCAACGGCAGAGAGGGTAAACGTCCGGGCCTCTTCTTGCATAAAGTCCCCGGCCTGTTTGGTGACAGTAATAGTCTGTTGCAGAATTTCTTCTAGGTTCATAAGTTGGTGGTTTGTCACCTGGAAATTTTTCCCTTCACCAGGGCAGCCAGCAGCACAAATACCGCCAGCCAGGCGGCGGTGCGGGCCAGGTAGTCGCCGTGGCGGGCGTAGAAGGTGAGTTCGTTATTGGCCCGGATGCTGCCTCGGATCACGTCTTGCTCCCAATACTTGGTAGCCTGATGAATATCGCCCCGCTGGTCAATGAAGGCTGAGATGCCGGTGTTGGCCGAGCGGGCTACGCTGCGGCGCGTTTCTATTGCCCGCAGGGTGGCGTAGTGCAGGTGCTGCTTATGCCCGGCGGTGTTGCCCCACCAGCCGTCGTTGGTGATGATAAAGATCATCTGCGCCCCGTTGCGTACGAAGCGCGTGAGGTAGTCGCCGTAGATCGATTCGTAACAGATAGCCGGAGCGCCGCCCAGCGAGTCGGCATTGTACAGTACGGTGCGCTCAGCCTGCCGTCCGAAGCCGCCCGAGGTGCCCCCCAGATCGAAGATGAGCGTAGACAGAAAGCCCAACAGTTTGGGGTACGGCATAATCTCTACGCCCGGCACCAGCCGCGATTTATGGTAGAACAACGCATCGCCCCGGTCGGGCACAAAGAAGGCGGTGTTAAACACGTCGTACGATCCGATGTCTTCGTTGTAGCGGGCGGTGGGCGTAACGTCGCCCGGCAGATCGTAGCGGATCAGGGAGGTCATACCTGTCACCAACGACACCTCCGGATTTCGCTCTTTAAAGGCCATGATGCGTTGGTAGACGTCGGTATCCGCGAAGGTAGGTTCCCAGTAGGCTCCGTCGAAGGCCGATTCGGGCCAGAGCACAAACTGGGTCTGGGGAGTAATCTGCTGCTCGGCCAGGGCGGCGAAGCGATCCACCTGCTCTGCGTAGGGGATAAAGGCATCGCCATCGGCAAACTTCTCGGTGTAGGGATTGATGTTAGGCTGCACCACCACCACTTCTACCTCCTCTCCCACTTCTTCGTAGTTAAGGTAAGTTATGTACGAATAGACAACCGGCAGGGCAATCCACAGAAGAATGTAGGTGAGGCTGCGCCAGCGGATAAAACCCCGCCACAGCGCGCCGTCGTGCAGAAACACGAAGTAGAAGGCGATGTTGCCCAGTAGCAGCCACAGGGTGCCGCCGAACACGCCCGTATATTCGTACCACTGCACCCACTCCGGAAAGGAAGCGAAGCCATTGCCCAGCGTGAGCCAGGGCCACGACACGTCCCAGTTCAGGTGCACGTACTCGAAGGTGATCCAGTAGAGCACGAACCCGAAGAAGCCCCAGCCCGCGCCCGCCGCCCGCTTGGTGAGGCGAAACAGCACGAACGGAATACTCATCAGCAGGGAGTTGGCCAGCAGCATAAACACCGCCCCCACCGCCGTAGAGTGGTACACCCACCAGGTGGTAAGCACGTTCCACAGAAATAGGGTGAGGTAGGTATAGCCGAAGAACACGCGCCCCGGGTGGCGGTAGTGCTCGTACGAGGCGCGCTGCTCGATGGCGAACAACGGCGCCATGGCGATGAACAGCAGAAACGGAAAAGGCTTCACCGGCCAGCCGAGCCAGAACAGCAGGGCGCTGCCAACAGACAGGGTGAGCAGGTAGTATTTATGCTGGGGGAACGGGAGCTTATCTGCCTTCAACAACAATCACAATTTCGCCCCGGGGGGGAGTGGTGGTATAGTGTTCTGCTAACGCGGCCAAGGTGTCGTTGCGCGTCTCTTCGTGCAATTTAGTTAATTCTCGTGACACCGACGCGCGGCGTTCTCCGAAATACTCGGCCAACTGCCCCAGTGTTTTTACCAGCCGGTGCGGCGACTCGTAGAAGATGAGCGTACGGGGTTCTTCGGCCAGCTGCTGCAGGCGCGTGTGTCGCCCTTTTTTGGGGGGCAAAAATCCCTCGAACACGAAGCGGTCGCTGGGTAGCCCTGATTTTACGAGCGCGGGCACGAAGGCCGTAGCTCCGGGCAGGCACTCAACGGCCACCTCAGCTTCCAGGCAGGCGCGCACCAGCAGAAAGCCCGGATCGGAGATGGCCGGAGTGCCCGCGTCGCTGATCAGAGCCATGCGCTCGCCGCCTTGCAAACGCGCCACCAACGCCGCCACCGAACGGTGCTCGTTGAAGGCATGGTAGGGTTGCATCTTGGTGGCTACCTCGTGGTGCTTGAGCAACCGACCCGAGGTACGGGTATCTTCAGCCAGGATCACATCGACCGACCGCAGGATGCGTAGCGCCCGCAGGGTGATATCTTCTAGGTTACCGATGGGAGTAGGCACCAGAAACAACGCGGCGGTTTCAGGGAATTCTGCCATAAGTTTCTAGGGGATCAGATGCTGGATGCTAGCAACTATTGTCCGTTCACGTAGCTATCAAGTTATTCGGTCAACGGCATCCTTTCACACCAGCTTGTCAATCGCTGCGGCTAGCTTCCGATCTTTGTCGGTAACAGTGTTACCCGCGTCGTGGGTACTGAGGGTGAGGGCGACTTGATTATACACATTGGTGATGTGCGGGTGGTGGTTCATCTTTTCGGCCACCAGCGCCACGCGCGTCAGGAAGCCGAAAGCAGCGACGAAGTCCGTAAACTCAAAGTCTCTATTTAGGGCGTTGTTCTCTTCTTTCCACATAGGTTTTTAAGTTTGTTTCGTACATGATCAACCGCTTGGCATCCTTAAAGTTATTGAGGTTGAACGGAGGTAGAGAATAACCTGATCGCATGGTAGTGTTAATCAAGCAGGCCAAGGGAAGAAGGACCACCTGGTGCCACTGCCTACTAATGCTACACCTACTAAGGTAACACTACCGAGGCTACACATCCAAAGAGTATCTATTTGAGGAACAAGACGGGGGCAATACGGCAGGAGCAGCGTGCAGCATATATTTCGCCGGGCTTGTTGGAAGGCAGAAATCCGTTTAATCGGTTGATTATCGCTCAAGCAAAGGGCGCAGGATTAACGACAGCATCAAGAGCACTAAACTACAGCACGCCCACTCCCAACAATTCCCGCGCCGCCTGCGCGATGCCGTCGGGGTCGTAGCCGCACTCGCGGTGCAGCTCCAGTTGTTCGCCGTGCTCCACCACCCGGTCCGGAATGCCCAGCCGCTTCACCGAGGCCGAATAGCCATTATCCACCATAAACTCCAGCACCGCACTGCCCATGCCGCCCATCAGGCAGCCGTCCTCTACTGTAATCACGTGCTTGAACCGGCCAAAAACTTCGTGCAACAGTTCTTCGTCCAGCGGCTTCACGAAGCGTAGGTCGTAGTGCGCGGGGTGCACGTCTTCGTCGGCCAGTTGCTGGCAAGCGGCAACGGCGTAGTTGCCCACGTGGCCAATAGTCAGGATAGCCACTTCTTCCCCTTCTTGAACGCACCGGCCGGTGCCCACCGCAATTTCCTTGAACGAGGTGCGCCAATTGGGCATCACGCCTTGCCCGCGGGGGTAGCGGATCGAGAAAGCGCCGTCTTTATAGAGCGTAGCGGTATACATCAGGTTGCGCAGCTCGGCTTCGTTCATGGGCGCCGACACCACAATGTTGGGCAGGCAGCGCATATACGCCAAATCGTAGGCGCCGTGGTGGGTAGGCCCATCGGCTCCGGCTACCCCGGCCCGGTCCAGGCAGAAGATTACCGGCAGCTTCTGAATGCACACGTCGTGCACCACCTGGTCGTAGCCCCGCTGCATAAAGGTGCTGTAGATGTTGCAGAACGGAATTAGCCCCTGCGTAGCTAAGCCTGCCGAAAAAGTAACGGCGTGCTGCTCGGCAATGCCTACGTCAAAGGCCCGGTCGGGCATGGCCTTCATCATAATATTCAGTGAGGAACCCGACGGCATGGCGGGCGTAATGCCCACAATCTTATCGTTCTGCTCGGCCAGCTCCACAATGGTATGGCCAAACACCTGCTGATACTTCGGGGCTTGCGGGGTGTCGTACACTTTCTTGCGAATTTCACCCGTAAGCTTGTCGAACTTACCGGGCGCGTGCCACTGGGTTTGGTTCTTCTCGGCGGGCAGGTAGCCCTTGCCCTTCACGGTGAGGCAGTGCAGAATCTTGGGACCCGGAATCTTCTTGAGGTCTTCCATCACGCTCACCAGGTGGTTCACGTCGTGCCCGTCGACGGGCCCAAAGTAGCGCAGGTTGAGCGACTCGAACAGGTTGCTATTGCGCAACAGAAAGGTTTTGATGCTGGTATCCAGCTTGGAGGCAACCTCCTGGGCGCTCTTACCGAACTTACTCACCTTGCCCAGCAGCTTCCACACATCATCCTTTACCTTGTTGTAGGTCTGCGAGGTGGTAATGTCGGTCAGGTAGTCGCGCAGTGCCCCCACGTTGGGGTCAATCGACATGCAGTTGTCGTTGAGCACGATTAGCAGATTGGAGTTGGCCACCCCCGCGTGGTTCATGGCCTCAAAGGCGATACCGCCGGTCAGGGCTCCGTCGCCAATCACGGCAATGTGCTGCTTGTCGTTGATTCCCTGGTACTGTGAAGCTACGGCCATGCCCAGGGCGGCTGAGATAGAGGTAGACGAGTGGCCTACGCCGAAGGTGTCGTACGCACTTTCGCTGCGCTTCGGGAAGCCCGACAGCCCCCCGTAAAGGCGGTTGGTATGAAAATTATCGCGCCGCCCGGTCAGAATTTTGTGTCCGTAGGCCTGGTGCCCCACGTCCCACACCAGTTGGTCGTAGGGAGTGTTGAACACATGGTGCAGGGCCACGGTAAGTTCTACCACGCCCAGGCTGGCTCCGAAGTGGCCGCCGTACACCGAAACGTTGTCGACGATAAACTGCCGAAGCTCTTCAGAAAGGCGAACCAGCTGTTCGGCGCTTAGATTATTTAGGTCGGAAGGCTCATTGACTTGGGCCAGCAGGGGGCCGGGTTGGATCATCATAGTACTCCTGTTCTAACTGACATAGGAAAAACCACGCGCTAGGGTGAATGTTTTTAGACTTGTATTTCGATCTGGCGTTGCCGGATAACCTTGTGCTTCTCGCACGCATCCACTTTCTCCATAGCATGGGACAGTCCCTAACGATGCTACAATGAATCTTTCATCTCTTCGCGGATAACTTTACATCCTCTACTACTGTCTTTTCCTTACCTTATGAGAGGATTGCCTGCAATATATAATAAATTTGCCAGGCTTCAGGGGCTTCCGGTTGTGTCGATCAACCAAGCCCGTCGCGATTTCGTTCAACCCCGGAGGTAACGCCCCCGTTAAGCGTAGCATCTGTTCTTCCCTACCCTGCTAACTTCCCTACCGTGAGCTTTGAGATTAAATTGCCCCTGTTTGAGGGCCCTTTCGACCTGCTGCTGTTCTTCATAGAGCGTGACGAACTGGATATCCACGACATTCCAATCTCGACGATCACCAACGACTTCCTAGGCTACCTCCACGACTTAGAACAACTGAACATCGAGGTGGCCAGCGAGTTCATCCTGGTGGCCGCTACCCTGATGCGGATCAAGGCCAAGATGCTGCTGCCCCGCCCGGTGGTGAACGAGGTGGGCGAAGAGGTAGACCCCCGCGAAGAACTGGTGCGGCACCTGCTGGAGTACAAAAAGTACAAGTCGGTGGTACAGGACCTGGCCAACCTGGAAGAAGAACGACTGCAGCGCCACCCTCGGGGCAATGTGGTAAGCGAACTGGAGATGCTGTCGGCGACGGCCAACGAGGAAGCTGAGCTACAGGACCTGACCCTGTACAAGCTACTCAAGGTGCTGCAGCGCGTTACGCAGCGCTACGAACTCAAGCAGCAAGAACGGCCCCACCAGGTGGTGCAATATCCGTATACCATTGAGACCCAACGGGAGTTTATTTTAGCTACCTTACACCGGGCTACCGAACCGGTGTCGTTCGTAAGCATCATGAAGGAAGACCGCACCAAGATGGCGGTGATTTTTAACTTTCTGGCGATTTTAGAGTTGCTGCAAGTAGGAGACGTTGCCCTCCGACTTGGAGAGGGGTACAATAATTTTTGGATCAGTTTAGCCGAAGCCGCGCGCGTTGTTGATGGAGATTAACTCAAAGGAAATCGTAAAGACCCTTAATCCGAATAAGATCTGGATTCCAGTACTTATCGGAATCGCCATTGTGGCGTACTTGTTCTTGAGCGATCCTGACGTTACGGCTGACAAGCTTAAACTAATCCTTGACGCCCGCTGGCTCCCCCTGCTGCTGGCCATCCTGGTGATTCTGGCCCGCGATACCGGCTACCTCTACCGCATCAAAGTACTCACCAACCACGAGCTTAACTGGGAGAGTAGCCTGTACGTGATTATCCTGTGGGAGTTTGCGTCGGCCATTACGCCCTCGGTGGTGGGCGGCACCACCATTGTGGTACTGGTACTCATGAAGGAGGGGCTGAAGTTTGGCAAGGCACTGGCCTACGTGATGCTCACCTCCATTCTGGACAATTCTTTCTTCCTGCTGATGTCGCCGGTGGCGCTGATCTACTCGAAGGACGAACTGTTTCCGCAGGCCAGCGACATGCAACTTCCGCTGGGCGATAGCCTTCAGGTGTTGTTTCTGGTTAGCTACCTGCTCATCTCTGCTTACACCGCCGTAATGATCTACGCTCTGCTGATCCGCCCCCGGGGGTTTAAGTGGTTTCTGATCAAGTTAGGCTCCATTGGTTTCTTACGGAAGTGGCGTTACACGCTGAGCAACCACGGCGATGAGGTAATTTTGGCTTCACACCAACTGCGCAACAAGGGAGCGAAGTACTGGGTCACCATTCTGCTGGTAACGTTCTTTGTGTGGTGCGCCCGCTACGCCATGCTCAACTGCCTGGTGGCTGCCTTCGTAGAACTTAACTGGAGCACCCATCTGCTTATCTTCTGTCGCCACCTGATGATGTGGATCGTGATGCTGGTGTCGCCCACTCCCGGAGCCAGCGGGGCGGCCGAATTCTTCTTCTCGCAGTTTTTTACCGAGTTTCTGGGCGACTACACCTTTGTGACCAACATTCTGTGGCGACTGCTCTCGTACTATCCCTATTTGCTGCTGGGAGCGATATTTTTACCGAAGTGGATTCGGCGGGTATTCTTTAAAGCGGAAGGGCAACCGGCTCCTAAGCCCAAAATGGAAACCTAACCAACCAGTACTGCAGTTGGTATCAGTTTGCAGAGAGGGGTAGGTATCAGTCCTAGCTCAAGAACATTTCCTCGTCTTCGAAGAAGAACTCAGCCTCTTTCTCAGCGGTTTCGTCAGCATCTGAGCCGTGCACGGCGTTGGCCTCAATAGAAGTAGCGTACCGCTTGCGGATAGTGCCTTCTTCGGCTTCCGCTGGGTTGGTGGCCCCAATTAGCTTGCGAAAGTCTTCCACCGCGTTATCCTTTTCCAGCACCAGCGCCACAATCGGCCCCGACGACATGTAGGTGGTTAGGTCCTCGTAGAAGGGGCGCTCTTTGTGCACCTCGTAAAACTTACCGGCGCTGCGCTTGGTGAGGGCAGTTTTTTTCATCGCCGCGATGCGGAACCCCGCTTCTTCTATCATCGTAAGGATTGCTCCGGTGTTACCGGCGGACACCGCGTCCGGTTTGATCATCGAGAAAGTGCTCTTTCCTGCCATGAGATATAGGTGTTACTGAGTAGATTGATTAAAATAAAAATGAGTGACAGGTGAACGGACTGATTTTAGAGGCAATCACCGGTTCAACAGGGCACCCATACGCTTTTGCGCCACAAAATTACGAGTTTAATCGGTATGTGCGAGCGATTTTTTGCAATTTGTCTGCTTAATCTGTTCCACCCATGTTCCGAAGAGAATTTATCAGCGGATTAGCGGCTACCACCTCGCTCCTCCCTTTGTCCCCCGTTGCCTACGCGATCTCCCGCACTGCGGACGAAGCCGTTAAGCCTCCTCGCCTCCGAGCGGGCGATACCATTGGCTTGGTAACCCCGGCCACCTACCTCACCGAAACCCAGTTACGCAGCGCTATCGATCATTTTGCCGAACTCGGCTTCAAGGTACGCTACACTCCCAATATGCTGGTGCGCAAGGGTTACCTGGCAGGCACCGACCGGCAGCGGGCCGATGATATCAATCAGTTCTTCGCCAACGATTCCATCGACGGCATCATCTGCGGGCGGGGGGGCTACGGCAGCGCCCGCATCCTGCCCTACCTCGACTACGAGTTGATCAGAAACAATCCTAAAGTTTTCATGGGCTACAGCGACATTACGGCGATGCTCTACGCCCTGTACGGCCAGGCCAACCTGGTGGGTTTCCACGGCCCGATGGGCACCTCAGACTATAACGACTACACCACCCGCTACTTCCGGGAGGTGCTCATGAACCCCCGCGCCTCGCTTACCTACGAAAATCCGGTGGCCGAAGCGGTGGTGCCCCTCACCGCCCACGGGCAAGAACCGGCCACGCCAACGGTAGTTGTCGATCCATTGATCACCCTGGCTCCGGGCACCGCCGAGGGAGTGCTGGTGGGCGGTAACCTATCGCTCATCACCTCGCTGTGCGGCACGGCCTACGACGTGGACCTGCGCGACAAGCTGGTGTTCATCGAAGAAGTAGGCGAAGCTCCCTACCGCATCGACCGGATGCTGACTCAGTTGCTACTCGACCCCGATAAGCTACCCGCCGCGGCGGGCGTGGTATTGGGCGTGTTCAGCGACTGCGAGGCGAAAGACGAAAGCACCTCGCTCTCCCTAGCGCAGGTACTCTACGACCGGCTGGCCGGACTCGGCATCCCGGTGCTGTACGGACTATCGTTCGGGCACATCAAGCAGAACGCTACCCTGCCGATGGGAGTGCGGGCTCGCCTGGATGCGGATAAGAAAACGTTCACGCTGCTGGAAGCGGCGGTGCGGTGACTATTAGTACTACAGAATACCTTATAACTACCGAATATGGTTCAACCGAACTCCTTTGACGAAGCGGCGCAGCAGCGCTGGGAAGTGATCCGACAACGGAAGGTACGCTACGTGCTCACCCACGGGGTGCTGATGTGGACGCTGGTGGGCGCGGTGTTCTACATCATCGAGCTAGACTTTAACTGGGGCCAGTTTAGTTGGTCAGGCTTTGGCTTGCGTCTGCTGGTGGCGGCAGTGGTAGGCTTAGTAGCCGGGCACTTCTCGTACCGACGGCGCGAACGTATTTATCAGCGGCACAAGGACAAGCAGTAGGGAACCGCTTGGGGCTAAACCTATCGGCCGAAAGTTGGTTTGTTCGGTAGTAACTCACTCGTTTTTTAAACCGATCTGCTATGTTAACTATCAAAAAAATCGCCGCCCACGTGATTCGTTTGGTCATCGACGGCGAAGTGAAGCAAACCGATATCGATCAGGCGGCCACCGTTATGGAGGATAGCCTCAAGGAGCCGGGCAAACTACGGTTGCTCGTGGAAGTGAAAAACCTGGAAGGCTACGATTCCATCGCGGCGTTCATGAAGGATGCCCAGAAAACCTTTCAGCACTACACCGACTTCGAGAAGATCGCCGTGGTTACCGAAGAGCAGTGGCTAGCGGACGTAGCCAGCCTCAGCGACCTGATCAACCCGGCTAACATCAAGCAGTTTTCTTTGTCGGAACGGGAACTAGCTGAGGAGTGGGTGGAGGTTTAACAGGGCAATCGCGTTTAAAACTTAAACGGCGTCATTCCGGAATTTTTCGGAACAAAGTGTAGAAAAATATCCGGAATCTCCTCCTTCGTGGCGGGAGATTCCGGATAATTCGCTTCGCTGCGCTGCGCAAATTTCCAGAATGACGTTTCAAAAAGTTAAACGCGATTGCCCTGGGAGGTTTAACGATCTATTTAGAAAATTGACGAGTTTGCCCTATATTAGCTTTATGAACAAGATCGCTGAGAAAAAGCCTTACACGCTTAAGGAAACAGAAACAATGACTGACGGGCAGTATCATGATTGGGCAGTCAAAGAAATCACCGAAGCTAAACAATGGGCAGATGATAACCCTGATAAAATGATTTCTGAACGGGAAGTTTGGAAAGCACTTGGTTTTGAATATTGAATATACTCCAAAAGCGTTAGCAGATATTGAGAGCATACGAGATCATATTGCTAAAGATAGTCCGGTGTACGCTGATAGGCTCGTTAACCGCATTATTACATCGGTACGCATTCTAAACACCTTCCCCCTACTTGGTCACAAAGGTCGTGTTCCTGATACGCACGAATGGATTGTATCTGGTGAAGAATACTTTATCGTATATGATATTCCTAACCCTACGACCATCCGCGTTCTTCGGGTCATGCATATGAAACGCCGCTACCCCTAGCATCTACCCTTTAGTTTTCGCGCAAACGTTCTTTTTCTCGCTTCTCAGGCGCGTTTGCAACGCGTTCGTTTAAGTTATCCCATCACTTACTCCCCCTCCTCCGGTCGCCGCACCCGTACCGGGTCGGGCGGTTGCGCCAGTAGCTCTACCGGGTTCTTCTCCAGCAGTTCCAGCGCCACCTCTACGGCCTTCTCTAGCTGCGGGTCGCGGCCGTTGGCCACCAGGCGGGGCGTTTGCTCCACCAACGTATCGGGGGCGGTTCCGGTATTTTCTACATCCCACTCGCCCTCGGTGTTAAAAAATCCGCCGCGGGGCGCGGTGATCGTTCCGCCGTCCACCAGCGGAGGCACGTCCCAGATCCCTACCAGTCCGCCCCAGGTGCGGGTGCCCACCAGCGGGCCGATGCCCTTCTTCCGGAACATATAGGGCAAGTAATCGCCTCCTGACCCCGACATCTCGTTGATGAGCATCACCTTTGGACCCCAAATACCCGCTCCCGGACTGGTAAACGGCGTTTTGTCGCCAATCGGATTGCTGAAGTAACCCATCAGCTCGCGCGACAGCAAATCCACAATGTAGTCGGCCGCGAATCCACCGGTATTGAAGCGCTCGTCGATGATGGCCCCCGCCTTGTCTTGCTGGGCAAAATAATACCGGTTGAAGTTGCGGTAGCCGCCGCCCGCCGTGTTGGGCAACCACACGTAGGCCAACTTGCCGCCCGACAGCTGGTCCACGCGGCGGCGGTTGCTTTCCACCCAATCGAAGCGACGCAGGGCGGCCTCGTCTTCTACCGGTACCACCGTCAGTTCGCGGGCGTTTCGGAGCGTGGGTTCGCTATTCACCGTAATGCGGGTCGGCTGGTCAGCGGTGTAGGCCAGTAAACGGTAAACGTTCTGGTTAGCATCCAGCGGACGCCCGTTGATGGCCAGCAGGTAGTCTCCCGCCTGCACATTTACCCCGGGGGCGCTGAGCGGGGCGCGCAGTTCGGGATTCCAGTTTTCGCCGTTGTACACCTTCTCAATCCGGTAGTAGCCGCCGGTAAGGGTAAAATCGGCTCCCAGTAGACCAACCGGCACCTCGTCTACCTCCGGATAGCTGCCGCCACCCACAAAAGAGTGGCCCACGGCGGTTTCACCCCCCAGAATGTCGAGCACGTAGGTGAGGTCGGAGCGGTGGCGCACGTGATTTACCCAGGGGGCGTAGGTAGTGTAGGCCCAGTCCATATCCAGCCCGTGCACGTTGCGCACGTAGAAGTAGTCGCGCTGGTAGCGCCACGCTTCGCGGAAGATCTGCTTCCACTCTGCCGCCGGGTCCACGTAAGCGCGCATTCCCTTCGTGTCGATGGTTCCCGGTTCGCTCTTCAGGGCTTCCGGGTCGGCGCCTGCCTCCACGATGCCCCACTGTGGCGCATTGGTTTCGTAGAGCAGTTTCTTACCATCGGAAGTTACCTGAAACGAACCTATTTCATTCATCAGCACCTCAGTTTCCTGGTCTTCCAGCGTATGGCGGTGCAGCGTGAGCCCTTCTTCGTTGGCGATACGTTCGGTAAAGAACAGGGTGCCTGCTTCGCCGCTCTGCAGCGCGGTGTAACTACGCACCGGAATGTCCAGTGCTACAATCCGCTGGTTGATGTTCGGCAGGTCAATGGTTACGCGCGGCACTTTCTTACCGTCTTTCTCGTCTTCTTCCTCCGCTTCCTCATCACTCCGGGGGCGCACCGGTGAGGGGTCGTCGGCCGAGAGCACCACGGCGTACACGGCCCGGTCGAGCGGGCGCTCGATGCTGCTCATGTCGAGCCATCCCACGTTGAGACCGTAGTTGGTGCTGGCCAAAAAGTACAGGTGCTTGCCGTCGGCGTCCCAGGCGGGCGCGCGGCTGTCTGACATGCCGTCGGTGAGTTGGTAGCTCTTTTCATCGCGCAGCGAGTACACGAAGATGGCATTGTACTCATTATCGAGCTGCCGGGGGTAGGCCAGCCAGCGGGAGTCGGGCGACCACACCGGGTAAAGCGTTCGCTCGGGGTTGGCGAAGCCTTCGTTGTCTATCTCGGTAACGGCGCCCTTGGCCACGTCAACGACCCACAGCGTGCGGTTGGCATCGGTAAAGCTGAAGTGCTTACTATCAGGCGACCATACTGGGGTGTAGTAAAAGGTAGGATTGTCCAGCGCGATGGCTTTCCGGTTCTCACCGTACTGGTCGGCGACGATTAGCTGGTACTCACCACCAGCGTCCGAAAACCAACTGATGCGCTCACCGTCGGGCGACCAGGCGGGACTGCGGTCGGCCACGCCCGAACTTTGGGTAAGATTGCGGACGGCCCCTTCCTGGGCCGGAACGGTGAAGATGTCGCCCCGGGCTTCGAAGACGGCCCGCTGCCCAGTGGGCGACACCGCGGCTTCCCGAATGTCGTCGTGTACTTCCGCCCAGTGCGGACGCGCCCAGGCGAAATCCCCATCGATGCGCACGTTGATGCGCTGGGGCTCGCCCTGTTTCGAGGTGAGCAGGTACAGGTAACCGCCGCACTCGAAGATGAGTTTGCCCCCGCCGCTGGCCAGGTGCTTGCAGTCGAACTCCTTGAAGAACGTCTGCTGCTGCACCTGCTTGTTCACCGGATTGAACGACCATACGTTCATGGCGTAGTTGCGGTCAGACAGAAAGTAGACGATATTGCCGATCCACACCGGGTTCTTGTCGTTGCTGCCGTCCCAGGGCACCTTTTCCTCCTCCAGCGTTTGTAGATCGACGATGCGGATGGGGCCGTTTTGCCCGCCCCGGTAGTTGCGCCACTCCGACTCCCAGGCGTCTACCATCTGGTAGGCGAAGCGCTCGCCGTCGGGTGCGTGCTGCCCCAGCGTGACGCGCGGCACGCGGAAGGGCTGCGGCAGCGTTTCGGTCCGGCCGAGCGTCCAGAACTGATCGTTGGTGGCCAGCGGCGCGCGGGCCCGGTCGGATGCCAGCAGAATTTTATCGTCGGGCGTCCAGCCGCGGGCCAGGTCTTCGCCGGGGTGCCAGGTCATGCGCGTCGGGGCACCGCCCTGCACCGGCACGGTGTACACGTCGATGTTGCCGTCGTACTGCCCGGTGAAGGCCAGCGTCTGCCCGTCAGGCGAAAAGTAGGGATCGGTTTCCATACCCGGGTGGGTGGTGAGTCGCCGCGCGTTGGAGCCGTCGTGGCGGGCCACCCACAGGTCGTTGGCATAAGCGAACGCAATGTGGTCCTGGCTGATAGCCGGGTTACGCAGCAGGCGGGTGGCGGTGGTATCCTGACCTTGGGCGGCAGGTGTTAATAGAGCAAATGAAATAGCGAGCGTAAGTAGTCGTAGAAGCATAATGGGTTTTAGGTTGCACTTGGTAAGATAAAAAAAATGCAGCAAATGGCAGTAGTTGTACTTTCCTGATTCTTCTCAGTTCATGAAGCGCGGCAGTTGCCCATCCTTGGCGATGTGATCGCGCAATTTTTTAAGGTTTTCTCGTGGTTCAACTCCTGCTTTTTCAGCCAAATTAATTTCCCGAACGATCAAATCGGGTTGCTGCGCGTTAAAGAGTAGCCGAATTAGTATATACAGCTTGACTTCCGGTTGCCGTTCGTAGTGGTGTTCTTGGTAGTAGGCTACCCCCTGCTCAAACTCAAACAACTTGGCGTGGATGCGGAAAACCATCTCTACCAGATTGTTGTGTTTAGCTTGCTTGCGGTAATCGCTGCGGTCGGCCATGAATAATATTCTGACGCGACGCTCAGGTTCCGGAGCTGGTGGCTGAAAGTCATGCTCGGCAATGAGTTCCTTGGCTTTTTCTATGGCTAAATACCGAAGGTCAGCAATGGGCAAGAACTGCAACAGCACCTCCATCAAATCTCCTTCCAGCGTGTAGCGATTCAGGAAGTTATCGACAACCAGCGTGATGCCCGTCTTAACGAAGACCGGTTTATCGTCTACTTCCCACTTGAGACGCAGCACCGATTCGTAAAATTCGGTTTGTGCCACCCCAACCGACTCAAAAGGGTCGTAGGCCGTGAAATACTGGTAGCCACAGGCTTTACAAAGCAGGTTGTAGAGTTGCGTGAGCAGCTCCGCTTGTTTGGCCAAGTCGCCGTCGGGCAGCTTTTCCTGCTGTAAATCTTTATACCACCGCTTGACGCGGAATCGCCACTTGCTGCGCTCACCCTTAGGCACCACCCGGTTGGGAGCCAGGTAGTACTGCGCTTCGGCGTGCTCGATAAACCGCGGCACCTCTTCCCGTAGGGTAGCCAGAGAGGCAGACTTGCCCACCGGCTTCTTTTTCTTTGACGAAGGATTAGCAATCAGCTCGTCTACCGCCATATCCTCTTTTTTCGCTTTGGGAATGGCCTTGTAAAGCTCTACCGTGAGTCGTTCCAGGTCGGCCCGCGGGTACTTCTTTATCCGTTCCCGTAGTTCGTTTACTTTCATGCGCTTATATTTGTTGATATCATTTGGCACTTAGGCTACGCACCGGCAAAAATGCAAATTTCTCTTCATCCGTTCACGCTGAAACTGCGCGAATCCTTCCGCATCTCCTACGAAACCCGTAGTCAGCAAGAGGTTTTAGTTGTACAATTGTCCGATAAGGATGGGCTGGGTAACCCGGTGATGGGCTGGGGGCAGAGCACCGAAAATAACTACTACGGGGCCTCTATCTCAAATATGAAAGCGGCGCTGAGTGCCCTTCGTGAAACGATAGAAGGCTACCTATTGGCTAACGAAGTCCGCCCTGCCGGAGAGCAAGGCACTCCCGAACACCTGTGGCAAACGGTTCAGCCCTCCCTGAAAGATAGCCCCTTTGCGCTCTGCGCCCTCGATATGGCGGCCCATGACCTGTACGGTAAAAAGGTAGGCCAGCCGCTGTACCAACTCTGGGGGCTTGATCCGGCCCAGACGCCTATATCCAATTATACCATCGGCATCGACCGCATCGAGGTGATGGTGCGTAAGCTGCGCGACACCCGCTGGCCCATCTACAAGATCAAACTGGGCACCTCCGAAGACCTGGGTATTATCCGGGAGCTGCGCAAGCATACCGACGCGGTGTTTCGGGTGGATGCCAACTGCGCCTGGGGCGTGGAAGAAACCATCCGGAACGCCCGCGCACTCCAGAAGTTAGGCGTAGAGTTCATTGAGCAACCCCTGCCCGCCGATAATCTGGTCGGAATGAAAGAAGTGATGCAACATTCCGTCCTGCCCCTAATGGCCGACGAAAGCTGCATTTCCGAAGCCGATGTAGCGAAGTGCGCGGGATTGTTTCACGGCGTTAATATCAAGCTCACCAAGTGCGGCGGCATCACGCCCGCCCGCCGCATGATCACCGAAGCGCGACAGCAGGGTCTTAAGGTAATGGTGGGTTGCATGACCGAATCGACGGTGGGTATTTCAGCCATTGCCCACCTGGCCCCGATGCTCGACTACGTGGATATGGACGGCGCGCTGCTCCTGGCCGAAGACATCGCCACCGGGGTAACGGTCACCGAATCGGGAGTGGAGTTTCCGCCGGTGAACGGCACCGGGGCTACGCTCTTATCCGCCCAGCCGCAATTGACCGTCTAGCAAAATGCTTACGCACCGCCTACCCGGACGCACCATCACGGTTGATGACCACGAACGTCTGTACTTCAGCGGTACGTCTTATCTCGGGATGGGCCACAACGAGGACTTTCGGGTACTGTTGCACGAAGGCTTCGACCGCTACGGCACGGTCTATTCCAGTTCGCGCGGTTCGAACGTGCAATTAGCGATTTACGAAGAAGCTGAGGACCTACTGGCCGAACTAACCGGCGCTCCCGCTGCCCTCACCTTTTCGTCGGGCTACCAGGCCGGACAAGCGGTTATTCAGTGGGTGCACAGTGTACCTACCTTCTTTTACGCTCCCGGTACGCACCCTGCGGTGTGGCGTACGGCGGCCGATGCGACCTACGGCGACTTCGCTGCGTGGGCGGAGCGCCTCATAGAAAAGATAGCGACGACGTCCGGTGAAATTGTGGTTGTTGCTAACGCGTTGGATCCGCTGTTTGCGATTCGGCACGACTTCGCCTGGGTAGGGCAACTGCCCGAGGATCGGGTAATCACCCTGTTGGTGGATGATTCGCACGGACTGGGGGTGACTGGCGAGGCGGGAGGGGGCATCTACGCCGCGCTGCGGGCGCAGTCGAAGTCCAACGTGCGGGTGGTGGTGGTGAGTTCACTGGGCAAAGCCTTTGGAGTTCCGGGGGGAGTGGTGCTGGGTCCGGTAGATTTTATTGATCGTCTAAAGCGGACTCCATTTTTTACGGCTGCATCCCCGCTGCCCCCCGCGTATCTGTTTGCTTTCGTACGCGCGCCGTCTCTTTACCAACAGGCCCGACAGCAACTTTTTGCCAACGTAGCGTATTTTCAGCAGCAGGTAGCCCCCCTCGCACTGTTTCGTAGCATCGCGCAGTATCCGGTGTTCTACACGGCCGACAATGCCTTGGCAGAGGCGGTGGCTCCCGACTGCGTATTGTCCAGCTTTCCGTATCCCTATCCGGAGAGTAACCCCATCACGCGGGTGATTGTGAGTAGTTTGCACACATCGGCAGATTTGGATCGGTTGGGAGGCTTAGTACGAGATTACAAACGATAGATCGTTGACGACTATCGTCCTATCACTCTGTTAACGACTTTTTGATAGCTCCCCCATCAAATCAAACAGTGACACCGCGCGCACATCTTGCCCCAGCGAAAAACTGTCTTGCCCCGAGTAGACGACGTACTTATGGGTTGCCTTGATGTCTTCGCAGGCGGTATAAAAACCTCGGGATAGCGAGGGCGAGACACTTCGCTTGATCTCAATAGCCCAGCGTTCCGATACCCCAAATTCCAGCACTAAATCTAGTTCGGCCCCGCCGGGGGTGCGGTAAAAATAGGGTTGCACGCCCGTAGGCAAGACTGACAGAATATTCTCAATGACAAATCCCTCCCAACTTCCCCCGACCACCGGATGCCCCAGCAGATCATTAACTTTCGGGATATTTAGTAGGGCATGAGCGATGCCACTGTCTCGCACGTAAACTTTCGGAGAACGAACCAGGCGCTTCCCCGTGTTGTAAGCCCAGGGTTTGAGCCGCCGCACCAGCAGCAAATCCACCATCAAGTCTAAATAACGCCCGACGGTTACCCCGGATACTTCCAGGCTTTTGGCGAACTGAGCAGCGTTCAATGTTGCGCCCTGGTGGTGCGCCAGCATGGTCCAGAACCGCTCTAGGGTGGCGGCAGGAATGCGTCCGCCCAACTGAGGAATGTCTCGTTCCAGGTACGTTTTTATAAAATCTCTTCGCCAATCAATACTGTCTTCGTCGGAGATAGCCAGCAGACTTTCCGGATATCCGCCCCGCAGCCAGAGCGTATTTAAAGCAGTTGGATCTGCCGAACGATCATCCGCATACTCTAGCCAATTAACCGGAAAGAGTTCTAGGTAGGCAATCCGCCCGGCCAACGACTCGCTCGACTGTTGTAACAAGTCAATAGAAGCGGAACCTAGAAACAGAAACTGCCGGGTCCGGTTTCCCCGGCGACGTTCGCGGTCGATGACTCCGCGCAGCTGAGAAAATATCTCGGGCAACCGTTGAATTTCATCCAGGATGATGAGCTTATCTTTGTTTTCGGCGTGGAAAGCCGTAAAATCGCTTACCTTCTGCAGGTCGAGTCGGTTTTCCAAATCTAGGTATACCGAGGCTATTCCCTCCGACACATCCAGAGCTAACGTAGTTTTACCACCTTGCCTTGGTCCCATTAAAGCGACCGATGGGCTACGCTGAAGCGTTTTTATAATTTTCTCAGCAAGTCTTCTTTTAATCATAACCCTGCAAATCTAACATTAAATGTTAGATTTGCAGGGTTACATATCAACCAATGACAAGGATATACGCGTCACGTTCGTACTGAAAGCCAATTCAGCCCAAATTTCGCTTACAAATTCAGCCAGTAGCTTAGCTTCAGCACCAGCGATCGGTTTTTTACCCGGAAAGGCTCGGGGAGATAATTATCGGTGTACACGATAAACAAGTCGGACACCGGCTGGAAGCGCCACTGAAAACGGCTGTTGATGTTTAGGTTGTCCGACTGGCTGTTGTACTGCACAAAGGTAGTGAAGAACAAACTACGGGTAAATGTGAGGTCGAGGCGCGGACCGATGAGCCACAGACTGGCGGTGGTGTAGGGTTCGGGCAAGCGAATGCGGTTGTAGTTCAGGTTGAGCGTAAACAAGCCGTAGGGTTGCCAGCGGTAGTTAAACTCCCCCACCATCGAGTGCAGGTAACCGCCGTAGTACTCGCCGTGGTAGGTCTCAAACTCGTACGAAAACAGGCGGCGGCCGTCAGATTGGTATCCCAGCCGAAGCCCTCGGGCCAAATATTCACCGCCGCGCCCAAAACTTTCGCCCCGCCCGGTCGGGTTAAAGTTCCGCAACAAGCGCACGTAGGTTTGCTCGAGCGAAGCCGTCAGGTTGCTGGTGTTTAGAAATCGGACTTCGTAGTACAAAGCCGTGCTGTAGTCGGTCACCCCCGACTCGGAGTTCCACTGCACCTGCTGCTCCACTCCCGGACCGTGCCGGATAACGTTGGCCGCCTGCGGATAGAAGGTGCGCTGCGCGAGCAAGGAAGCGCGGCGGATGCCCGTGCGGGGCACAAAGCCCACCTCAGCGTTGAAGTTCCGTCCGGTAAGATCATGTTGCCAGTTCACATCCCAGTTGGGCGTGCTATACAGCAAATTGACGCCGTGCGAGTAGGTATCTTTGGGCTGATTGGGACCGAACGAGCGGTGGTAGTAGGCTTTGCCGGTCCACTTACTATCGGCCGAGGCCAGGTTGTAGTCTACCCCCGCCAGGCGGTTAAAGGAGTTAGGGCGGATGCCAAACTCGCCGGTGGCCATGGCCTGTTTGTTTACAAAGAGCGCCGCGATGTTGGAGCGGGCAAATACCTGCCGCTGCACCGCCGCCACCGAGTAGTTCACCGATGGCTGGTTGATCCGATCGTCGCGGCCGGTTTGCATGTTCATCAGCCCTAGGCGCCACTGCTTGTTCACGCGTCCGCTCAGGCGGGCACCGCCCAGAATCTGGTTTTGCACGTTCACGCCCGTAGTTGAATCGATGGCCACCCCGATGCGCCGCGAGAAGAACGGGCGCGCCCGCCGGGAGCCGAAGCTACCGAACAGGTCGGCGTTCTCCAGAAAAAACTGCCGCCGCTCGGGAAAGAAGATTTCAAAGCGGTCGATGTTAGTCACCTGCTGGTCCACCTCCACCTGCGAAAAGTCGGGATTGATGGTTAGGTCCAGGTTAAGCGAAGGAGTCACGGCAATCTTGGCATCGCCGCCCGCGCTGAAGCCCGCGTTGGTTTCGGTACCCTCCAGATGGTTTTTGCGCACGTTGCCCGCCACGTAGGGAATGAGCGACACGTTGGCTCCCGGCTTGCGCAAGGGCGCATCCCACCGCATCTTGCCCGGAAAGGCCAGCGAGAACGGCATAAAGTTACGCGGAATGTGCGACCATACCGAGCGCTCGTTGAGGTAGCTATCCTGCCGGAAGGTGTTCAGGTTCCAGGTGGTGCTGCCCTCCTTAAAGCGCAGCGTTTTGAAAGGAATAGCCAGCTCCGCCAGCCAGTAGTCATCGTATATTTTGGCTGCCGAGTACCACTTATTATCCCACGATAGATCAAAATCTGCCGAGCTATTCCCGCCGTTAGCGATTAGCCCCTCGCGTTGCACTCCGTAGGGGTTGATGCCGAACAGAAAGGCGGTGGTGCCGTCCTGGAAGGGATCGATCAGAAAAGTGATCAGATCGATGCTGCCGCCCCGGAAGTCGCGCCGCAGCGAGGGCGTTACGAAGTAGTCTTCCTCGGCCGTTTTGTAGCAGACTGCTACGATGTAGATAAATTTATCGTCGTAGGTCATTCGGAACTCCGTCTTGGCCGTAGCCAGCGAAGTGTCCATCGGGGAGGTTTGCCAGTAGTCACCGGCCACGTCGGCCTCGAGCCAAGCGGGTTCGTCGGCCACGCCGTCAAGGGTGATGGGGGAGCTAGCGCGTTTGATGCGGACTTCGGGTGGAGAAGTGCGCTGAGCGAGCAGAGGAATAGAGCAGAAAAGGCAAGCAGTGAGGATGAAAGAAAGTCTCATTCCGTAATGACGGGTAAGGAAAGGTTGTAAAATTTATGGTCAACAAACTTACAAAGTATTTTGCACTAACCGCATTTAACAAAATATTTTACCGATAAAAACCATTCGTATGATTTATATATTTTGCTTTGTGCTATAAAAATACACTGACTCCAAAGGGCCATTTCGCCAACTTTTGGTCCTTAGAAAAGCACCACAACGGTGCGTTCTCCAAGGTAATTGATAATAACCCAGCGCATCGCTCGCATCCCAATTAAATATCCTCTAAATTCGCCCAATTTGCTTATTAGGTAGCGGATAATAAATGTTAAGTAGTAGATTGACAAATCATTCACCGTCTAGCCACCCCTACAAATAATCTCCTAACCAACTAACCTCCCCCCGTCCATGCCCAAAGACGCTAACATCAAGTCTATCCTCATTATTGGTAGCGGTCCGATCATCATCGGCCAAGCCTGCGAGTTTGATTATTCCGGCACCCAGGCCGCCCGCTCGCTGCGCGAAGAGGGCATCGAGGTCACGCTGATCAACTCCAATCCGGCCACCATTATGACCGATCCGCTTACCGCGGATCATATCTACCTGAAGCCGCTGGAGAAGAAGTATATCGTAGAGATTTTAAAAGAACACCCTCAGATCGACACGGTGCTACCCACCATGGGCGGACAAACCGCCCTGAACCTGGCTATAGACTGCCAGACCGCCGGTATCTGGGAAAAATTCAACGTGCGCATGATTGGCGTCGACGTAGGAGCCATCGAAACCACCGAAGACCGCGAGAAATTCCGGTTGAAGATGAAGGAACTGGACGTGGACGTGTGCGAAGGGCGCATCGCCACCTCATTTTTACAGGGCAAAGAGATCGCCCAGGAAATCGGCTTTCCGCTGGTAATTCGTCCCTCCTACACGCTGGGCGGCTACGGCGGCGGCTTCGTGAACAAGGCCGAAGACTTCGACCGCGCGCTGAACGCCGGACTGCACGCTTCGCCGGTGCACGAGGTGCTGGTGGAGCAGAGCATCATGGGTTGGAAGGAGTACGAACTGGAACTGCTGCGCGACCGGCTCGGCAACATGATCATCATCTGCTCGGTAGAGAATTTCGACCCGATGGGCGTGCACACCGGCGACTCTATCACGGTGGCCCCGGCCATGACGCTGCCCGACACCGTGTACCAGCGCATGCGCGACCTGGCCAAAAAGATGATCAACGGCATTGGCACCTTCGCCGGGGGCTGCAACATCCAGTTTGCGGTGAACCCCGCCGACGACCAGATTATCGGCATCGAGATCAACCCGCGGGTGTCGCGCTCCTCGGCGCTGGCCTCGAAAGCCACCGGCTACCCCATCGCCAAAGTAGCGGCCAAGCTGGCCATCGGCTACACGTTAGACGAGCTTAAGAACCAGATCACCGGCACCACCTCGGCCTTCTTCGAACCCGCCTTAGACTACGTGATCGTGAAGATTCCGCGCTGGAACTTCGCCAAGTTTCCGGGCGCCGACGTGAACCTGGGCCTGCAGATGAAGGCGGTGGGCGAGGCGATGGGCATCGGCCGCAACTTTCAGGAAGCCTTGCAGAAGGCCTGCCAGTCGCTGGAGATCAAGCGCAACGGATTGGGGGCCGACGGCAAGGAAGAAACCAACCAGCAGGTCATCTTGCACAAGCTGGAGCACCCCAGCGACGATCGCCTGTTTCGCATCTACGATGCCTTCAAGCTGGGTATCTCGTTCTCAACCATCCAGAAGCTAACTAAAATTGATAAGTGGTTTTTGCGACAGATTGAGGAGCTGATCGAACTGGAAAAGCAGATTGAAGAGCACTCGCTCGACAGTTTGCCCAAGCCGCTGATGCGCACGGCCAAGGAAAAGGGGTACGCCGACCGGCAGATTGCCCACCTGCTGGGCTGCCTGGAAAGCGAGGTTTACCAGAAGCGCAACGAGCTGGGCATCAAACGGGTCTACAAGCTAGTAGATACCTGCGCCGCTGAGTTTGAGGCGCAGACGCCCTACTACTACTCTACCTTCCAGGAAGAAAACGAATCGGTGCCCACGGACCGTAAGAAGATTGTGGTGCTGGGGTCGGGCCCTAACCGCATCGGACAGGGTATCGAGTTCGACTATTGCTGCGTGCACGGGGTGCTGGCGGCCAAGGAGTGCGGCTACGAAACCATTATGATCAACTGCAACCCCGAGACTGTCTCTACCGACTTTGATATTGCCGACAAGCTCTACTTTGAGCCAGTGTTCTGGGAGCACATCTACGACATCATCCTGCATGAACAGCCCGAGGGCGTAATTGTGCAACTGGGCGGGCAAACCGCCCTGAAGCTGGCCGAAAAGCTGGACCGTTACGGCATCAAAATCATCGGCACCGACTACGCCTCGCTCGACTTGGCCGAGGACCGCGGCAGCTTCTCCACGCTGCTCAAGGAGAACGACATTCCCTACCCCGAGTTTGGCACCATTACCGACGCCGAATCGGCGATAGAGTTGTCCAAGACGATTGGCTTTCCGTTGCTGGTGCGTCCGTCGTACGTACTGGGCGGGCAGAGCATGAAGATCGTGATCAACGAGCACGAGTTGGAAGAGCACGTCGTGAACATCCTGCACGAAATGCCGGGTAACCAAATTTTGCTCGACCATTTTCTGGAGGGAGCCATCGAGGCCGAGGCCGATGCGATCTGCGACGGCGAAGACGTGCACATTATCGGCATCATGCAGCACATCGAACCGGCGGGCATCCACTCGGGCGACTCTTACGCGGTGCTGCCGCCCTACAACCTGGGCGACTTTGTGATGCAGCAGATTGAGGCGCACACCAAGAAGATTGCGCTGGCGCTCAAGACGGTGGGGCTGATTAACATCCAATTTGTGGTGAAGCATGACAAGGTATACGTGATTGAAGCCAACCCGCGCGCCTCGCGCACGGTGCCCTTCATCTGCAAGGCCTACCGCGAGCCCTACGTAAATTACGCCACCAAGGTGATGCTGGGCGAAAAGAAGGTGCGCGACTTCAACTTCGAGCCGCACAAGCAGGGCTACGCCATCAAGGTGCCGGTTTTCTCGTTCAACAAATTCCCCAATGTAAACAAAGAACTCGGTCCCGAAATGAAGTCAACCGGCGAAGCCATTTACTTTATTGATGACTTGATGGACGACTACTTCCTGGATATTTACAGCGAACGGAATTTGTATTTGAGTAGGTAGGTTGAGTAGGTATGAAAGAGTTAATTATATCACCCGTAGCAACGCTGGTAGTTATACCTTTAATGCTTTATGCTTTTAAGAAGCTCTGGGAACATGTTACTAAAAGAAAAGAGAGGCTAAGAGCAGATTATGATTTGGCTGAGAAGCTTATGATAGATGGTCGCTGGAAGAACATGCATGAATTCCAGTTAGAGTTAGGCTATCAAGGACTTTCAAAGAAGAGAATTAAAGCGTCAATTATTCGCTTCTTCCTCTCTCGAAAAGAAGCGTATCAGAATTTACTAGACTTCTCTATTGGGGAAAGATTCTTAGATGTAGTAAAAACAGAAAACGAAACGTTTAGGATTTCCCTTAGCAGAAAACTGGGTAGCGCTAGAAAGCTTAAAGTAAAGCGTTCACGAATCTCTATTCGCTATTCTGTTTTCTCGTTCATAGGTTCCATACCAATTATTGGGCTACTTGCCTTTGGTTATTCTGAGCAGTCAAAAGAAGGCAATCTTCCTATATGGTCTCTAATAGTAGTATGGGTGGCTTATTTTTGGATGCTTGCTTATCTTGAACTTCGTGCTACAAATGCTTTAAAGGCTGCTGAACGTATCCACAAAAAATTTGGTCAACCGCCGACAACACCTCCTTAGGAACAACAGAGAAATACCTTCCCCTTTTGTCATTCCGTAGGAATCTTTTTACGTATGTAAGTAGCTTCCCTGCTCAAAGTAACAGGATCCCTACGGGATGACAGGGAGGGTTTGAGCATGAGGTCTGAAATGAGAAGTATGACACTTTATTTTATCTACGTTCCTAAAGTATAGATTAGATGGAATGAACCCGCAGAAAGAAGACATACTTAGTTATTTGTATATCAAGAAATCAGACTTCCAACGTAGTTTCAACGTCATCAAACTCGGCCTATTCGGCTCCTACGCCCTCAATCAACAAACCGAAGAAAGCGATATTGATCTACTAATTGAATTTGCCCCCAATACCGATGCCCTGGCTGAAAAGAAGGAAGCAATTAGGCAAGCCGTTCAGTCAGCGTTCGGAAAGAACGTAGACTTGTGCCGAGAAAAATATATCAAGCCGTACCTTAAAAATCAAATCCTCAAATCGGTCATCTATGTCTGAGAAAGATCAAGCGAATCTTCTAGTTATCCTAGATTCAGCTCAGAAAATACTAGATTTCACCGAGGGGGTACCGGGTGCCGACGAGTTCTATGCTGATCTTAAAATGTTCGACGCTGTATAAATGAACTTCGTTGTGATTGGCGGAAACGTATCTAAGTTGAGCCAAACAGTGATAGACCAGCACCCATCCACTCCCTGGGCAAAAGTTAGGGGCTCATAACTACTTTGGCGTTGACGCCGAAGTAGTATGGCAAATAATTCAGCAGCAGATTCCAGTTTTGGTAGCGGATGTAAAGGGCATCATTGCGTCAGAAATTGGCCAGCGATGAGGCAGACAATCAGGCAAAACCTGGTGCCGCTCGCCGAACCGAACGCTTCGTAACGATACTTGCTGTCTAGGGGTAAGTTGTGCTCTAAAATCAATATATTGGCCTACTACCGTACTCTTTACCCCCCATGCGAACTTACTTATTCTCCATCTTACTTTTTGTAAACCTGCTTGCTTGCCGGGAAGCAACGGAGGAACCACGGATAAGCGCTGCCGCCGAAGACTATCTCAACGAGGTACTAGACATTATAGAAGCCAATTCGATCAACAGAAATACTATTGATTGGTCTAGCTTTAGAAGTAGTGTATTCGCAGAGGTAGGTGCTGCCCAAACGCTCGATGAAACCTACGAAGGCGTCCGGCAAGCGCTTACTCTACTAGCTGATAATCACAGCTTCTTCCTAAAGCCCGATGGCACCGGCTTTAGCGGGGAGGGGACGGTACGCTGCGATGCCGAGCAAGTACCTGATGCTTCCGTACCGCAAGGTGTAGGCTACGTCCGTATAGGTTCGTTCTCTGGGTCGAGCCAGGAAGCAACGGCTTTTGCGAAGGCAATACAAGACCGGGTTCGGTTAGCGGACGATGCTGACCTAATGGGTTGGATTGTGGACCTGCGCGGAAATACGGGAGGAAATATGTGGCCCATGCTGGTGGGGGTGGGGCCCATTCTCGGCGAAGGGGTGGTTGGTCATTTCGTGGATCCCGATGGCAGTCAATTTGCTTGGCGGTACCAAAACGGCGCTTCTTCTGGCAACGGCTTCGTCATCAGTGAAGTCGCCGAGCCCTACTCACTGATCGAAGCAAATCCTAAAGTAGCAGTTTTGCTGGACAACAACGTAGCCAGCTCCGGCGAAGCGGTAGCCATTGCGTTTATCGGACGAGAGAATACGCGCAGCTTCGGTGAGGCTACCTGCGGATTGTCTACGGCCAACGCTCGCTTTGAGCTGAGTAACCAAGCCGAACTGTACCTTACCGTATCCTACATGGCCGACCGCAACTTAAACACCTACGGTGGTCAGCTATTGCCGGATGTAGCCGTAAGCAACGAAGAAATTATTGATCAGGCAGTTAGCTGGATTAGTGGATCGTGATACCATTCGTAACTGGGGTTAAAACGCATCATCAAAATTGTAAGATGACTCTACGCTTATCGCCTTATCCTCTTACCCTGTTCGGCGGGCTAGTGCTTGTGCTGCTGACTCACTGTAGTGATCGCGACGCATTACCCTCCCCCCGTGTCGTCTGGGCTACGCCTACTGAGGTGCTGGGAGCTCAACCGGATATTGTTCGCCCTCCGTGGCTAGTAGCAGATGGGGTGATGGTCATAGGAAGAAATCTCGATATGCCACCCACCCGATCTTTTATTAAGCTAGATCGGGAAGATGGTTCGGTGCTGGGCCTTTGGAATCCGCCGGACGCTTACTCGGTAGGCAATGGCAATAAGCACGTACACGGTTCGGTGATGGCTTACAACCTTGACAACCGCTTCATTCGCATCTTTGATACCGAACGGATGGAGGTGGCGCACGATATTTCACTACCAAGCACTGCTACCTACATCAGCGGCTTGGGCTCCAGTGTATTCACTTTACAGGCAGTGAGCTATACGGAAAGTCGAGTTTGGCAAATCAACCTGGATACGTACGATGCCCGCCCCCTGTTTGCCACCGCGGATACCGACACTTCTTTCTTTGGATTTGCTACCCTACCCGTGCCCTACGTGAACGATCAGTTGGACACTTGTTTGCTTATGCTTACCCGCCCGTCTCATCGCCTTTCCCTTAATCGTTTTGCGCTTATTAACTACCCGATTGCCCGCCCCGAGCAGGCCGATACCATCTGGCTACCCCGTTACTTTGACACAGACAACCCACCGGTGTTCACGGTTTATCACCAGGGCATGGTAGTGTGTAGCGACCTGGAAAACAACCAGTTAGTAGGGATAGATATAAACCGAAAGCAGATCGCGTGGAATAGAAAAACTAATACTCAATCAGCCTCAGACTGGCCGGTGGCTGGGAACGGTAGGTTCTACATAGCAGCCTCTTCCTTTTTGTGTTTGGACATCACAACCGGTGAAACAGTCTGGGAGAACAAGGAAGGTACGTACGGAATCCAATGGGGAAGCAATACCGACATGGCGTACTCTTCCCCAGTCGTCTTTTTAGGTAACATTGCTTTGAGTGCGTCTACCGGCGCCCCGCTGTGGGACGCCCTGGATGAATATGATGCCGACAAGCTTCCCTTCTGGGGCAAGGCTACTGTTGATGCCCCCAACGATCGCGCGTACTTCACCGGCAAGCACGGCATCTACGCGATTCTCCATCCGCAATAGAAGAAACTTGCCTACGCCTGCTCTACCTTATTGGCGTAGCGCTTGCGCTCGTTTTCATCCAGGTAAATCTTGCGCATCCGCATCGAGCCGGGCGTTACTTCCAGGTACTCATCCTTCTGGATATATTCTAGTCCCTCTTCGAGCGAGAACTCTTTCTTGGGCACCACCCGCACGTTGTTGTCGGAGCCCGACGCGCGCATGTTGGTCAGCTTCTTGCCCTTCAGGATGTTCACCACCAGGTCGCTGCCGCGGGTGTGCTCGCCGATCACCTGCCCGGCGTACACATTTTCGTTCGGATCGACAAAGAAGATACCCCGGTCCTGCAACTTATCAATGGAGTAGGGGGTGCCCACTCCGGTGTCCATCGAGATGAGCGAGCCGTTGATACGGCCCGGTATCGGCCCCTTGTGGGGAGCGTACTCCTTGAAGCGGTGCGACATCACGGCTTCCCCGGCGGTGGCCGTCAACATGTTGTTGCGCAAACCGATCAGCCCGCGGGCCGGAATGTCAAACTCCAAGTGCTGTAGATCGCCCTTGGGCTCCATGATCAGCAGTTCGCCCTTACGCTGGGTCACCAGCTCGATCACCTTGCCCGCCACGTCTTCGGGCACGTCGACCACCATCGTCTCGATAGGTTCGTGCTTCATCCCGTCGATTTCTTTAAAAAGCACCTGGGGCTGGCCCACCTGAAACTCGTAGCCCTCGCGGCGCATGGTCTCTACCAGCACCGACAGGTGGAGGATGCCCCGACCGTAGACCAAGAACTTGTCCTCGCTGTCGGTAGCCTCTACCCGCAGGGCCAGGTTTTTCTCCATCTCCTTAAACAGGCGCTCGCGCAGGTGGCGCGAGGTCACAAACTTACCCTCTTTGCCGAAGAAGGGCGAGTTGTTAATGGTGAAAAGCATGTTCATCGTCGGCTCATCGATAGCGATGCGAGGTAGCGGCTGCGGATTTTCGGCGTCGGTGATGGTGTCGCCGATCTCAAACTCGTCCAGCCCCACAATAGCGCAGATATCGCCACTTTTCACCTCCTCCACGCGCGTGCGGCCGAGTCCCTCGAATACGTAAAGCTCCTTCACGCGGGTACGCTTCACGCTCTCGTCGCGCTTGCTCAGCGCCACGGTGTCGCCCTCCTTAATCTCACCTTGATAGACCCGCCCGATGGCAATGCGCCCCACGAACGAAGAAAAATCGAGGGAGGTGATTTGCATCTGAAGCACCCCTTCGCGGCGTTTGGCCGCCGGAATATGCTCCACAATGGCATCGAGCAGCGGGAAGATGCTGTCGGAAGGTTTCTTCCAGTCGTCCGACATCCACCCCTGCTTGGAAGAGCCGTACATCGTAACAAAGTTCAGCTGCTCCTCGGTGGCGTCGAGGTTAAACATCAGGTCGAACACCTGCTCGTGCACCTCGTCGGGGCGGCAGTTGGGCTTATCCACTTTGTTTACCACTACGATGGGGGTGAGGCCCAGCGCCAGCGCCTTACCCAGCACGAAGCGGGTTTGGGGCATCGGACCCTCAAAGGCATCAACCAGCAGAATGACGCCGTCGGCCATCTTGAGCACCCGCTCCACCTCACCACCGAAGTCGGAGTGACCGGGCGTGTCGATAATATTGATCTTGACGTCTTTGTAGCGCACCGACACGTTTTTTGAAACGATGGTGATGCCGCGTTCACGCTCCAGGTCATTGCTGTCGAGCAACAGTTCGCCCATATCCTGATCGTCACGGAAGATTTTAGAGGCGTAAATAATTTTATCCACCAGCGTAGTTTTGCCGTGGTCTACGTGGGCGATGATGGCCACATTTCGGATATTCTGCATAGAAAACGAGTAGTTTCTCAATGAAAGCGCAAAGGTACGAAATTAGGTTCGGTTTCGGTTCCGAAACTCTGTAATTATCGATCGGGTGAAACCGCCTCGCTCACCTTGGGGGTATTCACCTCGGCCTTGTCCGCCGTATCCGCGGGGGCCGCATCCACGGGGGCCGCATCCATCGTATCCACGACGGCGGGGACCTGCGCTAGGGTGCGCAATAAGTGTCGACAGATTTCCTGCGCGCGGTCGTAGTTGGGATGCAGCAGCGTAAATACGTACGAGCAGGTAAGCTTCTCGGAAGTTAGCTCCCGCACCACTAGCTCGTAGCTGTCTGGGTCTACCCACTGCTCGTAGGGCCGCATCCCCGCGCGCAGGTGGGCCTCCCAGTGGGCCAGATCAGATTGACCCTTTAGCTCGAAGGGCACCGCCACGCGCCCCGCCCGCTGCTTGCCGTAGTTAATCACGTCGGCGGCAAACACCGTATTGTTCGGAATGGTAATCAGGTGATCCTCATTATCGACCAGATACACGTTGCTGAGCGTGATGTTTACGACCTTGCCCTCGTGCCCGTTGACCTTTACGTGGTCGCCCAGCGATAGCCGGTCGGACATCATATTCACCAAGCCGTTGATCACGTTCGAGATATAGTCTTTGGTGACCAGCACGGTGGCCACCGCTACCAGGCTAAACGTAGAGAAGAAGTCGCCCCAAGTGAGGTCGAACAGCAGAAAGGCGGCCACCACCAGGGCGCCCCGTTTCATGAGGGTGGCAATGCGGTTGATGGCCAGCACCACGCTGTTTTGCTTGAGCAGGGGATCTTTGCCCCTTAGGTACAGATACACCAGCAGGGTGCGCCCCAACGAGATGAGCAGGTTGGCCGATAGGTAGAATAGCGCCATCTTGGCCAGGCGCAGCACCAGCGTCTCCTGAGCGCGCAGCCAGGGGTAATAGTGCACGTACCCGTAGGTCACCGCTATCACCAGAACCACCTTGAGGACAAACAGCGTTCGGCGCTTCAGCTCGTGCTGGCGGATGCGTTTTCGTTCCGGAAGTGGGGTTTCAACCTGCATAATGGGGCAAAGGTACGAGAATTCTTTTCCACGATCCCAAATAATCGCCTCCTTCCTACACCTTTTCTCGAGCGTTTACGTTTAATCAGCGTCTTTCTTACATCACCGCATTCATTTTTCCCCCCGGTCTTGCTACCTACCCCTAGTTTCCTATATTTCGGGCATCACCTCAAACCACATCATGAAAAAGCTATTCATTATCCTCGGAGCCATTCTGGCGATTATCGTTGTCGCCCTGATTGTTCTTCCCATCCTGTTTAAGGACGATATTCAGAAAGCCATTGACCAGGCAATTGCCGAAAACGTGAACGCTGATGTCTACTACGACATCGACCAGTTTAGTTTATCTCTGATCAAAAACTTCCCGGACGCCACCGTGTCGCTGGGCGATTTCGGCGTGGTGAATCGCGAACCCTTCGCGGGCGATACCCTGCTGGCGGTGGACGAGTTCAACGTTTCGGTTGACCTGGCCAGCATTGTGTTTGGCGACCAGCCGCGCATCAGTGGCATCACCCTGAACGAGCCCAATGTGTACGTGCAGGTGCTGGAAGACGGCCGGGCCAACTACGACATTGCCATCGCCAGCGAGGCCGACACCGCCGTGGTAGCTGATACCACCGCCTCGGAAGTGGCCTTCAGCATCGACCACTGGGAGGTGAACCACGCCAACGTGGTGTACGAAGACCTGACCCTGCCGATGCTGATGGCTATCCGCGACATGAACCACAGCGGTAGCGGCGACTTCACCCTCGATGTGTTTGATATGCAAACCGACACGGAGATCGACGCAATGAGCGTGAACTACGACGGGGTAGAGTACCTCACCAACAAGCACATTGCCGCCGACGCCGACCTCAACATTAACCTGGCCGACTCGAAGTATACGTTTCTGGAGAACACCTTTCGGGTGAACGACTTCGCCCTGGGTTTTGATGGCTCGGTGGCAATGCCCGGCGATGACATCGAGATGGACTTAACCTTCGCGGCGAAGGATAATAGCTTCAAGGGCCTGCTATCGTTGGTGCCGGGTATGTACCTGGAAGGCTTTGAGGACGTACAAACCGAGGGTAACTTCGATTTCAGCGGCTTCGCCCGCGGTACCTATAACGAAGAGAGCATGCCCGCTTTTCAGCTTAAGCTACTCACCGAAAACGCGCGCTTCCAGTACCCCGACCTGCCCACTCCCGTCACTAACATTGCCGTTGACCTGCTGGTGGACAACCCCAACGGGGTGATCGACAACACGGTGGTGAACGTGAAATCGTTCCACGCCGACCTGGGCAACAACCCCATCGACGGCCGCTTCTTGCTGGAGGGACTGTCTACCTATAAGATAGACACCGAGGTGCACGCCAAGCTGAACCTGGCCGAGATGATGCAGATGTACCCCATGGACAGTCTGGAGCTGAGGGGTGCGTATTCTCTTGACTTGGTGGCGCAGGGCGTGTACGACAGCGCGACAAACCGGATTCCGGCCATCGACATGGACATGGCCCTACAGAATGGCTACGTGAAGTCGGGCGACTATCCGCCGCTGGAGGACATGCGCTTCACCTCGACGGTGAAGAACCAAACCGGCCGTCTGGCCGAAACCACCGTGCGCGTGGATGACTTTGATATGACGCTGGCCGACGAACCCTTCCACGCCGACCTGGTGGTGACTAACCTGGACGATTACACCTGGGACCTGGCCGCCAACGGCACGCTGGACCTGAAAAAGATCACCCAGATATATCCGCTGGAAGACACCGAACTGGCGGGCATCATCCAGACCGACATTAAAACCAAGGGGAAGATGTCGGACGTGGAAGCCGAGCGCTACGCCCAACTGCCGACCAGTGGCACCATGCAGGTGCGCAACCTGAACTACGCAAGTACCGACCTGCCCCAGGGCATGACTATCGGCCAGGCGCAGATGGAGTTTAATCCCGAGCGGGTAGCGCTTAACAACTACGAAGGAACCGTCGGCAAGAGCGACCTGCGGCTGTCGGGCTACCTGGCCAACTACATCGGCTACGCCCTGGCCGACAACGAAACCCTGCGCGGACAACTTAATATGAAGTCGGGCAAGTTCGACCTGAACGAGTGGATGACCGACGAGGAAGCGGCGACTCCCGCCCCCACCGAAGAAGACACGGCAACGGTAGCGGTGGTGGAAATACCCAAGAACATCGACTTCGTGATGAACGCCAACATTGCGGAGGTTCTGTACGATGATATGACGCTCAACAACATGGACGGCCAGATTGTGGTACGCGATGGCGTGGTGCGCATGAACGACCTGGACTTCGCCTCGCTGGGCGGGCAGTTTGCCATGAACGGCACCTACGATACGCGCAGCGTAGACCGCCCCGCCTTTGACTTCAGCCTGGACATCAAGAACCTGGGCATTCGCGAGTCGTACCAGACCTTCAACACGGTGCAGGCGCTGGCCCCGATTGCGCAGAACATGGACGGCGATCTATCCACGCGCTTCTCCATCGCCGGACTGCTAAATTCTGATATGTCGCCGCTGCTCAACAGTGTGAGTGGCAAGGGCCTGCTGGATATTGCCAACGCTGCCGTAGAAGACTCCAAGGTGGTGAGCGCGATCACGGCGGTGACTAAGCTGAGCAATACCCAGAGCATTGCCCTGCGGGATACCCGCATCCAGTTCGAGATCAAAAACGGACGCGTGTTCGTGCAGCCCTTCGACGTGAACATCGGCAACTTCAAGACGGTGATCGCCGGCAGCAACGGCATCGATGGTTCGTTGGACTATGGCCTGAAGATGACGGTGCCCGCGGGCAGTGTGGGCACGGCGGTGAACAGCGCCATTGCTAAGTTCACCGGTAGCGGGGGCAACGTGTCGTCTGACATTCTGCTGAACCTAAGCCTGGGCGGCACCTACGACAACCCCAAGGTAGGGCTCGCCGGGGCCGAAGCGGGCGAAGGCGGGGTGAAGCAAGCTGCCCAAGCCGCCGTGAAGGAGAAGGTGGCCGAGCAAAAGGAGAAGCTCAAGGACGAGGTGGACCAGAAGAAAGCGCAGGCCGAAGCCGAAGCGCGCCGCCGGGCCGAAGAAGCCAAGCAGAAGCTTGAGGCTGAAAAGCGAGAAGCTGAGCGCAAGGCCAAAGCCGAAGCCGACCGCCTCAAGCAAGAAGCCGAGAAAAAGGCCAACGAAGCCAAGGAGGACGTGAAGAAAGAAGCGAAGGATAAATTGAAAAAGTTGTTTCCGCCGCGGTAGGGCTGATCAATACAGGCGGCTACTGTACTTATGAATCAAATTATCTTTTCGGAAAAGTAGTCCTAAGCGATTGAATTGTAATTAGCATGCCTACGGTCTCTAGCTTTTATGGAATAGTAATACAAATGTTCTTTCTGGATCATAATCCGCCTCACTTTCACGTGAAGTACGGTGAGTACCGGGCGGTAATTGATATCAAGAGTGAAATCGTACACGGGTATATGCCCAAGCGTGCCTTAAAGCTCGTTTTTGAGTGGATGGAATTACACCAAGAAGAACTATTGGCTAATTGGCATTTAGCGCAACAAGGAGTATCTTTAAACCCTATCCGCCCTTTACAATAGAAGTATGGTAATGAATACTATCTGGGTCACAGAAGCAACGTATACTGCTGATTATAAGGTTTACCTAGCGTTTAGCGATGGCTCCAGTGGTGAAGTGGACCTTGAAAGCCATTTCCAAACACCTATTTTCCAGCCGTTACGAGAAAAAGAATACTTTAAAAGCTTCAAACTTGGTGAGTGGACCCTTGAGTGGGAAAACGGAGCTGACTTCGCTCCGGAGTTTTTGTACGATCTTGCCAGCAAGACCGAACCACAGCGCGTGTAGTGTTTATTGATAGTATCTTCTAGGCGTAGTGCCTGCCACGTGAGCAGCCCTACAACCAATCTAGAAGATTACCGTCTAATCCGAGCACGCTCAAAAGCATCAAATAGCGTGGCATCCATGTCAAAGTAGGTCTGGATGAAGTGAAACAAATCCCAAAAAAGAGAGTCCTCGAGCTGGCCGAAACAATAGACCGACGACGATACCGCGTCTAGCTGACCCATGGTGGCAAACCGCCGGAAGTTTGGCTCGCTGGCGAACACCCAATTCGGCAACTCAAGCTTGTCGATAAGAGCAGCATGTTGCTGACAGTAATTTTGCCAAGCTTTATGGCGATTGTTGGAACAGCGATAGGTCACGGCAATATTAGTTACGTGGAAGAGTTTAGCTTTTTTGTAAGCAAACGGAAGCGAATTCGCTTATCGTTCAACATTTTTGAATCAGTAATGCGTATCATACTTCTTTTTGTCTATCAGTGTGCATAAGGAGTATTAGCCGCTTGGTGGGCCGACTTGCCTTTGCCTCCTATCTCAACCACGTGGCGGTGATCAGCAAGGAAGTTGGCGCGTCGGTGAAGGAAGGCGTTTCGGGGCCCCAACTGACTGATAAAAAAGGTGTTGCGCACAGACTGCTCCGGTTTACTTGGCTGGGTTCCAGCACGTAGGCTAGGTTAAGCTTTTTTGCCTGATTCGTAGCCTCTGTTATACAGACTCAGCTTTCCGTTTCAGTTTCTCTTCCTCCAAACCTTTCTCGCACCCGTGCAATTCTTTCCTCTAAATCACTGATTGGTTCGTCCCACCCGGACTGCTTTCGGCGTTCGTTGGCCCGGCGGGCTTCGGCGATGATGGTATCCAGGCTCAGGTGCAGCGATCGCAACACATCGGTCCAGAAGCGCTTACGTTCTTCATCAGTGTGGCAGGGACCGTCCGAGTGGCGATCCGCTTGGCTATTCTGGAAGCGAGAAGGGTCAACAATCATCAGGTAGTCGGCTTCCACGCCCATTGCGGCGGCTTGGCGCTGACGCGCTTCTCGCAGTTCCCAGTTGTCAAAAATGTGCTCGCCGTAGTCATTGTCCAGCGTTAGGTAGCGGCCCACCCATACAGCCTCGTGCCATTCGGTAAGCCCCAGTTCGTCGGCGATTGCTTTAAAGTTGTCGGCGACCAGAAAAGCATCCAGCTCCGGCAGGTAGTCAAGTACACGAGTCATCAGATTATTATTCCTATGCTAGTTGGGACCAGCAAAAATACGGACAATTTGCTGTTTCGAACCAGCATTTTGAGCGTTTAGCATCCAAGCGAGCCAAACTACCCCTTGGCCCCTGTTTCACAAACGACAGAAAATTAGTACTTTCGGTGGCACTACTTACAACCAACGTCTTATGCTGCGCACCCTTGCTTTCTTCGTCTTACTTGTCATTTCCTTCCCTACCTTCAGCCAATCACTGAACGTCTCGGCCGACCAGCGCCACCTGGTGCGCAACGACGGCACGCCCTTCTTCTGGCTGGGCGACACCGCCTGGGAGCTGTTTCATCGCCTCGACCGGGAGGAGGCCACGCAGTACCTGCAAGACCGGGCCAGCAAGGGCTTCACCGTCATTCAGGCGGTGGTGCTGGCCGAGCTCGACGGACTCACCGTTCCCAATCCCTACGGCGATACGCCGCTGATCGACAACGACCCCACCCGACCCAACGAGGCTTACTTCGAGCACGTCGATTTCATCGTGAATAAGGCCGAAGAACTAGGGCTGTACATCGGGATGCTGCCCACCTGGGGCGATAAGTTCAACAAGAAGTGGGGCGTGGGTCCCGAGGTGTTTACCCCGGCCAACGCCCGCGCCTTCGGCGAGTTTTTAGGAGAACGCTACCGCGATAAACCGATCATCTGGATTCTGGGGGGCGACCGCAACCCCGAAGAGGAAGACGACTTCGCCATTGTGCGGGCCATGGCCGAAGGCTTGGCCACCGGCGACGAGAACCAGCACCTGATGACCTACCACCCGCAGGGCGACCATAACTCAGCTGAGTTTTTTCACGATGACGACTGGCTGGACTTCAACATGTTTCAGTCGGGGCACGGCAGTCGCAATAAGAAGAACTACCGCTGGACGGCCGCCAACTACCAGCGTGCGCCCACCAAGCCGACCCTCGACGGCGAGCCCGCCTACGAAGACCATCCCATCGATTGGAAACCGGTTAACGGCTGGTTCGACGAGTACGATGTGCGCAAGCTGGCCTACTGGTCGATGCTGTCGGGGGCGTTCGGGCACACCTACGGTGACCACAACATCTGGCAGATGTGGCAACCCGGCCGGGAGCCGATCTCCTCAGCCCGCACTCCTTGGAAAGAGGCGCTGAAGCACCCCGGCTCCGAGCAGATGGGCTATATGCGGCAGCTGTTCGAGTCGCGCCCCTTCACCACGTTGGTGCCCGACACCACGCTGGTGGTCACGGCTGATGGCCCTCTACCGGTGCGGGCGGCCCGCGGCGATGGCTTTCTGATGGTGTATCTGCCGCAGCATGCCAGCGTGCAGGTTGACCTAGCACAGATATCGGGCCGACGGGCGCACGTGTGGTGGTTCGATCCGCGCACTGGCGATAGCGTCAACCTGGGCGATGTGAAAAGCAACGGGAGCCGCACATTCACTACCCCTAATGCCGAGAAAGACTGGGTGCTGGTGGTAGATGACACGGCCCAGGATTTTCCGCCTCCCGCGCAGTCGGTGTTCGTTCAGGGTAATAAATAACTACTGGAATTGCTATCAGAAGCTCAATACAGAAAACCGAATAACCAGAGCGGAATTTTGTTTTGATGGCCTACTTCCAGATCATCGGCCGCCACGTAGCTATCCGCTACCTGAGCAATTTGTTGCGTGTTCTTGCCTTTTCCCCCCACCTCAAAGGTAAACTGACTGTCTACGTAGAAGTCGCCGCGGGTAGGCAGGCTTACTTGGTAGTTTACTTTAACTTGGTTCAGGAAAAACGTCTCCCGCTGCGAACCAACGTTGATCTGTTCCGACGCTAGAGCGTGCGCCAAATTGGGATTGTTCAGGTAGATTTTGTCGGGCTTTTGCAGGGTGCTAATGCTCTTCCCTACGCTTACCAAACTGTTGATCAATCGGGTTTTTTCTAAGAAATGGAGGTACTGCACCAGCGTTGCGCGCGAGATGCCGATCTTTTCGCTCAGTTTGGTGACGTTAGGTTTGAACGGGACGTTTGTTGCCAGGATATACAACAGCTGGTAAATCTTCTGAGCATTCTTAGGGTCGTAGCCATCAATGAAGTTGAGGTCGGTATCGATGACCAACCGAATTGTTCTTTCTAGTCGTTCGTGGTAGTATTTCTCGTTTTCCAGAAAAAACGGATAGTACCCCGCCTTAAGATAGTCCTTAAGGTACCGTAGCGGCCGAAAGGAAGCACTTATATCCAGGGCTAGGGCCACATGGTCTTGCACAATGTTCTTCAGGGTAAACGGCCCGCAGGATAAACCGTGTCGCATCAGTAGGTATTCCCGAAGCGAAAGGCCCGGTAGTTCGTAGACCACCGCTCGCCGACTTAAGTCTACGTCCTGCCGCAAAATTTCAATCGCCGAAGAGCCAGTGAAAAAGATAAACAGTTCTGGGTAGTAGTCGTACGCATTTTTTAGCTCGCGGGCCCAGGTGGGGTACTTGTGCACTTCATCAACAAAAAAGTATCTCCCTCCAACGCTGCGAAACGCCTCTATGAAATCGATGAGACGATTGTCGGTAAAATAAATATCATCCAATGTGACATACACGGCCTCTTTACTGCTAAAATGAGTAGCCAGTTGCTGAAGGAACAGCGTAGTCTTGCCCGTACCCCGAGCGCCCAGTATACCCGTCAGTCGCCAGTCCCAAGTGATCTTGCCCCCCGGATTCCGTATATAGGAGGTATCTACCTGGCCAACCAGCCTTCGCGAACGAGTCAATAACTTTTCCATATTCAACTATTTGATAAGTCAAGTTAGCAATTTCGTTTATTTTTGATAAGTCAGCTTATCAATTTTTCCTCCGCGCTCGTTATTTAGACAGACCAGTAAGTTCGGGTAGAATGCGACGACCGCTAAAACCAGTCGATTGTCTTTGTAACTTGTGCTTCTACCGTATATTTGTTGGCAACTTCACTATTTACTACTATGCATAACCTGATAAAAGTTATTGGCGCCACCGCTCTGGGTAGTCTGTTAGTCTGCTGCACCGGCTCCGATTCTGATAATCCATCTCAAAGCCTGGCACCCCCGGTTGCCCTAAAGCAAGACTCGGTACTCACCGTACACGGTGACAGCCGGGTAGACCCTTACTTCTGGATGCGGCTCACCGACGAGCAGAAGATTGCGACCGAACCCGATGCGCAGACGCAGCAGGTGATTCAGTATCTGGAAGAAGAAAACCAGTACACGGAAGCTTCCCTGTCTGATACCAAAGAACTGCAGGAGCAACTCTACGAAGAGATCGTGGCCCTTATCGATCCTACCGATGTGTCGGCCCCGTACTTCAAGAACGGTTACTGGTACTATGAGCGCTTCGCCGATGGGCAGGAGTACCCCATCTACGCCCGTAAAAAGGAGACCCTGGACGCTCCCGAGGAAGTGTTGCTCGACGCCAACCAACGCGCTGAAGGGTACGACTACTACGATATGGGAGGCTTCGAGGTGAGCCCGGACAATCGACTGATGGCCTTTGCCGAGGATACCCTAAGCCGTCGGCAGTATACGCTTCGGTTTAAGAACCTGGAAACCGGCGAACTGCTGCCCGATGCCATCTCTAATACGCAAGGCGACGGCGCCTGGACCAGCGACAACCAATCGTACTTCTACACCAGCAAAGATACCGTCACCTTGTTATCTAACCGGGTATGGCGGCATCGCTTGGGTGAGGATGCCAGCAACGACGTGCTGAAGTACGAAGAAACGGACCCTTCATTTTACATGGGGGTTGGCAAATCAAAGTCTAATAAGTACGTCATCATCTACCAGCAAAGCACCTTAGCCAACGACTACCACCTGCTGCGGGCCGACCAGCCCGAGGGCGAGTTTGAGCGGTTTACCGCGCGTGAGAAGAAGCTTCGCTACCAAATAGAGCACGTAGGAGATCAGTTCTACGTGCTTACCGACTGGGAGGCCCCCAACTACCGACTGATGACTACCCCAGAAGCCACTACCGACAAAGCGCAGTGGAAGGGGATGATTGCGCACCGCGAGGACGTCTTCCTGGACGACTTAGAAGTGTTCGACCGTTATCTGGTGCTTACCGAAAAAGCCAACGCCCTGCCCAAACTGCGGGTCATCGACCGAGAAACCAACGATGAGCACTACATTCAGCTCGACGAACCGGCCTACACGCTGGCGTCGGCTACCAACCCCGAGCTAGACACTGATACGCTGCGCTACGGCTACACCTCACTCACCACGCCCCTGTCTTACTACCACTACAACATGCGCACCCGCGAGCAAACCCTGGTGAAGCGGCAGGAGGTGGTGGGCGGGCATAATCCTGACGAGTACGTAACCGAACGCCTGACAGCATCTGCCCGCGACGGAAAGCAGATTCCCATTTCGTTGATCTATAAGAAGGGCGCACGCAAAGAAGCCAATACGCCCCTGCTACTGTACGCTTACGGCTCATATGGTTACGCTACCGACCCGTACTTCAGCAGTGCCCGTCTGAGCTTGATCGACCGGGGCTTTACCTGGGCCATCGCCCACGTGCGGGGCGGGCAGGATATGGGGCGGGCCTGGTACGAAGACGGTAAGATGTTTAAGAAGAAAAACACCTTTAACGACTTTATCGACTGTGCCAAGTACCTAAGCGAGCAGGGCTATACCTCACCGGAGCACCTGTACGCGCAGGGCGGCAGTGCCGGGGGTTTGCTGATGGGGGCGGTGGCCAATATGGCTCCCGAGCAGTTTAACGGGATTATGGCCGCCGTGCCGTTCGTCGACGTGGTGTCGACCATGCTCGACGAAACGATTCCGCTCACCACCGGCGAGTTCGACGAGTGGGGTAATCCCAAAAACAAAGATTCGTACGAGTATATGCTGTCGTATTCGCCCTACGACAACGTGACGGAGCAGAACTACCCCAATATGCTGGTGACCACCGGTCTGTTCGACTCGCAGGTACAGTACTGGGAACCGGCCAAGTGGGTGGCCAAGCTGCGCGACAAAAAGACCGATGATAACCTGTTGCTGTTAGAAACTGATATGGAAGCCGGTCACGGCGGGGCCTCGGGCCGCTTTCAGCGCTATAAGCAAACTGCTCTACAGTATGCTTTCTTGCTGAAGTTAGAGGGGATGGTGAATTAGGGTAAGGCTGTACGAAGATAGGCATCAGCCTGACGAGTAGATTGAGGATCGCGTCTCGAAACAATTGGCTTTCGGGCTGCCGTTATTCTACAGCGATTGAATATTTCTTCACGGAAGGTTCTTTCCCTTCAAGGTATAAGAAGTGGTTAAAGTAACTCTTCTTGTCATCCCCCTTCTGCACGTTATCGACCTTTAGTACCCTGAAGTAAGCGACCGGAATGGATTTTATGCCTCCGGACTCCTTCCAGCCCCTCAACTTTCCTTTCCAACTTTTACCTCCTTGAGCGCCCAGGTACTCTCCCTGGCCATGTTGGCTTCCCAGTCAATAATTGCGGCGTGCCTATCAACCCCGGGTGAAATAGAGAAAGTCTCGGATGGGTACGCCCAGGCTGTCGAAAGTTGAATGATGGCCCATCTCTATAGAGATAGGAACGTTATAGGTAAATTCTTTGGCGGTGCTTACCCGCTGAAAAGGTATTTCTTTGCTGTCTACCTCGTAGATCGGAATAGTATAGCTCTCGATAGTCAACCCAAAATTGTTCCTGCTTGGGTCTTTACCTAGCAGGTCAACCCAGTAATCGCTGCGCGGAGCAACCTCCGTATTTGCCGTAATGACTGGTTCCAAAAGCTGTCGTCGCTAAAAAAACGCTTATCCGACTTGTCTTCCGGTTTCAAAGCACCGCAGTACTGTATTTTTTCAATCATGATCTAGCTATGGTAGTCTGCTTTATGAGCTAACTACCACCGGCACCGTTCGTCCGTAGTAAATTGCTATTTTTGCGATGACACCACACATCTATGGCCTTCCCTATCCCTCAGTCTGCCCCTACCGAATCTGTTTCGGGTATCGTGAAGCGGGTCACGTTTCACAGCGTGGAAACCGGCTGGTCGGTTCTTAAGATCACTCCTTTCGATAAGCCGCAGGAGGAAATTGCCGTCACGGTGCACCAGTCCAAGGTGTTTGCCGGGGCCACGATGGACTTCTACGGGCAGTGGGTGAACCACCCGACCTACGGACGGCAGTTTAAGGCGCAGCGGGTGGAAGAGCAGAAGCCCGCCTCAGCGCACGCGCTGGAAAAGTACCTGGGTTCGGGGCTCATCAAGGGGGTGGGACCCAAAACCGCCCGCAAGATTGTGAAGCACTTCGGCAAGGAGACGATGGCGGTGTTCGAGCACGACATCGACCAGCTCACCGAGGTGGAGGGCATCGCCGAGCGCAAGCTGGTGTCTATTGCCCGCGCCTGGAAGGAGCACCAGCACATTCGCGAGGTGATGATGTTTTTGCAGTCGCACGGCATCAGCACCCTGTTTGCCGTTAAGATTTTCAAGACCTACGGACAGGAGGCTATTCGCATCGTGGAGGCCAATCCCTACCGCCTGGCGCAGGACATCTACGGCATCGGCTTCTTGTCGGCCGACCGGGTGGCGCTGAGCATGGGCCTGGCGCAAGACGCTACCGAGCGCATCCAGGCGGGCATCAGCCACGTGCTACAGAGCGCCCGCGAAGAGGGCCACTGCTATCTGACGCAGGCGCAAATCGTGGAACAGACCAAAAGCCTGCTGTCGATCGGCAGCGAGGAGCGTATTCTGAATGAGCTGCAAGCCCTCACGAAGGCCGACGAACTCAAAACCCGCCGCCTGCGTCAGAATGACGAAAAGATCACCGCCTACTACGCGCCCTCGCTCTATCATGACGAAACCTACGTGGCCCAGCGGGCGCAGCAGCTGGTGCGCATCGGCCTGTCGAGTCCGCCCGCCGAGCCGCGCATTCGGGCGTGGGTAAGCCGCTACTGCGCCAAGCACGAGTTGCAGCTGAGCGACGAGCAGCAAGACGCCGTACGGCGCGTGGTGAGCGAGCCGCTGAGCATCCTGACCGGCGGACCGGGCTGCGGCAAAACCACCACCACCCGGGTGATTGTGGCGCTGCTGCGCGCCATGAAGAAAGAAGTGCTGCTGGCCGCCCCCACCGGGCGCGCCGCCCAACGGATGGGCGAGGTGATTGGCCAGGAAGCCAAAACGCTGCACCGCCTACTCGACTGGAACCCCGCCTACGGCGGCTTCCGCCACAACGAAGAGGTGCCCCTGGCGGGTGATTTCCTGATTGTAGACGAAACCTCGATGCTCGATATTCACCTGGCGGCCTCATTGTTTCGGGCCATTCCCGACGGGGCCCAGGTGCTGCTTATCGGCGACGCCGACCAATTGCCCTCGGTGGGGGCGGGCAACGTGTTACAAGATTTGATTGGCTCCGATACTGTACCCGTGGCGCGGCTTACGCAGGTGTTTCGTCAGGCCCAGCAGTCGCAGATCATCCGCTACGCGCACCAGATCAACGCCGGGCGGGTGCCCGAGGTGGGTTCGCCCTTTCGCACTCCCGCCCTGTGGCAGCAGCACGATTGCCTGTTTGTGGACTCCGAAGAAGCCACCCAGGAGCAACTGCGCTTCATCCGACGCATCAAGCGCCTGGCCGACCACCTGCCCGACCTGGAGGCCAGCCTGCTGGAAGAACCCAACGAAACCGCCGAGGCTTACCTGG
>JBASAY010000128.1:0-2544 GCA_049650865.1 Tunicatimonas sp.
TGTCTTCCAGCACGTTGATGTCGCCCAGCTGAATGCTGCCGCCGTCGGCTTCCTGCAGGGTGGCGATGGTGCGCATCAGGGTGGATTTACCCGCGCCGTTGGGTCCGAGCAGCCCGAACATGCCCCGGTTGATGGTGAGCGACACGTTCTTAAGGGCAGCCGTGCCGTTGGGGTAGGTCTTCGAGAGGTTCTTTATGTTGATTTGCATGGTTGGATATCGGTTTGGTGGAAATTTTCTGTAGGTCCATGATTAATCATGGACCTACATTTTTGTCGTATCTACTAGTGCAGTTGGTTACCTAGCACGGTTACCAACTCCACAATCTTCTCCTGCGTCGGGGCGTCTTGGTACGCATCATCGTACTGCATGCCTCGGCGGATGCTCAGGCTGTAATACGCTAGCGCCCGGTCGGGTTGGGTGGCCGCGCAGTCGTCGCCCTGCCAGATGAGCTGGGTCACGGCCAGGTTGGTTTGCTGCGCGTGTATCTCCTTAACTAGCGCGACAATTTTGTTTTGGGTAGCCATATCAGCGTAGTCGGGGTTGCTCAGTTTGCCCACGCGGATGCTGCGGCTGTAGTGTTCCAGGGCCAGCTTCAGCTGACCGTCGGCAGCGTAGCGCTTGGCCTGGCTGACCAAATGAGCAGCGTCCTGCGGACGGGTAGGATCGGCAGCGAAGCCGGTGAAAGAAGTGAAGGTGATAAAAAGAATGGCGAAGGATGCAGTTAGCTTTTTCATGATTTTTGGTTTTATGTTTTGTTAAAGTTTAGTGGCTTTGTGCCGTTGCGATGATTCAAAGGTGCACGATCGGCCCGCCAAGGCCAAAAAAGAGTGACGAACGGCACCAAAGGAGGATGAACGGTCCAAAAACCATGACCAACGGTGTTCGTCAACCGGTCGGTTTCACCCTCCCGGATGCCTTCACCATCCGCGATGAAGCTTGCTGGCATCCCAGAATCTCCGTACTTTGCGGTATGGCATCTACCCAAAAGCTAGTGGCCTCGCCCGTGTACCAACTGCTGCTCTGGGCGGCGGCGGTGCTGGGCATCTTCTTCATCCGCTACGGGTTCGCGCTGCCCACCGATGGGGCTTCTGCCCTGCTACAAATCATCGCCGGAATACTACCGCTGGCCGCAGCGGTGTACGTCAACCACTACTTACTCATCCCCCGGCTGCTACATGCCCAGCGTCCGGGGTGGTACTGGGCCAGTCTGGCCGCGCTGGTTATCTTCGTTAGCCTTATCGATTGGTTTTATCCTTACTTTCCCTTTCCCCAGGCTAGCCCGGCCGCGCTGGGAGGACTGCACGCGTTGCTGCTGCTGGCGGCCATGAGTCTATATCTGTCCCGCAAGGTTTCGTTCCAGAAGCAGCGGGAGTTTGAACTGCTGCTGCGGCAGAGCGAGATGGAGATGCAACTACTGCGCAGCCAGATGAACCCGCATTTTCTGTTTAATGCCCTTAACAGTATCTACTCCTACGCCCTGGAGGGCTCCGAGCGGGCCGCCGAGCTGATCATTCAGCTGTCGCAATTGTCGCGCTATCAGCTAGAGAGCTCACGGAAGAGGATGTTACCGCTGGCCGACGAACTGGAGTTTCTGCACGACTTCCTGTCGCTGGAAGAGACCCGCTACAGCGAGCGCTGTACCATCGATTTTCAGATTAACGGCGACGATGAAAACCGCAATGTACCGCCGATGCTGCTGATTCCGTTCGTAGAAAATGCCTTTAAGCACGGCGTGGCTACCACCAATGAGCCGAGCTTCGTTAATATTCGCATCGATATCGCTCAGAATCGCCTGCAAATGGTGGTGCTCAACAGCATTCCCCAGAAGCCAACGCGTACGGTATCGTCTACCTGGACGGGCCTGGCCAACACCCGCAAGCGCCTGCAACTGGTGTATCCCGGGCGGCACTACCTCGATATCGTGCGCCAGCCGACTACCTACCAAGTGACCTTATTTATAAACCTATGACTGCCCTAAAATGCTTGCTCGTCGATGACGAGCCCCGCGCCCACGTGGTGCTTAAAAATTATATCACCAAAGTGGCCGATTTGGAGGTGGCGCACAGCACCACCAGCTCGGTCGAAGCCTTTAGCTACCTACAGAACAATTCGGTCGACCTGCTCTTTTTGGACATTGAGATGCCGGAGCTCACCGGGCTGGAGTTGCTGGAAGCGCTACAGAATCCCCCGGAGGTAATTATCACCTCGGCGCACTCGGAATTCGCGCTGGATAGCTACAACTTCAACGTGGCGGATTATCTGCTCAAACCCATTCCGTTTAATCGGTTTTTGCGGGCGGTGAACAAGGTGCTGGGAAACCGCCGCCCGGCCGAACCCGAACCGGCCGAAGCAAGTGCTCCGGCCAAAGATCACTTCTTCATTAAAGAGGACGGCCTCAGCAAACGCATCGACTACGCCGACGTGCGGTACGTAAACAGCTTCGGTAACTACGTGCGCATCTACACCACGGCGGGCAAGCATATGGTGGCCGACACCATGAAGCACCTGGAGGAGACGCTTCCTACCGACCGTTTTTTGCGCAT
>JBASAY010000129.1:0-13396 GCA_049650865.1 Tunicatimonas sp.
TACTTATAATCAGCAGAAACCTCACAGTGCTTTAAACAAAATGACCCCGCAGGCTTTTGAGCAATGTATCAACCAGATAAAAGAAAAAAATCGGCCTGAAATGCGCATCTGGACCGAAAATACCATATAACAAGCAAATCCCAATCAATGTATTATACCATTCTGATTTAATTCCTTATGTTCAACCATAGGGCAACCTATTTTAGGCAGACACACATTACTTTTGAAGCATTACCAACAAAAAATGTGGATGATGTTGCTTTTGAATTGAACGCTACGGCCAGTTCAGGACTGTCGGTTAGTTACAGTAGCTCCAACCATAGCGTGGCCACTGTTTCCGGCAATACGGTAACGATTACAGGAGTAGGCACTACTACTATTACGGCTAGCCAGGCCGGTGATGGCGACTTCCCCGCAGCTGAGCCGGTATCACAGAGGTTGACGGTGAACAAGGCTTCCCAAACCATTACCGTTGATGCCATAGCTGATCAATTAGTTGATGCCTCTCCCCTAACCGTTAATGCTGTTGCCAGCAGCAGCTTGGCGCTAGACTACGCAGTAACGGGCCCGGCCACCATCGATGGCAAGGTTGTCACGCTGAGCGGCACCGAAGGCACCGTGCGCGTAACGGTGAGCCAAACTGGCGATCACTACTACCAAGCAACGAGTAATACCGTCTCTTTTCAAGTAGTTGATCCTAGCTTACAAGATCAAACAATTACTTTTGAGCCGCTCCCCGCTAAAACGGTAGATGATGCTGATTTCACGCTGACCGCTTCGATAAGCTCTGGCTTACCTATCAGCTACCGCAGTTCTGACGAGAGGGTGGCTACGGTGTCTGGCAATACGGTAACGATCATGGGGGCAGGCACCACTACCATCACCGCATACCAGGAAGGCAACACTACCTACCGGGCAACCTCGGTGTCTCAGGAATTAACGGTAACTGACCCCCGTCAAACCACCGCCAACTGCGGAGACCTAGCGGTTATTATTAGCAACAAAAGCGACAATACCTGCAGTGGCTCTACCGACGAAAGTTTAACGGCAGTGGCAACTGGCGGACAGGCACCCTATCGTTACAGTCTAGACGGCATCAATTTTCAAGACGCTAATCGTTTCGATACGCTAGACTCTGGGACCTACGTGGTCACCGCCAAGGACGCCAATGGTTGTACGGCTACGGTTGACGCACTGATCATTACCCCCAGCGTTCTATCAATGGTTGGGCAGGTAGAGCATTCTACCGAATCGGTTGGAAACGGACGCATCGCGTTGGAGGTAAGCGGTGGAATGGCCCCTTATCAGTATGCCTGGAGCACTGGAGCAACTACTGCTACAGTAGATAACTTAACGTTGGGAGAGTATAGCGTGACGGTCACCGATGCTCAGACGTGCGTTACTACCGGTAGCTTCACCGTAGAGGGAGTTACATCAACGGAAGAAGGTAAGCAAAGAAGAGTAGCTATCTACCCAAATCCAATCCGCGACGTATTGCGTATTGAAGTTTTTTACGCAGGTGAAATAAGCGCTACTCTTTTTGATTTGGCCGGCAAAAAGGTACTTACCATAAACTTGGTGAACGGCGACAATCAAATAGACGCTAGTATGCTGAAGTCGGGTAGCTATCTACTAAAGCTAGAAGATGGTAGTAGCCAGCGCGTTGTTGTTCGGTAGATAAACAGCAACTACCGTATTCTGAAGAAAGTAGTTGATCAGGAAGCAAGTGGAGGATAGCCTTCCGCTTGCTTCCTGACCAAACCTAGGCAAATTACTGCCTTCTTCCTGCCTTTCTCGGGAATGTTAACCCCCTGGTTCTTGTTCAACCCTTGAAACAATTATCTTCAACAAGGGATTGACCCTGTAGAACCAGAAATCATGGCAGAAACTACCGCAAAGAAGTCGGCGAAAGCCCCCGTTGATACTTCTACTAAGATTAAAGAAGCCTACCTCGACCACCTGCTCGAGCACGGTGAGCCACCGCCCTCGGTGTATCAGTTCACCAAGCGGCTTAAAATGAAGGAGGCCGCTTTTTACGAGCACTACAACTCGTTTACCTCGCTGGAGCGTGACATCTGGCGTGGCTTCTTCGATCAGGCTCTTACCCAAATTCAGGGCGACGAGGTGTACCGTGAGTATTCGGTTCGCGAAAAGCTGCTGGCCTTCTATTACACCTGGATAGAGGTACTCAAGAACAATCGCAGCTACGTCACCTTCCGGGTGCAGCATATGGGGTTAGGAAACACCACCCGACCGGGCATGATGCGGGCCAGGGCTGGCGCAGGACGGATGAATGCTGATGTGCTGAGTCGCTTTAAGGAAGGTTTTCTGGACTTTGCTAACGAACTGCTCATGGAGGGCCGTGAAACCGAAGAGGTGGTCGACCGTCCGCTGATCAGTAGCAACTACGACGAAGGACTGTGGCGGCAGGTGCTGTTTGTGCTCAACTTTTGGGTAAACGACGACAGTCAGAACTTTGAGCGTACCGACGTAGCCATCGAAAAAGCCGTAAATCTGTCGTTCGATTTGTTCGGGCGCAGTGCGCTGGACAGTGCCGTAGACTTTGCCCGCTTCTTATACCAACGACGATGAAAGAACAGAGTAGAATACCCACCTCGAAGGTGCAACGTGCTTCGCGCTTTGTGCGCACCGGAGCTAAAATTGGCGGCAACTACGTGAAGTACTACGCCCGCAAGGCGATGAACTCCGACACCAGCCGCGAGACCCTGCACAATGACAACGCCGAAGACATCTACGGCGAACTGAGCGAACTGAAGGGTGGCGCCCTAAAGGTGTTGCAGATGATGAGCATGGACAAGAACCTGCTCCCCACGGCCTACTCTGACCGCTTCGCGATGGCGCAGTACAGCGCTCCCCCGCTGTCGTACCCGCTGGTGGTAAAGACATTCCAGAAGTTCTTCGGCAAAAGCCCGACCGAACTATACGACACCTTTAGTAAAAAGGCCAAGAACGCCGCCTCCATCGGGCAGGTGCACGAGGCCACCCTCGATGGCAAGCGCCTGGCTGTGAAGATTCAGTATCCGGGCGTGGCCAACAGCATCACCTCCGACCTGAAAATCGTGAAGCCTTTCGCGCTGCGCCTGTTCGGCATCAACGAGCGCGACCTGAACCATTACCTGGAAGAGGTGCAGGACAAACTGCTGGAAGAAACTAACTACGAACTGGAGGTGCAACGGTCGGTAGAGATATCAGAGCAGTGTGGGCACATCGATAACATTTTTTTTCCTACCTACTACCCCGAGCTTTCGGCCGAGCGCATTATCACGATGGACTGGCTGGAGGGCGACCATATGCGGGAGTTTTTGGCAAAAAATCCGTCGCAGGAAGTGCGCAATCAGATTGGGCAGGCGCTGTGGGATTTTTACAACCACCAGGTGCACTACCTTAAGCAGGTGCACGCCGACCCCCACCCGGGCAATTTCTTGATGCGCGACGATGGCACCATGGGCGTGATCGACTTCGGCTGCGTGAAGGTGATTCCCGAAGATTTTTACCAGCAGTACTTCACCATGATCCGCCAGGACATTATTGTGCGCGAGGATGAGTTGGACAAAATCTTCCACGAGTTAGCCTTCATCAACGATCAGGACACCGAAGCGGAGAAAAAGGTGTTTAAGAAGATTTTCATTGAGATGATCCAACTGCTGGGTCGTCCCTTCCACTATGACACCTTTGATTTTGCGGACGATGCGTACTTTAAGCAGATCTTTACCCTGAGTGAACGGGTGTCGCAGATGAAAGAAGTGCGGGAGTCACGCACCGCCCGCGGGCCCCGCGACGCTTTGTACATCAATCGAACGTTCTTCGGACTCTATAACTTACTAAACGCCCTGGGTGCCGAGGTTACCACCCACAAACCCGAATGGTTGCAGGCTGAGCCAGTATAGTAGGTACGGTTGTTGAGTTCTGGGTTCATGGTTCTAGGTTGAACAGAAACTTAGAATCATGAACCCAGAACCCTTACATTTACGCATGTCTTATTCTTTCCTTTACATATTTCTGGTAGGCTGTCTCACCGGCAATCACGCTACCGCTCAGCAGTATTACTACGTGAGCACCACCGCCGACCACGCCCACGATATCACGGTGACCAAAGAGAAGAAGCAGGGAGCGAACGTGCTGACCCTGGAAGAACACAAGCTGTATTCGCAGCACGTGTTTCACCCCACTATGGGCACCCGGCAGTGGACACTGCGCGATGAGAAAGTAGACCACCGCTTTGTGGCGAAACGCAGCGATAACACCATTCATATTAAAGGGAATTTTCATGGTGAACCGCTCGAGAAAACCGTAGAAATAGACGAGGACGTATGGTTCAATAAGTTAGACCACGGTTTGAGCGCTTTTGCCGTGTCGGATCAGGAAGAGCTTTCGTTTTGGGTGCTTAAGCTGCTCTCGGACTTAGATCCTATCAAGATGACCGCCGAAAAGGAAGGAACCGAGCGCCTTCGCGTGGGCGAACGAACCTACGAGGCGGTAAAGGTGAAGCTCACGCTTAACCACTTCATCCTTTCTAAACTGTGGGCGGCCCGCTGCTGGTACCGTGCTTCCGACGGTCTGTTTCTTCGCTACGAAGGGGCCAATGGCCGTCCGGGCACTCCGATAACGGTGATTGAGCTACAAGAACGGGCCAACCTGCTCAATAAACTCAACTAGGGCTGAGCTTTACCTGCTGCGTGGATAGAAGTACAAGCGCGGTTCAATGTTGCTCTGCTCTTCGCTCAGGGTATAGTAACCCGACCCATCGGCGGCAAAACTCACGGCTTCGCCCTGCGGCTCAGGTTGGTAGGGCAGCACTTGGGGATTAGTCTGTAGCAACTCAAACAAAGTTTGTGAGTTATCACCTCGTTGCCAGTAAAACATCTGCACGTACGACTTCAGCAGCACTTCCATCCCATCGGGCGATATATCTCCCCCCACCAGTTGTTCCAGAATGCCCACCTGCGGCCGCGGTAGCTGACCCAGTAGCTCCAAGGTATCTATGGTCTCTGTGTTCTGAGGAAACGCGGCTCGGTAAACGTGAACGAACCGGTCGCGCTTCGACAGGACGTATAAATCTTTAGTGAGCGGATCTACCAGCAGAGTTTCAGCATCGCGGGGCCCATCGGGATAAACGAACCGTAGCACGTCTATTTTCCGAACGGTGTCAAGACCGGTTTTTGAGACCACCGGTTCTATAAAACGGTATACCGTCTTAACGTTGTGCCGCGCGTTGTTGTCGCCAATATCTCCTACGTAGAGGTACGTCTCTTCGTCTTCTGGTCCGGGTCCTACCGCAATATCCTCCCAGTCGCGGTTGCGTGCCCCCAGCAGCAGAAGGGCAGACTGCGTTGCCCCCCGGTCGTCAATTAGGTAAACTTTTGGATCGCCCCCACTGTCATTGTGCGTCCACAGCGCCCCCGGGTTCTGGCGACTAGCTACCAAGCCCGATGCTTCCGTGATCTCCGTGCCACCCAGCTTCCCTCGGTCGATAGCAGCACCGAAGGCAGCGGAAGAGTCAGTCGAGGCCGAAGGGGCCACCGTTGACTGCCCACAGGCGCTTAGGGATAAGCAAAGCGCGCTCAGCAGTAGTAGTTTCGGATGGGTACGCATAATGATTGCGGGGTTAATCAGCGGATGGCCTGGGTACTGTCTTCTAAAGAACGTGGATAGAAGAACAAGTGGACATCGGCTCCCAGATTTTCTTCGCTCAGCGTATAGTAGCCCGACCCGTCGGCGGCAAAGCCCACGGCTTCACCCTGTGGTTCCACAAAGTAAGGTAGGGTGTCGGCGGGCGTTGCCAGCAGGTCAGGAATCGGTACGGTAGCATCCGTGCGGCGCCAGTAGAATACGTACTCGTAGGTTTTGAGCAGCACTTCGGTACCGTCGGCCGACATGTCACCTGCCACCAGGCGGTCGAGTAAATTATCGCCTCGATAGGAGTGGGTGGCTATCAGCTGCGCGGTCTGCTGGTGCTCGCCGGTCTGTAGCGTATAAACGCGGATGCGGTCGGTTTCTTTGGTAAGCACGTACAACGTCGGTCCCACTGGGTCTAACAAGAGCGTCTCGGCGTCGGTAGCCCCCTGCGGGTACGTAAAGTTGAGTTTGGCCACTTGCCGGATCGTATCCACCGTTCGCTCGGCGGCGGCATCGTGCTGTGGTTCTATCACTCGGTACACGCAGTGGGAGCGCCGCAGTGAGAAGTTGTCACCAATATCGCCCACGTAGAGGTACGTCTCGCCCGGCACCGGACCCGGACCGATGGCGATGTCTTCCCAATCGCGGTTCTCGGCGCCGTGCAGGTGATACGTTGCCAATAATGTTCCTCCGTCGCTAATAAGCAACAGCGTAGCTGGATTGCCACTGTCGTTGTGAACCCACAAGGCGCCCGGGTTCTTCCGGCTGGCCACCAGGCCCGACACTTCGCTTAGCTGCGGATCGTTTACGCGTCCCAGGGGCTGCGGCGCTCCAAACGGGGCGGTGTCACTGGTGTAGCCCGAAGGGTCGGTAGTGCAGCCAAGGGCACCCAGTAGTGGCACGAAGAAAATGAGGACTGCTAAACGCATCAAGGGCAAAGTAGCAAAAGGATTAGCTAGGAAACAATGCCCGGTCGGCCCCGTTAGTAACTACTAGAAGAATCAACCACATTTCTAACCTTAAATAATCTTAAGCATGGCTTTCGAACTTCCTGATTTACCTTACTCTTCCGACGCACTAGCGCCGCATATCGACGCTAAAACGATGGAGATCCACCACGACAAGCACCACGGTGGCTACGTAAAGAAACTAAACGCAGCCGTTGAGGGCACCCCTCACGCCGATATGTCGATTGAAGACCTAATGAAAGAAGTAGGCAGCAGCACCGCTACCGGAGTGCGTAACAATGGCGGCGGACACTACAACCACTCGCTGTTCTGGAAAGTGCTGTCGCCCGACGGCGGTGGAAAGCCCAGCGGTGCGCTAGCTTCGGCCATCGACTCGGCTTTCGGCTCGTACGACGCTTTTAAAGAAAAATTTGCCGATGCTGCCGGCACCCGCTTTGGCTCGGGCTGGGCGTGGCTCATTGTAGACAACAGCGGTTCGCTGAAAGTGACCTCCACTCCCAACCAAGATAACCCCCTGATGGAGGTAGCCGACGCCAAGGGTACCCCGATCCTGGGACTGGACGTATGGGAGCACGCCTACTACCTCAACTACCAGAACAAGCGGCCCGAATACATCTCGGCCTTCTGGAACGTAGTGAACTGGGACCAGGTGAACAAGAACTACGAAGCGGCGAAGTAACTTTATTGCAAGCTTCTGATTGATAAGGACTGCCCGGTTTTGTGCCGGGCAGTTTTTTTTGTGCTAAGTCGCTACGGTTACTCATCGCGCAAGCACTCCACCGGGTTTACCCGCGCCGCCCGCACGGTTTGCAAGCTTACGGTAAACCAAGCGATGAACAGTGCCAAGGTAACTGAAGAATTTTGTACTTTAGTTGATAAATTGACCATAAAGCCAGATGAATACGCAAACGATAAGCATTGAATTTCCCTCAGATATTCTTTTAGCACTCAATGAGAGTGAAAACGAACTCAAACAAGATATAAAAATAGCGTTAGCTATTAGGTTATACAGCTTACAAAAGCTAACTATTGGTAAAGCCGCTCAGGTGGCCGGAGTGTCACGGCTGAAATTTGAGACTTTATTGGCTGATTATGGGGTTCCTATATCGAACTTAAGCCTTGAGGATGTGCTGAGTGATTACCGGAAGTTACGTTAGATGAAGAACGGACTAGTCATTGCTGATTCAGGACCAATTATATCATTAGCTCTAGTCAATAAGCTTGATGTGCTAACCCTTTTGTTTGATGATGTCAAAATCCCGACGGCGGTTTGGAATGAGATTACGGCTGACGAGAGTAATCTGTTTTATCAAAAAATCTCTAGTTTCTTCAGAGATAAAGTTGCTCCCATAAAAGGTCCCAATGACTTAGCTTTCGTTATGGACTACGGGGAAGCCGAATCAGTAATATTGTACCGAGAGGCACAAGCTAATTTTCTGCTCATTGATGATAAGAAAGCCAGGATGATCGCCGAAAACCTTGGCATTAACTGCATCGGAACATTGGGTATTTTGCTGACTGCTAAAGACAAAGGCAGCATCGATAACCTACGGTCCATCTTCGTAGAGTTTTTGGCAAACAAACGGTTTTACTCCCTTCAGTTGTTAAACAATGTGTTGAAACAAGCAGGCGAAGAGACACTATAAGTCGTCTACTCATCGCGTAAGCACTCCACCGGGTTCACCCGCGCTGCGCGCACGGTTTGCAAGCCTACGGTGAGCCAGGCGATGAGTAAAGCCGAGATTCTGGGCCCGGTGAAACACCAACGCGATGATGACAAACTATTTAGGCAGTCATCTGATAAATAAGGGGGCGGTACTGGGGCGGGGGAATCGGTTTATTTTGATCTTTAGCTACCTGTAGCCAAGCATCCTTCGCTTTAAGCACTTCGGCCAACGCTTCACTGGCATTTTCGCCGAAGGCCGAACAAGACGCTAAATCCGGTATATCGGCGATATAACCCTCGTCTTCCTGACTATAGAAGATATTGATGTGATAGTCTTTCATTCGTCTCGTAGTTTGAGGTTGTACTTCTCTACTATCTTCAAGAATTGCTTAATCTGATAAGGTTTAGCCATTCCTCTCACATTTTGAATGTTAACCAGTTCGGTAATATCCGGGTGATAGTAAATATGGTGGCTACCGCTCGTTCGAGCCAGCGTGAAACCGAAAGCTGTAATGAGCGAAGAAAGATCGCTAAACGAAGTGTTCTTCGGACTGTCGGATATTTTGCGTAGCAGCTTAGTCTTTTTCACGATAGGGGCAATTTACGCAAAACCAACCGTTGCCTTGGTGCCCTTGAGAACAAATCAGTTACTCATCCCGCAAACACTCCACGGGGTTCACCCGTGCCGCCCGTACGGTTTGCAGTCCCACCGTGAACCAAGCGATTGATAAGACCAGTAATCCCGCCCCGGCAAAATACCACCACTCTAGTTCGATGCTAAAAGCAAAGTCTTGCAACCAGCGCTGCGCGAGGAAGTAACTGATGGGCAGGGCAATAACGATGGCGACCAGCATTTTTCTGGATTATCGCCCGCATATCAATGCTTTTGAAAACCGAAACCGACTATTTAAAGCTGCTTGATTTTGTACTATCCGCAGATAACTAGATGACTGACGTTACATTACGAATTTACGCCCGCTACGAGAAGCTAACGCCGCGTCGCGGTGACCCATTCCTTTCCGTTTACCACCGAAACGCCTAACTGTTATTGCCGTCAGCTCTGCCGCACAGATGCGGCGGCCGCCATGATTGATTTGCTGAGCATCGGTTACGGGCCCTCAGACACATTAGAAATTTGGGCGTTACCGGACTTTACCAACTTGAGCTCTTTCGCATTTACCCGGATGGCGGCGTTGCCCTGGGTAACTACCTTGGCCCAGTCAGCCACTAGTTCTTCGGCCTGAATTAAGCCGTTGGCCGTGCTAATCACGTCTAGATTTTTAACTTCGCCCCTCAGCGTCACCGTGCCGTTTGCCTTATTGGCAAACGAAAATGAATCACCACTTAGGCCGCTCACGGTCAGGGTGCCATTTGCATTGTATACCAGCCGATCTAATGCAGGCGTCTTGATAACTACTTTTATAGACTCATCAACCGCCCATACCGGTGAACCCTGCGCGTCCCGAAGCGAAATCTTAAGCCTGTTTTCTTTCTCCTCTATCCGCAGAAAGGGTCGCAGGTTGTCATCCAACTGCGCGTCCAGGGAGGAAGCCGTCCCGCCTACCTCGACCGTTATTTTTCCGCGCAGATAGTCTATATCGAGCGTGTTGAAAGGGGCAAGGATTCTTTGCTCCTGCACGATCCGGCCACTGCCGCGCACTTCTTTAGGAGTGCTGTTCCGGCTTTCTTGAGCGTACGCCCATACCGACAGGCATACGAATGCCAGGCTAGCAAAGATGTTTTTGTTGACTGAAATCATAGTATCAGTAAGTTAAGATGTTTGTGTATTTAATTCAGTCTTATTCGTTGCGTAATGTATCTACAGGATTTACTCGAGCGGCTCTTAGCGTTTGCAATCCTACGATTAGCCAGGCAATAAGAAGCACTAGTACTCCAGTTCCGATAAAGTGCCACCATTGTAAATCAATACGAAAGGCAAAGCTATCCAACCACCGTTGGGCGAAGAAGTAGCTAAGCGGCAACGCTACGCCAATCGCTACAACCACGAGCTTCGTAAAATCATAGGATAACAAACGCACAATGCTAAAAGCGCTGGCTCCTAGTGCTTTGCGGATACCAATTTCTTTTAGGCGGCGTTCGGCGGTGAAGGCGACTAGTCCGAACAGGCCAAGGCAGGAAATCAAAATAGCAATGCCTGCGAAATACTTGGATAGCGTAGAGACGCGCTGTTCGGCGGCGTAGAGAGCTTGGTAGTCTTGATCCAGAAACTTATAATCAAAAGTAATCCCCGGACTGTAAGCCTGATAAAATGTCTGAAGCTCCTCAATAGCCTCCCGCTCCCGACTGGCTTCAATCTTGACCATCACCTTGTCGGTTTGTTGGGGAGCCAGCATGAAAAATAATGGTTTGACACTTTCATGAAACGACTGAAAGTGAAAGTCTTGGGCCACACCCACAATCTCTACCTCGGTGCCCCATCGGTTGATTACCTGGCCTACGGGATTTGTGAGTCCCATCACCGCAATAGCGGCTTCGTTGAATATGATTTTAGTGCTATCGGTGCTAAAGTCTCTAGAGAAAGTTCGCCCACTAACCATCTCAATACCGAGAGTTTCAATCATACCGTAGTTGACCCACACAATCTCAAAGGGAACAATATCGTCCGGGTGCTTCCCCGGCCACTGAAGACCAGTGGTGCTAGATTGCTCTCCCATCAGTCGGTGGGTGGTGCTCGAGACATTGATGATACCCGGCAAGTTCTTCACCTCCGCCAGAAAGGTCTCCAAACGCTCCTTTATCTCTCCCTCTATTTCAAAGTAGATGACGTTGTCTTTGCTGTAGCCCAGGCTTTTGCTTTGCACAAATTCTATCTGCTGATAGACCACCAATACCGACACGATTAGGATCACTGATAGCACAAATTGAAAAACGACCAATCCTTGACGGGCGAAACGTTCTCCTACTGCACTGCTGCGTTTGCCGGAGGCGCCTCCGCCTTTCAGAATGGCCACCGGGTTGAAGCCAGAAAGATACAGGGCCGGATAGCTACCGGCCATCAGACCCGTAAAGATCGTAACGCCCAACCCAGATAGAATAAGGCTGACGTTGGGAGATAAGGCTAATTGCTTTCCGGTAATTTGGTTGAACTGGGGAAGGAAAAGGGCTACCAGCAGCATAGCCGTAACCAACGATAACGAAGCCATCAGCAGGGACTCTCCCAAATACTGATAAACCAACGTGCTACGGTTAGCCCCGATGGCTTTCTTAATGCCTATCTCCTTTAACCTCCGAGATGCCTTGGCCGTGGAAAGGTTCATAAAATTGATACAGCCGATAACCAGGATAAAGAGGGCGATGATGGAAAATAGCCGTACGTATTCTATTCTTCCTCCGGCTTGTACGCCATTCTCATAGTTGTTGTACAGGTATCTATCAGAATAAGGCCGAAGCATTACATGAACGTTGGATTCTTCATCTTTTGATTGAATGAACCCGGCAATTTTAGCCTTGAAATCATTCAAATCAGTATTTTCTTTCACCAGCACAAACGTACTGGGCGCTGTTCTGCCCCAATCGCTCGGTTCTGCACCCGCTAAATCTTTGAGTACCTCAAAGGACAGCACAAATTCAAACTGATCGGAAGAGTTGGGCGGAACGTCTTTGAAGATACCGGAAACGAGGTACTGCTGATCGTGTTGAAGGGTTACCGATCTGCCAATAACGTTCTCGGTAGTGTTGAAGAGCTTCGTTGCCAGTCCTTCTGATATTGCCACTGTCTTTCTATCGGCCAGTATTTGGTTCGCATCGCCTTGCACAAGACCGTAGGAGAACATCTTGAAGAATTCTTTCGCGGCGTACAATCCCGTTGCTTTGACGTTTTTATCATCTATCGACAGCGTAAAGGAAGGGACTTCCATACCGGTGGTCGTGGCCACTGCGTATGCAACCTCTGGTAGTTCATCGGCCAACGTTTCTGCTAAGAAAAAAGGCGTTGCTCTTTCGGTAGAGGTGCCTTCCGCAGTAGGGCGAAGCAGCATGGCTTGGTATAGCTGATGATCATTTTCATGAAACTTATCTACGCTCAGCTCATCGTTCACCCACAGGTAAATGAGTAAAGCACAAGCAAGGCCAGAAGAAAGTCCGATCAGGTTGATCAAGAAAGTACTTTTGTAACGCTTGAAATTACGGAAGGTAAGAATCAAATTATGGCGGATCATAGCGCGGTGGTTGGTGGGTTGATACAGCTTGAATGATCGAATAAAGGCCGGACGAAAATGCCGCAGCACGTTCCAGATAAACTTCTGTCGAGCTTTGGTGGGTGAGTCTTCGTACTGCTTGTCGTACAGTTCCAGCAGGTTACCCTCGATTTCTTCCAGGTAGTCATCTCGGCAGAACCAATGAAGAAATCGCCGGGCCAGGGTAGGTGGGGATTTCTTCATTAGCCGAACGAAATTTTCGGAATCTGCCGGTAGATGCCTACCCGCAGCGCGTACTGCTGGTCCAGCATCCGTTTGCCTAGCGCCGTGATGACGTAAAACTTCTTGCGCCGCCCGCCCCGCTGCGCGGTGATGCCCCCGAAGCGGGAAGTGACGAAACCTTTGTCTTCCATGCGCTTGAGGGCCACGTGCACGGCGCTGATGTTGAGCTTCTTGTCTAGTTTTTCTTCCAGGCTTTCCAGGATGCTCACTCCGTAGGCTTCGTCGTGCTGGGCGGCCACCATCAGCAGCACCAGTTCTTCAAATTCACCGAGCGAGGGTGCTTTCATTCTCTTACATTTACGTAACAAACGTAAATGTAATGATTATTTTTATTTTTGCTACATAAATAGCTCATCGTCGATGGTGATGCTGATAAAAATAAAGTATCATCCCTGCAAATTTAAAATTGAATTTTAAATTTGCAGGGATGATACAACGAACAATAGAGCAAGATTATCGATCTTCCTTACAGGATTTTCCAATTACTGGAATTGTTGGCCCTCGTCAAGTAGGAAAAACTACGCTGGTGAGGCAGTGGAAAGACGCATCTCCAATGCTTTAAGTAGCCACCCAGAATCAAATTAACATCTCAGATTGCTTTTGGAAGCAGGGACTGCCGCGGTGAAGTCAATCTCAAACTCAGGCTCTTGAAAATGTGTCAGGATGTAATTGATTTGCTCATGCAG
>JBASAY010000130.1:0-28245 GCA_049650865.1 Tunicatimonas sp.
GGGGAGTAAAGATCAAAGCAACCTAACCCCTATGAAAAGAAGAACGTTTCTCCGCACCTCAGCGGCGGCGAGCCTTAGCCTGCCACTAGTGCCGTTAGCCTTTGGCAAGGTAAGCCACCCCTACGTCGATCAGATTGGCCTGCAACTCTACACCGTGCGCAACCAGATGGCCGAAAATCCGCTGGCAACCCTCAACGCCATTAAAAAAGCGGGCTACGCCCAGGTAGAAGGCGGCAATCCGGTCAGCGAGCAGGAGATGCTCGCCATGGCAAAGGATGTGGGACTCTCCTCCCAAAGCTCCTTTTTCCCCTGGCCCCACCTCACCGGGCGGTGGGACTTGGTGGAAGCCGAGGGCATGAAACCTGCGGCGAAAGACTTTGCGGGAGTGGTAGAGAGCGCCCAGAAGCTTGGCCTAAACTACCTGGTGTTCGGCTACATGCGCAAGGAAGAGCGCCAAACGCTGGACGACTACCACCGTATCGCCGAGAAGCTTAACAAGGCGGGTGAGCAGTGCAACGCGGCGGGCATCAAACTGTGCTACCACAACCACGCCTTTGAGTTCGAGCCCATCGACGGCACCGTGCCCTACGATATTTTGATCGACGAAACCGATGCGGATAAACTGCACTTCGAGCTCGACGTGTTCTGGTCGAGCCTGGCCGGGCATGAGCCCCTTCCGCTGATGAAAAAGCTGGGCAACCGCATCACCTTGCTGCACCTGAAGAACAAAAAGCGGGGCACCCCGCTGATCTACGACGAAAGCACCGTGCCCGCTGATGCGTTTCAGGAGCTGGACGATGGGGTGATTAACATCCAGGATATTTTGCGACTTGCCGAGGAGATTGGGGTGGAACAGTGTTTCGTGGAGCAAGACCAGTCGCCCGATCCGATACAAAGCATTGCCCAGAGCGCCGATTATTTGCACTCGCTAGAAAATAAATTATAAATCATGAACAACCCCAACCACCGCCGGAAATTCTTGGCCACCACCGGAGCCGCCGTGGCCGGAACCATGATCGCCCCCCAACCGGTTTTCTCGGCCCGCCCGCGCGCCAAAATGCGCGTCGCGATGGTGGGCACCGGCACCCGGGGCATCACCATGTGGGGCAAAAGCGTGCTCGAAGCGTACGGTGACACCGTAGAGTTTGTCGGACTCTGCGATACCAATCCCGGCCGTCTAGCCTTTGGCAAGCAGTTTATCGGAGCTACGTGCCCCACCTACACCGACTTCGCCGAAATGATGCGGACGGCCAAGCCCGATATGCTCATCGTAACTACGGTGGATGCCACCCACCACGAGTTCATTGTTAAAGGCATGGAGATGGGCGCGGACATCATCACCGAAAAGCCGATGACCACCGACGAGGAAAAGTGCCAGGCTATCCTGGATGCGGAAGAGAAAACCGGCAAGAACGTTACGGTCACCTTCAACTACCGCTACTCGCCCCATCGCCAGAAAATCTACGAACTGCTGCGCGACGGTGCCATTGGCACTATTACCTCGGCCGACTTCCACTGGTACCTGGACGTGTACCACGGGGCTGACTACTTTCGCCGCTGGCACCGCCGGTGGGACAAAGGCGGCACCCTGTTCGTGCACAAGGCCACCCACCACTACGACCTGCTCAACTGGTGGCTCGACAGCGAACCGGCCGAAGTATTCGCCTTCGGCAAGCTGGAGCACTACGGCAAAAACGGCCCCTTCCGGCACTCGCACTGCCGTCCGTGCCCGCACAAAAAAGATTGCTCGTTTTACTGGGACATCACCGAAAGCGAGTACCTGATGAACCTGTACGCCAAAAACGAAGAGCACGACGGCTACCTGCGCGATGGCTGCGTGTTTCGGGAAGACGTGAACATCTACGACAAGATGGCGGCGACCATCCGCTACGCCAACGACGTGCCGGTGAGCTACTCACTCACCACCTATTCGCCCTACGAGGGCTACCGCATTGCCTTCAACGGTACCGAAGGGCGGCTGGAAGCCTGGATCAAGGAGCGGCAGCCCTGGGAAGCGGAAGACTACGACGAATTGCGACTCACCAAGAACTTCGGCGAAACCGAACTGATCAAGGTGCCCCACGGGGGGAGCGGCCACGGCGGGGGCGATGCCCGCTTAAAGGACAAAATCTTCAAAAATCCTGATATGGCGGACCCTTACAAGCAGTCGGCGGGCACCCGCGACGGGGCCATGTCGATTCTTACCGGCATCGCCGCGCGCAAGAGCGTGGAGAGCGGCAAGGCGGTCAAGATCGCCGACCTTACTTCCCTAACCCCAAAAGCGAAACGCGCCTAAAACCTAATTCTTATCGAGACTAGAATAACTTATTATGGTAGTGGGGACGACGTGCCGTGGCGCGTCCCCACTAACAGACCAATATCGACTGTTGGTGTTTTAAAACAGATTTTGACTGTTATCTGCTTTTATTTTTTTCTTTCCCTTGCCGCGTTAGCCGCTCGCGTCGACACGGTCAGCATCCACAGTGCGGCGATGCAGCGAGACATTCCCGCGGTGGTCATTACGCCCGACAGCTACGCCGCCTCCGATACCAGCCGCTACCCCACGGTGTACCTACTGCACGGCTACAGCGGCGACTACCAGACTTGGTGCCGTAAAGCTCCGGAGCTGCTCGCTCTGGTCGATCAGCACCAGGCGATCATTGTGTGCCCCGACGGGGGCTACAACAGTTGGTACCTGGATAGTCCGGTAGATGATAGCAGTCAGTACGAAACGCACGTGGCGCAGGAGATAATAGCCTTTGTGGATACAACCTACCGCACCATTGCTGACCGCACCGGGCGGGCCATTACGGGGCTGAGCATGGGCGGACACGGAGCGTTGTTTCTGGCCCTGCGCCATCCGGACACTTTTGGGGCGGCGGGTAGCATGAGTGGCGGGGTAGACCTTACCTACGATACCGACGCCTGGGAGATCAGCGAAAAGCTGGGGCGCTACGAAGAGCACCCGCTGCGCTGGGATTCGCTGTCGGTGGTCAACTTGGTAGCACTGCAGCCGCCCGACAGCCTGGCAATGATCATCGACTGCGGCACCGATGACTTTTTCTTTGCCATTAACCAACAGTTGCACCGAACTTTGATAGAGCAGAATATTGCCCACGACTACATTATCCGTCCGGGAGGGCACACCTGGCCCTACTGGCGTAATGCGGTGGAGTACCAATTGCTGTTTTTCGCGAAACATTTTGAAGGCCAACGGTTTGAAAAATTGGTCAATACACCCTGAAGCTTTCCAACCATTTTCTCTACGCCCGTGTCTCAATTAAAATGTACGATGACACGATGCAACATCTAAAATCACTTACGACTGCTTTGATCTTTCTGCTGGCCGTATCAGCCTGCCAGGAGAACGAACCCGCCCCCGAATGCACCACCTTGGCAACCGTCCGCGATTTGACCGGACTGGATGGCTGTAGTTGGGTGCTCGAGCTTGAGGATGGCAGACGCTTGGAGCCACACCTAGCTACCATTGGCTTTTGTGGCACACCTCCTTTGGACCCGGAAATTGAGGCTGCTATCAGTAGAAATGCAGTATGGTACGAGGCCAGTCCGCAGGACGGGATGAAAGTGCGGATTGCTTACGAGGTATTATCCGAGCAAATGAGCATTTGCATGGTTGGCCCGGTGGTTCAGGTTACCTGCTTGGAAGTGCTCGAGCGTCCTCAGTCCGACCAGCCCATCCGCTAAAACTTATACCCCATCGTCACCAGTACCATGCGCGAGTCGCGCTTGTAGACAAAGTACTGTCGGAACCGCTCGGTCTCGGCGCTGCTACCAAACTGGTAGGTATTGAACAGGTCGCGCACACTCACGCTCACGCTGCCCTTCTCGTTTAAGAAGTTGCGCCGCACGCTGGCATCCAGGTAGTAACGTGCGTCATCGAAGCCCTGCGCTTCTGCTTCGGGAGATTCGTAATTGCCCGTAAACTGTAAATCCACCCCGCCCGGCAGCACAAAGTTAGACACCAGCTTGGCGTTCCAGGCCAGCGCGTCATTGGTGAAATCGGAGTTTAAGTTGGTGCCGTCGATCAAGGCCCGAAACAGTGAGTAGCTCACGTTCACGTTCCACCAGGGCGCAAACTCGGTGGTGTTAATGAGCTCGATGCCGTAGGTGGTGCCGCTGGTCAGGTTCTCGGGGCGGCGCTCCGACACCCCGTTGTCGGTCACGTTCACGACCCAATCCACCAAGCCGTTGGTGTGGCGGTAGAACAGCGTGGAGGTGAGGTCGACTTTCTCAAAACTCATTTTATGCCCAACCTCCAGCGACTGGATATACTCCGGCTGCAGGTTGGGGTTGCCAAAGCGCACGTTGAGCGTGTCGGCAATGTCGCGGAACGGGTTTAGCTGCCAGGAGCCGGGCCGGTCGATGCGGCGACTATACGTCAACTTGAGCGACTGCCGCTCATCTAGGTGATACTGCGCACTGAAACTCGGAAAGGGGTTGAGGTAGCGCTGCTGGTTTTCTTCGCCGGTGTTGAAGAGTTTGGTGTCCACCAAGGTTTGCTCCAGGCGCACCCCGGCTGATAGATCAATTTTCTCAAACTTATGACTATAGATGGCGTACGCAGCGTACACCTGCTCCTGATACCGAAACTGATTACTCACCGCCGAATTATCCTGCCACTGCTGGGTGCCATCATCGTAATCATCAAAGTCGAAATCGGTGCTGAGGTTGCGCAGGATGGTCTTTGCGCCCACCTCCAACTTATTGTCGTTGGCGAAAGGGTGCGTGTAATCCACCTGGGCTACGCCGATGCGACGGAGTTCGTCGGTGCTGGCCCGCTGCCGGTCGGCGGGGGCTTCGCTGCGGGTGCCGTCGTCGTTCAGCGACTGCGTAGCGGCGTTCTGCGTTTCTATCTCGTCGCGGAACGAGTAGCTGGCCAACGCGCGAAACTCGCGTCCTTTCTGATCAAATATCCGTTCGTAGATCAGCGAGTTGTCCAGGGTGTAGTTTTCTTCGGTCTCCAGGTTGTCGCGCACGTTGTAGAGCGTTCGGTTATTCGTATCCGTATCAAACTGCTGGCTGCGGGTGATCTCCGAGTCTTCTTCCCCCTCGGTTTCAAATACCCCTTCGTAGGTGAGTTTGCTCTTGTTGAAGTAGTAGTCGATGCCGTAGTTGGCGGTGTGGCTAAAGTCGTCGCGCTCCACATCGCGTTCTTGTTGCAAGCGGGTAGGATTTTCGCCGAAGGTTTCGCGTTCCACGTCCGCGTCGGCAATGCTAGGCCAGCGGCGGTAGCTGTAGCCACCGTAGGCGCTCACCCGCCCCTTTTGGTGGCTGATGCGGGCCGAAGCGTTGGTGCGCATCCGGCTGCCCACGGTAAGCTCCACGTTGCCGTGGGTGCCTTGATCGCCCCCTTTTTTGAGCTTGATATTGATGACCCCACCGGTGCCTTCGGCGTCGTACTTGGCGTTGGGATTGTTGATGATGTCGATGTTCTTGATGGCGCTGGCCGGAATCTGCGACAGGTCGCCACTGAGGGCCGAGTTGCGCCCGTTGATGAGCACGTTGGTAGAGCTGCTGCCCCGCAGTGCCAGTCCGCCGTCTTGCCCCACACTCACCGAAGGAGTGTTGCGCAGCACGTCGAGCACACTGCCGCCCACGTTAGAAATATTCTGCTCGGGCCGGATGGTCATGCCCTCCAGGTTAGTTTCGATCGGCTTCACGGTTTTCGCCCCTTTCACCACCACCGCCTCCAGTTCGGTGGCCTGTTTGCTCATCTCCACGGTGCCCAGATCCAGGTCTTGGTCAAGTTTCAGCTCCGGAACCGTGTACGGAGCATAACCGACAAATCGGATCGCCAGGCGGTAGGTGCCCGCGGGCACACCGCTGAGCATGAAATCACCCTGGGCGTTAGAGGTACCGCCCTGAGCAACGGCCTTTTCGCCCTTGACGTACAGGGCCACGTTGGCGAAGGATACTGCCTCACCCGCGCCGTTCACCACCGTTCCACTTATCTGATACTGATCCTGAGCCCACGCCACGCTCGGAATAATCGTCCATAAAATTACTAGTAGTCGTCTCATCATACCCCTTGAACCGGCAACTTAGGCGATTGTTGACCGACTGTTTGGGACTACTTTCTTTTCTGCGGATTTATTTGCTGATTTGAGCACCAGAAACCTGCCATGAAGCTAACCGCCCCCACCATTGGATTAATTGCCGGACCGCTCAGTTTTGTGCTTATCCTCACCCTGGTGCATCCGGCCGACATGAGCGAGGAGGCCCGCCGGGTGCTGGCCTGCACCAGTTGGATCGCCCTGTGGTGGATCACCGAAGCCATTCCCATTGCGGCTACCTCGCTGCTGCCCATCGTGCTGTTTCCGCTCACCGGCGCGCTGGATGTAAAAAGTACCGCCGCCTCGTTCGGGCATCCCTACATCTTTTTGTACGCCGGGGGCTTTATCATCGCCATTGCCATCGAGCGGTGGAATTTGCACCGCCGCATTGCGCTCAATATCATCAACCTGATCGGGGCCGACGTGAAGAGCATCATTCTAGGGTTTATGGTGGCTACTGCCTTTTTGTCGATGTGGATATCGAACACGGCTACTTCCGTGATGATGCTGCCCATCGGCACCGCTATTGTGCTGCAACTTAAGGACAATCCGCAAACCGAAGAGAATGAAACCACCACCTTCGGCAAGGCGCTGATGCTGGCGATTGCCTACAGCGCGTCGATCGGCGGTATCGCCACCCTAATTGGAACCCCACCTAACCTGGTGCTGGCCGGGGTGGTGCAGGAGACCTACGGCATTGAAATTACTTTCGCCCGGTGGATTTCGTTCGGGCTCCCCTTGTCGGTGCTGCTGCTGGTGATTTGCTGGCAGTACCTGGTGCGGTTTGCGTTTACCTTTCGGCAAAAAGAGTTTGCGGGCGGCCGCGCTGAAATTAAGAAGCATCTCCACAAATTAGGGGTAATGTCTTACGAAGAAAAACTGGTGCTGGTGGTCTTCACCCTTACCGCGCTGGCGTGGATCACTCGTTCGTTCCTGCTGCAGGCGCTGATTCCTAATCTCGATGATACCATCATTGCGGTGGCCGGAGCGCTGGTGCTGTTTGTGCTGCCCGCCCGAACCGAACGGCGGGCGCTCATCAACTGGGAAGAAGCGGTGAAGCTGCCCTGGGGCGTGTTATTCTTATTTGGGGGCGGACTGGCCATCGCCGAGGGTTTTCAGAGTACCGGGTTGGCCACCTGGATCGGCAGCCAGATGTCGCTGGTGCAGGGCATCAACATTGTGCTGCTAATGCTCGTGCTGGTAGCGGCCGTCAACTTTCTCACCGAGATCACCTCGAACCTGGCCACCACGGCCATGATTCTGCCCATCCTGACCTCGATGGCGGTGGTGCTTGATGTGCACCCGTACCTGCTGCTGGTGGGCGCTACCACGGCGGCGTCCTGTGCCTTTATGCTGCCCGTGGCCACGCCGCCCAACGCGGTGGTGTTCGGCTCGGGCTACCTCACGATTCCCGACATGGTGCGGGCGGGCATCTGGATGAACGTGCTGTCGATTGTTTTGCTCACGGTTCTGTCGTACTTCTACTTGCCCGCGGTGTGGGACTTTGTGCCACAGGGGTTTCCGGAGGGGTTTGGGGAGCTCCCCAGGCAGCCCTGATGCGTTAACGCTTTCTTAGGTTTTACCAAGCCAACACTCTTTAAAAACGGTGCAACGAACAAGATGAAAATGTCAAAGAAAACGATCCTCAGCTTTATGCTTTTGTTGGTGTTTAACGCCATATCCTACGCCCAGCCGTACCTCGATTACCAACTGCGCCTGGAGCCGGTGTGGTCGCGGGTGGCCGATGCCCTGGGCGAGATCGGTTCGGTAGAGAGTGCCGAGTTTTCGCCCGATGGCAAGTACATCATCAGTGGCACCAAGTACGATAACTCGGTGATCATGTGGCGCACCTCCGACGGTACCGAACTGTGGCGGAAATACGCAGCCCAGGAAGTCGAGCGGGTGGGGTGGTCGGCCGATGGGCAGTACGTGGCCGCGGCCAGCGAAGATTTTCTGGTGACGGTTTACGAAGCCCAGAGCGGCGAGGTGGTTCACGAACTCCGGCACACGCAGGGCATCGACGGCCTCACCTGGTCTAACCAGGGCAGCTTGCTGGTGAGTGGGGAAGAGAAAACCACCGACGAAGATGGGACCACCCACGGGATGATTCGGGTATTTGATATGCCTTCCGGTAAAGAAATCAAAACCGTTGATTTCGGCAACACTGTCAACGAGCTGTTTTTCTCTGCGGATGATCAGTACCTGCTGGCGGTAGGCCACGGGGCGGTGAAGGTGTACCAAGTAGCCGATTGGTCACTGGTGCAAACGCTTGATCCCGGTTATTTCACGATCTTCACCAGCGGAGGCTTCTCGCCCGATGCCCGGCACGTAATCGCGGTGGGGCAGGGCGGCACCTCGCGGGGCAATACCTACCTGTGGGAGTGGCAAAGCGGCAAGTTGCTCAAGATGTTTAACCACACCGGCAAAAAGATTGAGTCCATCGCCTGGCACCCCAACGGGCAGTACATCGCCCACGCCGGGCATGATCCTTATATTTATGTTTATCGGGTAGCGGATATTCTTCAGTTCGGCAACGACGCCATTCCGGTGGCGCACCGCACCTGGGCCGGTGACCATGCCGAGTACATCGACTTCAACGCCGACGGCAGCTTCCTGGTGAGCGCCCACCAAAACGGCCTGATCAAACTCTGGGTGTGGATGGGCGAAGATGCCGGAGTGAACGCCCGGCGTCATCAGCAGGTGAAGGAAGAGCAAAAAACGGCGCAATCGCCGAGCGATAAGCCCTGATGAACTAAAGGTCGTTTTGGAGATGAGATTTTGCGCCCTGACCAACGCGTTTCACCAGCAGATTGTGACCCACTATAACAGTGGGGCAGATTCAAGGCTTTAATTGCACGTTGTTGCGTGAAGAAGCCAACCATACCATCTACCAGAATCCGGCCAACAGCCAGCAGTCTACCATCATCGAGAACTCTCTGATTCACTTTGCAAAAAGGTGGGCCAACAACTCGGAATGCCGCCGATAAAGTAGATTATCAATCAGCGCAGGGGCGAGCTCTTTTGATGCAATGAGATTAGAAACTCGTATTTACAAAACCGAACTTTCTAACAAATCCACTACCACAACTTCCCCATCACCGCCTCCACCACCTCTTCTGTCCCGGCTGTGCTGCCCAAATCCGGCGTGAGCACCTAGCCTTCTTCGGTTACTGTCTCAATAGCGCGCACAATGGCATCGGCGGCCTCAGCCTCGCCCAGATGGTCCAGCATCATGGCGCCGGTCCAGCAGGCGGCAACGGTGTTGGCGATGCCCCGCCCGGCAATGTTGGGTGGTGAATTATAAGTTTTCAACTTTAACAGGTATCTTTGCGTTACGTCTTTATGATACAAACAAAAGAAAAAGGCACCTCTTTTAAAGTGATACAAGGCTTTGATATCAAGCAATTGATCATTAACCAGCAGCGTGTGGTCAATCACATTCGGCAGGGCGGCACACTAAAAAGTTTCAAGACAAAATGTAGTGATGCCAAACCCTCTCAGTCACTACCCGCTAAGTGAAGACGCTTCGGGAGTAATTACCTTTGGCACCCAACACGCAGCGGTTTATCATATCAGCTTCATCCCGGTTACTTCTGTTTTTCTGTTGGTAGCAGGCGACAAAGTTGAAATAGAAAACTACCAGATTATCATTGAAAACCCAGGTCAACTTCGGACAGCGGGTGATTCTAAAGTTGGAGCAACTGTTTGTAAGGCGATCGCCGAATTTTTTGAGAAACACCCCCTCCGCACGGTGACATATGTTTGCAACTTTGGTGACAATCGGCAATTAGCAAGGCATCGTAAATTCAGTGGTTGGTATCGCCGCTACGGAGCCGATGCCAAGGTTGCGAAACAAGATGAAGTAGTCCGTGCGGAAGACAATGATTTTCCAATATCTTTGTTACTGATAGAAAATCATCCTCACTTCGAGCTCTTGGTAAAGCAGTTTTCAGAAGACGTGCAAACGCTGAACAAATAGGACGTTCGGCACTTACTTGCTGCAAGAGCATTTTGCTGCTATCTTGCCGCTTCTATCCTATCCTTCCAACTTCCCCATCACCGCCTCCACCACCTCTTCTGTCCCGGCTGTGCCGTCCAAATCCGGCGTGAGCACCTTGCCTTCTTCGGTTACTGTCTCAATAGCGCGTAGAATAGCATCGGCGGCCTCAGTCTCGCCCAGATGATCCAGCATCATGGCGCCGGTCCAGCAGGCGGCAATGGGGTTGGCGATGCCGCGTCCGGCAATGTCGGGCGCGCTGCCGTGCACGGGCTCAAACATGCTGGGAAACTCCCGCTCAGGGTTGATGTTGCCCCCCGGCGCAATGCCCATGCCGCCGACCACCGCCGGACCCAAATCCGACAGAATGTCGCCGAACAGGTTGCTGGCCACCACCACGTCGAACCAGTCGGGGTGCTGCACAAAGTGGGCGGCCAGGATGTCGATGTGGTACTGGTCGGTCGCCACCTCCGGGTACTGCTCACCCATCAGCCGAAAGCGTTCGTCCCAGTAGGGCATGGTGTGGATAATCCCGTTCGATTTGGTGGCGCTGGTTAGGTGCTTCCGGCGCGACTGCGCCAGATCAAACGCGTAGCGCATCACCCGGTCCACGCCCCGGCGGGTGAATACGCTTTCCTGCACCACCAACTCGTGGTCGGTACCCTCGTGCAAGCGCCCGCCGATGGAAGAATACTCGCCTTCATTGTTCTCGCGCACGATGTAAAAGTCAATGTCACCAGGATTCTTCAGCGGTGAGGCAATGCCCCGGAGCAGGCGCACCGGACGCAGGTTCACGTACTGCTGAAAGGTGCGCCGGATAGGGATGAGCAAACCCCAAAGCGACACGTGGTCGGGCACGCCGGGAAAACCTACCGCTCCCAGAAAGATGCCGTCCGAGTCGCGCAGTCGATCCAGACCGTCGTCGGGCATCATCTTCCCGTGCTTCGCGTAGTGCTCGCAGGAGTAGTCGTACGACTGGTAGGTAAGCGAGAACCCGCCCAGTGCAGCGACTTTGTCCAGCACCCGCCCGGCGGCGGGAATCACTTCCTGGCCGATGCCATCACCGGGGATCAGCGCAATTTGATAGTTCGACATAATTATCTGAGATTGTACCGTAAACCGAACATAAGCAATTCTTTCTACTTTACCGACCCTATCTCACTACCGATGAAAACTGCCTTACTTCTACTCTTCTTTACTGCTGCCGTAGCAAGCCGCGCAGCAAGCCCCATCCCCGTTACTTCACGCGTTACGGCCGTTACCGTATTTCTGGACGGAGCTCAGGTAACGCGCGTTGCCAAGATTACGCTACCGGTGGGCGAAACGCAGTACCGGCTAGAAAAACTCTCGCCCTACGTGGATGCCCAGAGCATCCGCGTGCGCGCGGCGGGCGACCTGATGGTGAAGTCGGTATTTTACCAGCGCAACTACCTGGACACTACTCAGCAGAGCGAAGAGTCTCAGGCGCTGGCCACCCGGCTGGGAGAACTGCGGCGGCAGATTGCCCAGCAAGAGGCCCGCTTGGCGGTGCTGGAAGAAGAGGAGGCCCTGCTGGTGGCCAACCGCACCCTGGGGGGCAGCAATGAGGCCGTCACCACCGCCCAGTTGCAGTCGATGGCCGACTTCTTCCGCACGCGGCTTACCGAGCTGAAGAATCGGCAAACCGAGCTAGGGTTCGCCATTGAAGACCTAAAAGGCCAGCAAGCGCGTCTGCAGCAGCAGCGCAACGGGCTGAGCGCCGAGTCGGAAGAGCCCTCGGGAGAGATTATCATTACCGTGCGGGCCGAAAAACGAGAGACGGTGGATTTGGAAGTGAGCTACACGGTGGCGCAGGCGGGTTGGTACCCTACCTACGACGTGCGCGTGGCCGATGTGGCCAGTCCGGTACGGCTGCTCTACCAGGCCAACGTGCAGCAGCAGACTGGCGAGGACTGGAACGAGGTAAAGCTAACGTTTTCTAACGCCAATCCGCAGCAGAACAGCACCAAGCCCACACTCAGCCCCTGGTACCTGGATTTTTACCGGCCCTCCGCCCGGGTTCGTGGCGTAGCGCCCCTGTCTCGCAACGCTTCGGTAAGCCAGGTGCGGGGGCGCGTCACCGATCAGGAGAACGGAAGTCCGATTCCGGGAGCCAATGTGCTGGTACAGGGAACCACCGTGGGCACGGTGACCAACCTGGACGGACAGTACCAGTTGGCGCTACCGCAGAACGCGCGGTCGCTCACGTTCTCCTTTATCGGTTATGCCTCACAAGAGGTGCCTATCTATAGTGGCGAGATTAACGTGGCACTAGAATCAGATATGCAGGCATTGGATGAAATAGTAGTGACTGGCTACGGTGATGCGTTGCAAGGAAAAGTTGCCGGGGTGCAAGTGGTGGAAGAGAGGGCGCGTCAGAAGCCGGTGCCAGTATCGTCGGTAGTGCAGCCTACCACGGTGAGCTTCGCGGTGGATATCTCCTACACCATCCCCAGCAACGGTGAGAATTACACGGTAGAGATGCAGGACTTATCCATTCCTGCCACCTACGAGTACTTTACCGCTCCCAAGGTGAACGAGGCGGCTTTTCTTACGGCACTGATTACCGACTGGGAGCCCTACAACCTGATGGCGGGCGAGGCCAGCATCTTCTTCGCCGACACCTTCGTGGGTCGCTCGGTGCTCGACGCAGACCAGCCCGACGACACGCTTACCGTATCATTGGGCCAGGACCGGGGCATCAGCGTATCGCGCACCCGGGTAGCCGACTACTCCGAGAAGAGCTTCTTCGGCACCACGCGCAGCGAGCAGGTGGGTTACGAGATCACGCTGCGCAGCAACAAGGCCCAGCCGGTCAGCATTGTGGTGGAAGACCAAGTGCCGGTGTCGACCAACGAGCAGATTCGGGTAGAGGTAGAAGAAACCTCCAAGGCTAACTATAATGAAGACACCGGGCTACTTCGTTGGTCGCTCGAGCTGCCGGCAGCCGAGACGAAAAAGCTGCGCCTGGGCTACGAGGTAAAGCACCCAAAGGGCCAGCGGGTGGACTTGGATTAACGGTCTTCTTGAGTAATATGGCTCGATTGCTCAATTGTTGGCTGTCTCTGCACGCAACAATCGGATAATTGAATCACTAACCGCCTCCCCAAAGCCAAGGGTTGGTTTGTGTTAAGTAAATAGGCGGCAGATTGAAGCCCCTACTAGCTCATCACTCATCCCGCAAGCTATCCACCGGGTTGCGCCGGGCAGCCCGGAAGGTTTGGGCGCTGGCCGAGAGCAGCGCCACCAGCAGCACCAGTACGCCGGGCACCCCGTACACCCACCACGGCACGGCTACCCGGTAGGCAAAGTTGCCCAACCAGTCGCTGATGAAGTAGTGGGCTACGGGGATGGCAATGGCAAAGGCAATCAGAATCAAACGCACGTACTCTTGCGATAGCAGCACCAGGATGCTAGACACTGAGGCTCCGAGCACCTTGCGAATGCTTACCTCTTTGGTCCGTTTCTCAATCATGTGGTTGATGAGGCCAACTAGGCCCAAGCAGGCGATAAACAGGGTGAAAAAGGTGAAGTAGTCGAAGATATCGGACATGCGTTTCTCAGACTGGTACAACCGTTCGTATTCTTCGTCCAGGAAGTGATACTCGAAGGGGTAGTTCGGATTGTGCTTATCCCAAGCTTGCTCAATCAAAGCGAGCGAATTAGTGGTGTTTCCGGGAGCTACTTTCACCAGCACGTAGTCAAGATTATAGAGCATATGTAGCACCAGGGGTTCTACTTTCTGGTGCAGTGACTTGAAGTTAAAGTCTTTAACGATACCCACAATCGTACCTTCGTTTCCTGCCAGGCTGAACCTTCTTCCGATGGGATCGGTAAGACCGGTGAGCCTTAGTGCTTCTTCGTTCAGGATGTAGTTAGAAGAATCGGCCGGGAAGTCTGGCGAGAAACTTCGCCCTTCTACCAAGTCTAACCCCAGCGTTTCTACGTAGTCAGCGCCAACCGTGAAGTTATGGAACAGCGTCTTGTCGTCTTCTTGCTTACCGTCCCAGTCAACTCCGTAGGTGGCATGAACGGTTTGGATAGGAATGTCGGAGGAAGCTGTAACGCCGGCAATGAGTGGCTGTTGCAAGAGTTCGTTTCTAAATCCGTCGTAGTTGCTCAAGAGGTCCCCCAGCACCGGCATGTATATTAACAGGTCTTTGTCGTAGCCCAAATCTTCTTCCATAAAGTACTGAAATTGCTGATACACCACGGTCGTGCCTAGGATGAGGACGATAGTCACCGCAAACTGAGTTACCACCAGCACCCGGCGAAACACCGTTCCTCCCCGGCGGGCGGTAAAGCCTCCCTTAAGCACCTGCACCGGCTTAAATCCCGACAGGAACAGGACCGGATAGCTACCCGCCAGTAGGCCTATCACAACTGCTCCCGCCACAAAGGACAACCCAATGGGCCAGTTTCCCGAATCCAGTACGATCTGTTTGTCTACGATGCTGTTGAACGCAGGAAGCGCCAGCACCACCGCCACTCCGGCAATCAACAGCGCCAGCAGCGAAAGCAATACTGATTCGCTCAGCAGTTGCCCCACGATCTGCCCCCGGCGCGAGCCGACCGTCTTGCGCAGCCCGATCTCCTTAGCGCGTCGCTCCGACTGGGCGGTAGATAGGTTCATAAAGTTGATGCAGGCGATCAGGATAATGGCCAGGGCCACGATGATGAAAATCCGTACGTACGGGTAACGAGGCTCGGTGCTGCCGTACACGTCAATATCGAAGTCGGAGTAGAGATGAATGTCGCGAAGAGCTTGTAAGTAGAAATTATCTTCAATATCGTCTCGCGTGGCCGCGTACTGCGCAATCTGAGCGGAAAGGGCTTCCGCGTCCACCTCGTTACCCAATAAGAAGTACGCGTAATAGTAGTTGTTGCCCCAACTCATACTCCAACCGTACTCGTACAGCTTTCGGAAGGGCAGCAGCATATCAAACTTGAAGTGCGTATTGGACGGTAAGTTCTCGATGACTCCGCTGATGGCAAGGCTCTCTTTTTTGTTGAGCGACAGGGATTTGCCCAGTATATCTTCTTGTTGCCAGTTTTCGCCGAAGTACTTTTCCGCCATCCGGGCGGTGATTACCATTGAGTTGGGATCGAAGAGCGCATTCGTAGGATTCCCGACCAGGAACGGAAGCTGAAACACGTTGAAGAAGGTAGAATCAACGTAGGTGACAGTTTCGTAGAATTGAGCATTGTTGTAGCGGATCAGTACTCTGTCTGTTTGCGGACGAAAACGAGTGTACTCCACAATTCCGGGATTCTGCTCCTTGATAAGTTCGGGCATCGGGGCCGGATTAGAAGCGGCCCGAAAGACAGTACCATCGTTGAACACCGGGGCTTGTACCAGTCGATGAATCCGCTCGGAGTTGGGCCAGAACGATTCGTAGCTTACCTCATCGTTGATCCACAGGATGATAAGCATGGCGCAGAACATGCTCAGGGCCAGGCCGAGCACGTTGATGAGCGAGTAGGTTTTGTTCCGAACAAAGTTGCGGTAGGCGATTTTAAGGTAATTGCGGAACATGGTGCGATGGGTTAGAAGGCTACGAGCCACTACGGTACGTATTCTAGTCCCGAAAACCCAGCTTTTTGCAGCAACCCGTCGCTATTGTGCAGTGAACGACTGAGGCAGGTTAGATGTCAGGCTTTCTTCGATTGTCCAATAGGGTCAATACGTACGCAAAGGTAGTATCATGGCTGTACAGCAAACTGTAGTGCTTATTTATCACACAACGCCGAGCCCCTTCCAACTGATCGGATTTTTGATACATCTGCGGATGACTTTTTATGAGCTCCAGCTTTTCGTCTAATTGACGACTGAAACGCCGTAGTAGCTGCTCGTTGTTCAGCGTTTGAAGATACGCAATAGTATCAGCCAGTTGTTGTTGTGCTTGCTGGGTCCAAATGACTTCTAAAGCCATTGTTGATACATTTTCTTGACTTCTTCGTGAGGAATAGTACTGCCGGATTTTACTTGTGAGAGTCCTTTTCGCACCGCAGCACGTTGTTCATCCGTTAACTCCTCGTAGAAATCGCTTTCGTCTTGTTCCAAAATATCATTGATCTGATCTATGATGGTCGGATCATCTATATGCGTAATTCGTTCGATGAGCCGAACCTTCTGAATTTCTATATTCATAGCAATTGTTTTTACGAAAGATAGTAAACCACACGCTCACTCACAAAACGTTATCACTCATCCCGCAAGCTATCCACCGGGTTGCGCTGGGCGGCTCGTAGGGTTTGGGCGCTAATCGTGAGTAGCGCTATGAGCAGCACCAGCGTAGCCGAAACAATAAACATCCACCCTTGGATAGGAGTACGATAAGCAAAGTTGCTGAGCCATTCCGAGAAAAAGTAGTTCGCTAGAGGAATCGCAATCACCAGGGCAATCCCCGTGAGTTTGATGTACTCCTGAGAAAGCAATACCAGCACGCTGAGTACCGATGCTCCCAGCACTTTCCGAATCCCAATTTCCTTGGTGTGCCGTATCGCAGTGTGAGAAGCCAAACCAAAAAGGCCCAGACTAGCAATCAAAATTGCCAGGGCGGTAAACCCCCGGAACACTTTGTCAAACTGCCGATCCGCCTGGTATTGTCGATTATAGTAGTCATCCAGAAAAAAATAGTCAAAGGGACTACCGGGAAAAGCGCGTTCCCACGCTGCCTGAACTTGTCCTAGCAAGAAAGGACTGACGGATTCAAGCCGCAGGGCAACGTAGCCTACCGTGGCCGGTGCGTAGCGTAGCACAATTGCTTCGGGAGCCTGTTGCAAAGATTGCTGATGATAGTTCTCCACAATGCCTATGATCTCTAGCAGCGGATCGCCGCGTTCCATAAGGGTTACGCGCTGATGCAAAGCTCCGGCCGGACTGTCATAGCCTAACATGGCAACGGCTGCTTCGTTTAGGATGACTCCCTCCGCCGGACCAGCGTTGACTTTTGGGGAAAAGTTTCGTCCCGCGATCAGTGTCAGTTGTAGGGTAGCGGCAAAATCCTCGTCCGTGCGAACGACGTAGAAGTTACTTCCCCGCTTTGTTCCGCCATCGGTGCGTTGAATGCCCCGGTTGTGTGAAATTTCCTGACCGGGGATAAAGTTGGCAACGGTGGCCTTTTCCACCGAAGCCAAGGCATTCACTTCGTTTTTAAAGTACCGAAGTCCACTTTGGTACGTACTATCGCTCTCCGGCGAGGCTTTTAAGACCAATACTTGGTTGGTATTCATGCCAAGGTCATATTGTTGCATGTAAGCCAGTTGTTGGCTCACAATCAGGCTGCCGAAGATTAGCGCGGTTGAGGCAGCGAACTGCGTTACTACCAGCGCTTTTCTGAAAGTAATTCCCCGTGCGGAAACCCTGCTATTTTGATGGCGAACAGCAATCAGGGGGGCATGCGTCATGACCCAAGCCGGATACAGTGCACTAATGACGCTTCCGGCCAGAAACAGTACAATGAACAAGTAGGGAACGCCGTAGATTGGAGCCAACGACAACTCAACCACTCCCACCGTAGGCACTTGCCAGGCGAGGTAACTTGAAACCATAGGTTGAAGAACAACGACCAGTCCCACGGCAAGAATGGCTGCCGAAGCATTAATCATCATGGATTCCACCACAAACTGCCCTATAACATGTCGCTGCTGAGCTCCCATCGTCTTTCTAACTCCTACTTCTTTGGCCCGGTCGGCCGACTTAGCCAGCGTTAGGTTCAGGTAGTTGATCCACCCGATAAGCAGAACAAAAGCTCCCACAATAGACAGGAAGTATACCGAAGCACGGGAACCGTTCACCCCCGCCTCGAACAGCAAGTTAGAATCCATATGAATGGAGGTGAGAGATTGCAGAAACATTACCGGCTTGGTGCCCCAGTCGTAGTATTTGTCAATCAACGCAACCAGCTTATTTTCTACGGCGGCCGGTTCAGCGGTGGGGGTTAGTTGAACGTAGGTATAACACTGACTCCACGCCCAGCTACGGTTCATCCCTGACTCGCTAGGAAGAGAAGTATAGGAAAGTAAGAAGTCGAATTGCAGATGGGAGTTGGGCGGTACATCTTCCATCACACCGGTAACGGTGAACTGGCCCTGCTGCATGCCGTTGAACGTGATCGTTTTTCCAAGTGGTACCCCTCGTTCCCAATCATCGCCGAAGTACTTTTCGGCCAAGGCAACAGAAAGCACAATACTACGCGGGGCGGCCAGTGCCGTCGGGGGACTGCCGTAGCGCAGTGGAAACGAAAACAGATTGAAGAAGGTAGAATCAGCGTAAAACCCGCTTTCTTCGTGGAAACTCACCCGATTCCTTCAGGTCGTTCGTACGATAAAATGCTGGTGCTTTTGTTGGTAAGCACGTGAAATAGCCGGGTAGCCGTCACCACTTCCGGAACCTCTTCCCGGGCCACCGGACCAAACGCCGGTACATTGGAGGCGTAGACTTCGGTCTTCTCGCCCTTCTCGTCGGTTGCGTTCCAGTCGAAAGGCACCCGGTAGATATCGGCGGCGTGCTGATGAAAGCGGTCGTAACTCAATTCGAAACGAACGTATTGAATAACAAACAGGCAGGCGGCCATTGCCAACGTAAGTCCTAGCAAATTGGTCAACGAGTATAACCGGTGGTTGAGTAGGTTTCGGTAAGCGACTTTAAGGTAATTGCGAATCATAGCAGCGTCAGTTGGGGAGAAAAGGCACGACCAAGAATACTCATTAGCACTTACAAACCCGAGCCTTTTGCAGTAACCCGTCCCTATGGTGCAGTGACTGACAGCTGTGCTACTATCCCTTCGCCAGTTGCTTCACTCCGTTCCGGTAGCTGCGGCTGCTGCGAAGCGTTGGTCCACCGCTGAGCACTACCTCGTACTCGCTGCCGTGCTCCTGCGGCAACAGCGCTTCCACGTAGCGGCGGTTCACCATGCTGGATTTGTGAATGCGGACAAACTGATCGGACGGTAGTTGCTGCTCCAGATGCTTCAGGCTATCGCGCAGCAGAAAGTAGCGGTTACGTACGTGCACCTTCACGTAGTAGTCGTAGGCTTCTACCCAAATGATGTCGGCGTAAGGAACGAAGTGTACCCGTCCGTCGGCCTTCACCACCAGTTTGTCCGGAGCCGCGTTGGCTTCCCGGATCAGGGTGGGCGGGTCAGTAGCGCGGGACTGCTGCGCTTGCAGTAAGGGTTGCAGGGCGGGCGCCTGCTGCGTTTGGATGAGTTGCTTGGCGTGGTTCAGCGCTCGGTAGAATCGCTCGTCGGTAAAGGGCTTGAGTAGGTAGTCGATGGCGTGCACCTCGAAGGCCCGTAGGGTGTACGCATCGTAGGCGGTGGTGAAAATGACGGCGGGCTGCGTCCCCGGTGGATGCTGTTCCGGTTGGGCGTGACCATCGGGATACACATTCTCGCGCAGGCTACGCAGCACCTCGAAGCCGTCGACCTGCGGCATCTGGATATCCAGAAACAACAAGTCCGGAGCGTGGGTATCGATAGCTGAGATCGCTTCCAAGCCGTTCGTGCAAACCGCGACGACCTCCACTTTCGGGTCATCGGCTAGTAGCAGCGCTACTCCTTCGCGGGCTTCCGGTTCGTCATCAACAATGATGGTGGTAATTTTGGCAGGAGAAAGACTCACCCGTCAACGGTTATTTTGAATTTATCAATCCTAATAGCAATGACCTTAGGGGGTTCTCATATGCTCTTTCCCTACTGATCAATAGTGCCTTCACTCCATCCCTTCTCTTCCCAAAGTGCATCCATGTCATCATCGACACGTTTGGCGTAGTAGTCCTTTAGGATTTTCTTAATATCCGATAATTCTTGATCTGACATATCGCCCGAGAAGAGTTCTAGTAAGTGAAGTTGTACGGCGTTAAGCTTGGTTACACCAGTCATGTTCAGTTACCTTAATAATGTTTTCATTCAACGAAACAATTTAGGCAATAGTTTTTATCAGCCACCCTGGTTCTATGAGTGGCTACTCACGACCACCCGCTAACTGCTGACTTGTCTGCTACTAACGCTACCGGCAGCACCATCCGCACCCGCACCCCGCCGTCCTGTTCACTGATCTGAAGGCGGAAGTCGCCCTGGTACAAATGCATCAGCCGACTCACCGTATTGCCCAGTCCGATGCCCCGGCGGTCGTGCAGGTTCCAGCCCGCGGGCAGGGCGGGCCCGGTGTTAAAGACCTCAATGACCAACCGCTGCCCCTCCTGGCGTGCGCTGATCTCAAGGCGAGCCGCCGACAGGCTGCGGGCAATGCCGTGCTTGAAGGCGTTTTCGACCAGCGGTTGCAAAATCAGGTTGGGCACCCGCAGGGGTAGGGCATCGGGGGCGATACGCTGCTCCACCCGCAAGCGGTCGGCGTAGCGTACCTGCTCGATGGCTAAGTACTGGTTTACTAAGTTGAGTTCTTCGGCAAGGGTGATCCACTGCTGGGGTTTTCGCTGCAAATTGCTGCGCAGCATCTCGCTCAAACTGGCGATTACGCCAATGGCTTCGGTGGCCTTTTTCCGCCGCACCATCATCGCCACGGTGTTGAGCGCGTTGAACAGAAAGTGGGGTTGCAACTGCGTTTTCATCTCCCGCAGCTGCGTTTGCGCAAGCTGGTTCTGCAGTCCCGCCACCCGTGCCTGCTCTTCCCGAAATCGCCGGCGGTAGTCCAGTGCCACCAGGATGAATAGCAACAGAAAGTAGACGCCCATCCCCGGTAGTAACTCAGGAAACGTTTCTACCCACAGATCGACCAATTGGCGCCACGTTCGGGTTTCCTGCGTCAGAAACAACCGCTCCAGCAGTAGCCCGGTGGCGTAGCTCAGCGTTTTATGAAGGATACTAAACGCCAGTGCCCCTCCGGTGTGGATCACCCAGAATAGCACCGGATGATTGCCAGGGTCGGTTCCGAAATCCAGCTGGCGGCGGGTGACAAGGTACAGATCAAACACCAGGAAGCTAAGAATCCAGTAGGAGAGATAGGTGGCTACCGGGTGCCGAATCACGCTTTCGCCGACGGAAGCAGGGCCGTTGGTAGCGTAGTGTTGGGCCAGCACCAGTCCGGCTCCTACGCTCCAGGATAGCGCGTTGAGCACCATAAAATGCTTGATCTGCAGGCGGCGGGCTAGGTGAGGCATTTGGTAAAGGTAGAAAAAATGCCGCAGCGACGCTCGGCCTGGTACCACCACAGCGAAGCGGAAATTAGGTGCCAACCATTACTGCTTAGCCTTAGCGGAGCCCAAATCCTTCAGCATGGTTAGGTTTACGTTTGCTGTTTGCCACCGCTCGACCGTTTCTGCGGACTGGCGCCTCATATCCAGGTTGAACGCTCCCAGCATTAGGCCGGGAGTACCGTTTTGCTGCAGCGGCTCCATCACCAACCACCGCCCCTGATTGAATCCGCCAAGCGGATGAACGATGAACTCCATTGCGTCGGTACCGGTATTTTCCAGGTAAACCAACGAACGGGGGTCGCTGGCCTCAAAATCCGGAAAGTAGGCCGATACGGCTACATCTACGTCGCCATCGGAGTCGAAGTCGCTGCTCAGCACCCGAGTGGCCCCGTACAGGGGGTAGAAGTAGGCCTCCTCCCACTGATAATCGCCTTCGTTACGGTAGACCCGCAGACCGTGGTAGGGCTTTAGCACCGGCGAGAGATCGGCATTGTCACCCTGCACCAGCAGCAAATCCTCGTCGCCGTCCTGGTCAACGTCGGCCAGGGTAAAATCACTTGACCCGTACACCGGTGGAAATTGCAACAGCGCCTTCATACCGAACCGCCCTTCCCCCTGGTTGTAAAACGCGTACAGCCCCTCGCGACCCTGCGCCATGAGCACCAGCAAATCGGGCCGTCCGTCCTGATCCAGATCGCGCACCACCGTCTTCACCGCCCCGGGGTTCTCCCACAGCACTCGCTTTTCGTACGTGCCGACGGCTACGTTTCGGAACCATGACAGCCGACCGACGTAGTTGCCAAATTCGCAGATGATAAAATCGTCGCGGCCGTCTTGGTCCAGGTCGTGCACATTCAGGTGTACCGGGCGGCTTAGTCCCTGAATCAGCGGACGGTAGTTACCGCGAGCATCCATCTCCACCAAGGTTCCGAGCGGTTCATCGTGCGGGTCCAGGTTGCCGATGGTTAGTAGATAAACACTACCGTTAGTGCCGAAGTGCAAGTCAGACACCGGCGCGGGCAGCTCGAAGAAGTCTTTCGTCTCACCGGCGGTATCGAGTTGGTAGAGCATCCGGGTGCCATCGGCCAGGTAGATGTCGCCGGTAGTCGGGTGCTGCCGCAGCAGGGTGGTCAGGCCGCCGGTACTGAGCCCGAGCGAAATGGGCTGCCCGGCAAAGAGCGTGGAATCAGTTCGGGAAGTAGTTTCTACTGGGAGAGGTAGCGCGACAGGTGCCAACGAGTCGTAGTAGTGGACGATGCGTTGCCAACTAGCGAGGCTCAGTTGCGCGGTATCTGGAAAGATGTCGGCCTGACGAATGAGAAACTGCTCGCGCATGTTCCGCCCCCGGGGAGGCCGGTAGGTGGTGTCGCGAATACCCAGCCGCCAGGCCATCGCGGGCAGCACCGAAGTAGTCCAGGTAGACTTATCCAACAGGGTGGGGTCAGGAAATAGGTGGCACGAGGCACAGTAGCGTTGCGCCAGCTGAACGTCCGACAGGGCCGCATCGGGTAGCCCCGCGGTGGGGTCGGTCGGTTGGCAAGCCCCCAACCATCCGCTTCCGACGATTGCGCAAGCGCCCACCAAGCGCATCAATAAACTACTTCGACAAATCATTAGGGTAGGCGAACATCCTAAGCGGCACCTTCGGTTCGGGCGGGGCCAAAAACCTTAGGGTACTCATTGTAGTTATCCTCCCGTACAACGCTATAACTTATGAAGAATCTACGCTACATTACTCTTGCCGCCTTGCTGCTGCTCACCGCTCGCTTTACTTCTCTCAATAATCCTCCCGCTGCGGTAGCTGACGAGTCGCAGCGGGCGAACGAATTCTTCGAACGGGTCTACAACGAATCCATCGACCGCGACCCGGTGATGCAAACCTACCTGGGCATCAAAAAGGACTACGACCAGTGGGACGACCCGACCGAGGAGTTCGCCCAGATGGAGCTGGGCATCACCCAAGAAGATCTACAGTGGCTGAAGGATTCCATTAACTACGATGCGTTAGACCCCGCTACTCAGCTAAGCTACGACCTGTTCGTGCAGAAAGCGGAGAACGAACTGGCCGACTTTAAGTACCGCTACCATACCTACCCGGTAAACCAGATGTTCGGTTTTCACTCCCGGGTGCCCTCGTTTCTGATCAATATGCATCAAGTGAGCAGCCAAGAAGATGCTGAAGCCTACATCAAGCGCTTACAAGGACTTTCTGACTACTTCAGTCAGCTGACTACCAAGCTACAAGCCACCGAGGAGAAAGGCATCTTGCCCCCCAAATTTGTTTTCCCCCGCGTGATCAGCGATGCCAAGAATATTATCACCGGCCTGCCCTTTGCTGACAGTGGCGACAGCAGTGCGCTATTTCAGGATATCCACCAAAAGGTGGCTAAGCTAGACGTAGACGAAGCGACCAAGCAAGATTTGCTAGAGCGGGCCGAAAGCGCTCTGAAAGAATCAGTGCAACCCGCCTACCAGCAGTTGATCTCCTTCTTGGAGGAGCAGGAACAGCGGGCCAACGCTGATGATGGTGCCTGGAAGTTTCCTGACGGCGAAGCCTACTACGCCAACGCCCTGCGCCGCACCACCACCACCGACCTCACCGCCGACGAGATTCACCAGATTGGCCTCAGCGAGGTGAAGCGCATTCACAACGAGATGCGCGACATTATGCAGCAAGTGGACTTTAAAGGTGACCTACAGGCGTTCTTTCAGTTTATGCGAGAAGACCCGCGTTTTTACTACCCCAACACCGACGAAGGTAAGCAGGAGTACATGGACAGCGCCACCGCCATTATCGACGACATGCGCGACCGCTTGGACGAGTTATTTATTGTGAAGCCTAAAGCCAACATGAAAGTAAGGCGGGTGGAAGCGTTCCGCGAAGAGTCAGCCGGGAAAGCCTTTTACAACCGCCCAGCCCCCGACGGTTCGCGTCCGGGCATCTACTACGCCAACCTGCACGATACCAAGAACATGCCCAAGTACGAGATGGAGGCCCTGGCCTACCACGAGGGCATTCCTGGTCACCATATGCAACTTGCTATTGCCCAGGAGCTAGAGAACGTGCCGAAGTTCCGCAAGTACGGCGGCTACACGGCTTACATTGAGGGCTGGGGGCTGTACTGCGAGAAGATTCCGAAGGAGATGGGCTTGTACCAAGACCCGTACTCCGATTTCGGACGACTGGCGATGGAACTGTGGCGCGCCTGTCGGCTGGTGGTAGACACCGGCATCCACGACAAAAAATGGACGCGCGAGGAAGGCATCGCCTACTACCAGACCAACACTTCGGGTAGTGAGCGCGAGTGCGTGCGCATGGTAGAGCGCCACATTGTGATGCCCGGCCAGGCCACCGCCTATAAAATCGGGATGATGAAAATTCTGGACCTCCGGGCGAAGGCTAAGGAGCAATTGGGCGAGCAGTTCGACATCCGGCAGTTCCACGACGTGATCCTGAAGCAGGGTGCCCTGCCGCTAGACGTGCTGGAGGAGCAAGTGAGCCAATGGGTAGCCTCACAGGATGTGGCTAGAGCCGACGACTCAACCGGTACTGCCCGGCCCCAATGAAGATCAGACTGATAAACAGAATGGCTGATTCTACCGCGTGCGAGTAGCGCACGAAGCCGTCGCCCTGCGAGATATGCATGATGGCGGCCACGATCATGGTGAGGATCAGCAGGAAGCAAGCGGGTACCCAGAAGATACCCAGCACCAGGCACAATCCACCCACGAACTCGGCGAAGCCCGCCATAAAGCCCCAAAAGGCGGGCAGGAAGTTGATGCCCAGATTACCCATCGACTGTCCGACCTTTTCCCATTGTTCGGGCCCGCCCATCAGTTTGGGAGCGCCGTGCAACATAAACATACTGCCAATGCCGATGCGGAGAATTAACAGACCAAGATTGAGGTTGATTGTCATAGATGAATTGGATAGTAAGGGGGCGGGTAGCACTAGATAACCTTATACTTCTTCCCCAGTGTGAACCACAGTAAGGTTCCTAGTAGGGGGGCAGTAAGCACAATCAAAAGCCACAGTAGCTGATGCGTGCCCTCTCTGAACCGGCTCAACGCTACGCTACCCACGGTAAATAAGTAGACAATAATGATTAATAAACCAACGGCTTGCCATACCACCAAGCCCGTCGCTGGGTCAAAAAATTCCATACGTGTAATTATTTACGGGCAGTAGTTTCGTGCCGACTGCTCGCCACCCAATATACCAAAAAACCAATTACAGGCAACAGCGTAACCACCGCCACCCAACCCCAGCGCGCGGCGGTCGACCGAAACTGACTACGAGCAATGTTGATCAGTCCGGCCAACCACATTCCCACCACCAAGGCTAGTAGTAGTACCAGCAGCGGCGTTCGCCAGCCATCTACGGCTCCTAGAGCCATCAGCCAAAGTCCTTTCATTCCTAAAACGCGTTGCAACTACTCATCTTTGTTAGCGGTGGCCTTGGGTTTGGATTATTAATTACGTCATTCCCGCGAAGCAATGGGCCGAGCGTCGGGCGTTCGGCACCCAGCGTAGACTGGGAACCTTCTTCGGATGGGGGAGATTCCCGCATTCGCGGGAATGACGGTGAATTGGATGCCTCCATTTCAGTTCACGTTATCATACTCGTTCGTAATGCCTCCGGTAAGGCGTAGTAGTTCGGTTTCCGACTCGATCAAATTGTACTTGGCTTGCAGGTTGCTCAGCGCGGTGTTGAGGTAGTTCACCTGGATATCCCGGTAATCAAACGAATTGATGGTGCCGTTGCGGAAGCGCTCTTCGGCCAGACTTAGGTTCAGTTCGGCGCTCTCTACATTTTGCTGCGAAATGCTCAGCAGCTTCTGCCGTACGTTATACAAGTCGTAGGTACTCACTAAGTCGTTGCGCAGTGTTTGCTTCAGTTCGTCGATTTGCAGTTGGCTAATACGCTCCTGGGTGCGGGAGTTAGTTAAGGCCCGGCGCACCCGCCCCCCATCAAAGAATAAGTAACTTAGCGTTAGTCCACCGGCGTAGTTAAGCGTGCGGGCCTGGGTAATTGGGTTTTCAATGGGACGCAGCAGTTCGGCGTTGCTTAAGTCCTGGCGGCTGACATTGTACGAGCCGTTCAGGTCCAGGCTCAACCGAGGGTACCGTTCGGTTTTGGCCAGTCGGCTATCGGCCTGGGCTATTTCTAGGTTGAGGTACTGATTACGCAGGTTGCTATTGTTGGCGATTATTCGTTCGTAGAGGTCTTCAATCTCATACTCACTGGGTGTTACCTCCAGGCTATCGGTAAGTTGGTAGCGCTCGCCTACCTCCTGGCCCATCAGCAAATTTAGGTTGCGTAGCGCGTTGAGGGCGGTGATCTGCTGGGTTACGTAGTTCGATGAGTCAGTGAGGAAGGCATTTTGCTCTTGCAACACATCGAAGGTAACCGCACTGCCCAGTTCGCTTCGCAACTCTACGTAGGCGTAACGGTCCTTTGATAGTTGGAATACTTTGTCGAGCACCTCAAGCCGTTGTTGCTCCAGTTGCACCAGGTAATACTGCGTGATGATGCCCTGCACCGCGTTCTCGATCACCACCTGAGCGTTGCCCTCACTAAGCCGTTCTAAGGCTTGCAAGCGCTCGCGGTTGGCCACCACCCGAAAGCCATCAAACAGTATCCAGCTTACCCCCACGAAGGGAGTCACATCGTTCGATATGGTTAACCCTTGAAGAAAGCTAGCAGGATTGTCTACATTCCGAAAGTTATTATTCTGCGATACGCTTAGGTTGATCGTGGGCCAGCGCCCCGCGGCACCCCAAGTATTGTTCACGCGCGCTACGGCTACGTTTTGCTGCTCGATGCGAATGCCGAAGTTCTCGGATAATCCTACCTGGATGGCATCCGATAGCGACAACGGCTCCCGTTCCTGTGCCTGCAGGGTGGCGAGTGGCAGTAATAACAGAACAAGGATAAACAGAATGGATCGCATAATTGGTTAGGGGTATTTGATTCAAATGGTCTATTCAACGCGGTAGGAACATGATTAATCGTAGGAACATGATTAATCGTAGGAACATGATTAATCATGTTCCTACTATGTTCTACGTACGCAACAGTCGCCGTTTCTCCCGTACCGCCGGTTCCACTCCTTCGTGGTCGGGCATCAGCTGCTCCTCATCGGGGTTCATGTAGCGCTGCAGCCGTACCCAGCCCTTGTTGAAGTACAGTTTAATGTCGTTGAACACCAGTATAATTACCGGGAAAAACAGCAGAATCATAAACGTGCCAAACAGTACCCCGTAGGCCACCGAGATGGCCATGGGTACCAGAAACTGCGCCTGGAAGCTCTTCTCCAAGATCAGCGGAAAAAGCCCGGCCACCGTAGTGATAGAGGTGAGCAGAATTGCCCGGAAGCGGGCTTTTCCGGCATCAAAGGCGGCTTCTTCTACCGTGAGCCCCTCGCGCAGGTTCTGGTTGTACTTATCCAGCATCACCACCGCATCGTTGATAATTACGCCCGACAGGGCAATCATGCCGTAGGCGCTGAGCATGGAGATCGGCTGCGCGTGAATCAGGTGCCCCAGCGCCGCACACACCAGCCCAATTGGGATCAGCAGTAGGATGAGGATCGCCTGGTACAGCGAGCGAAACGACAGGGTGATCACCAGAATCATCATGATAAAGGCCACTGGAAACACCTTTACGAACGAGTTCACCGTGCGGGCCGAGCGGCGCTGCTGCCCCTCGAACGAGTAGGTTACGCCCGGGTACTTAGCCAGGATGGGGGGCAGAATCTCGGTTTTCACCTTTTCTACAATTGGCGGCACCGGCTCGTAGGGGTCCACCAGGTCGGCCTCGATGGTTACCTCGCGCTTGCCGTTGAAGTGGTTGATGTTGATCACGCCCCGGCCCACATTGTAGTCGGCCAGTTCGGTGAGCGGGTATTCGTTGCCCTGCGGGTCTTTGATCTTCATCGACTCCATCTGCGACACGCTGAGGCGGTCTTGCTCGGGGTAGCGCACCCACACCC
>JBASAY010000131.1:0-11169 GCA_049650865.1 Tunicatimonas sp.
CCTCCACAAAAAGTTAGTAAGAGTTCTCATCGTTGAAAAAGTAGGTTGTGAGGCTAAACCACTGCGATGCGAAGAACAATAGGATGCTCCTTCAGACCGCGTAGAAGCCAAATTGTGAATATACTTAAACCGAAATGACCGCGCAATGGGCCAACCAGTGGCGCACAAACGTAGGGCATTCACTTTACAATAAGCATTTTTGGGTATCTGTTGTTCAAAGGTGCAGAAGAGCAATGGCGATCTTTCTAACGCGCTGCAAACACGCCTAATAGGATTAAGAGTGTCATTCCGCAGGAAACTTGTCACCATTGGCAAGAAGAATTCATGTTTGTAGAACACCTCAAAGAAAACCTGCGGATCCTCACGGTACCTTCAACTCATGCGACAGCAGGCCTTGTCGGATGGCATAAAGGAACGTGTCTGATAGGGGAGTACTGTAAAAAGGAAGGGGCATGTTGCAAACGCGCCCCAGTAGTGTGCAGATTACCATCCCTGTCATCCCGTAGGGAACTTTTCAAACTCACTCACGAAGGCTCTGGAACAAGAAAGGTCGTAGCATATGCTACGACCAGATTGGGGAAAGAAGAATTCATGCTTGTAAAACACATTGGGGGAACTGCTTGCTCTTATTATGCTTTTGATCCACGCTTCAGCGGGCCTTGCCGGAAGGTCTAGGATAGGTCTAATAGGAGGATGCTGTAAAGGGGAGAGGAAGCGGTGCAAACGAGCCCGACGGGAAAACAAAAAAAGCGCTTGACAAAACTGCCAAGCGCTTTTGAAAAACTTACTTACTGATTACTACTTCAGTAGTTTCACATCAAGAGTAATGGTTCCGTTACCGTTCTCGGGACCTCCTATGCTGGCGACTTTCACCAACCCTAGATTACCACCACGCTCATCGCTCAATTCCATTAGAAACACGCTACCCACTGCTAGGTTAGGAACGCTCGATTGATTAATATCTACATCATCAACAATAACATCATCTAGCTGCTTTTGCGAAACAATTCCATCAAAGATTTCTGCAGTAACACCAGTAGCTTCAGCAAATTGAGTATCTGGCTGAGGATCAAATCCGCTTATATCGGGACCAGTAGCAGCAAATACTGCCTCAGCACCATCGTCACCAAGCCTCGCAATTGTGTGATTGTTAGTTTCACCCCAGTAGTAAAGAAAATCTACTTCACCGCTATTAGCGCGTGCATCGGCTAATCTCAATACTTCATTTTCTATTGCGTTATAAAAGCTTCCATTAGCAGAGTTGCCTTGAGCACCCAACAAAACTGCAGTTGAGTTGATAATCGAAGACGCAGGGTTAAGAATAGTTCCAATGACATGAACTATGCTTCCATCAGCAGTTTCAATGTTTGCGGTCTCTGTAGGAATAAGAATACCATTTACTGCTAATCCACCTTCGGTAGTTACTTCAATTTCACTTCCTTCTAAAGTTGTTACATTTCCGTCAGTCAAATCAGAGCTCATTACGGCACCATCAACTACATGATACGTCAAGATTTGAGCACCATTCTCAGGAATGTCATTTATAGTGCTAATCCCAGCGGTTCTAAATGCATCATCAGTAGGAGCAAAAACCGTCACTGGCGCTTCAGTAACTAAAGTGGAAATTATATCAGGATTCGCTCTGAGAGCAGCTTCTAATATTGAAAAGTCGCCATCAGCAAAAGTGACTACATCCAATACGTTCTCATAACCTACCGTTAAAGTAATTTGCTCAGTCTCTCCACCGGTAGTAGAAAAGTTAAGTTCGGCAGTACTTCCTAATGCAGCATCAACATCTACAGTGAACGCAATAGAATCATTAGTAGCAGTGTTACTGCCAGTGATAACAACATCACCGTTGGTGGTAGCGGTTACCTCGTTAGTACCAGCTGACACATACACTCTAAAGGTTTGTCCCGGAGCGGCAACTACCCCATCGCTCTCGATGGTGCGACTAGCGGAAGTCAACGTGATGCCATTGCCCCCAATCGGGTTTTCTACATCCTCACCGCAACTAGTGACGAACAGCACGGTGGCCGCCATCATAAACATCCATAAATAATTGGTTACTCTTCTCATAATTGTGTTTGTTTGATAATTAATTGTTTGTGGTTTAAAATGAAAAACTTTCAAAAAGCGTCATTCCAAAAGTAGTGCGGCAAAAGTGAAGTTAACTACCCAGAATCCCCAGAGTGCTGAGACGAAAAAAGTATCAAAATTTAACTTCGCCTTCGTATCGGGGGGTTCCTGATCTTCGCCGGGCCACGGGGGCTGCTGCTCGTCAGGAAGGACGTTTGGTAATTAATTAAGCATAACTGCGGTTTAGCGCTCCGTTGATCTTCGCAGCCAAGTCCCGCTTGGTCATTAGGCCCGCCTGTTGCCACAGGACCTGCCCCTTCCAGAACAAGATAAGCGTAGGTACGCCGCGGACCTTATACTGGTTGGCCAACGCCTGATTTTTATCAACGTCTATCTTGATCACCTTCACCCGATCCTTGAACGTTTGCGCGATGTCTTGCACAATCGGACCCAACGTTTGGCAAGGGCCGCACCAAGTAGCGTAGAAGTCAACCAGCACCGGCTGCTCGCCCGCATTGATTAATTGACTGAAGCTTTGTTTCTTACTTGTACTCATAATTTACTAGCAACTGCAATTACATAAACTATACCAAGTCCCGAAGGTTGCGGTAAGAAAATGTAAGATTTAAGGGATATAAAGACAATTGGTAGGCAGCCTTTCTGGCAAATGACTAAAAAAATAACATCCTAATAAGCTAAAAAAGTCTAACCGGCGGGGCTTTGATAGCTTTCTAACAAGTCTGTGCGGAAAGTGTTTAGTGATTGATGAGCAAAAAGAGTACCAACAGCTGGTTCGGCGCTTCGATTTTCTATCGCTAATTTCAGAGCAGTTCAACGGCCCAACGCACGTAAGGTTTTAGCTGTTACTCTACAACTAACAAATAATAAGAAGCAAACATTACCTTTTAACCAATGATTCAGCCTAATCACTTCATGAAATTAACGCTACTTGTCTATTGTCTTTCAACGTTCATCGTAACGAGTCAGGCGCAGCCGACCGATGGCTCCCAAGAAATTACCCTAGAGGCCATTTTCGCCGATAACCTGCTGCAGCAAGAGACCGTATCCAGCATCCGGTGGATGAACGACGGGCGCTACTATACTGCCCAGGTGTCGGAAGACACCGCCTATTATCAGCACATCCTGCGCTACGACGTTACCACCGGCGAGGCGGTAGACACCCTGGTGAACGGTCGGCAACTGCTGCTCCGCGATTCACCCGATAATCCCGCCCTGGCCTACGACAACTACGAGTTGAGTCCGCGCGAAGATAAGGTGCTGTTCGCTACCGAACTGGAGCCCATCTACCGCCGCTCGCGCAAAGCTTACTACTACGTGTACGACCTAACCACTGGCGATTTTCAGCCGCTGGCCGACGGCGGCAAGCAGTCGTACGCTACCTTCTCGCCCGATGGCAGCCACGTGGCCTTCGTGCGCGATAACAACCTTTACTACGCCAGCCTGGCCGACGGGTCGGTGACCGCCGTGACGCAGGACGGAAAGAAAAACGAGCTTATTCACGGCAGCACCGACTGGGTGTACGAAGAAGAGTTTGGGTTTACCAAAGCCTTTCACTGGTCGCCCAACAGCGACCAATTGGCCTTTATCTCGTTCGACGAGTCGCAGGTTGCGGAGTATAATATGCAGGAGTGGGGCGATCTATACCCCCGCGATGGCCGCTTCAAGTATCCCAAAGCGGGCGAAGGCAACTCCAAGGTAGGGGTCTCAGTGTATCACTTACCCAATAAGAAGACCGTCGCGATAAATGTAGGCAGTGAAACCGACATCTACCTGCCCCGGGTGCAGTGGACCACCGACAACAACGTGCTGTCGATTGTCCGAATGAATCGCCTACAAAACCAGCTGGACATCCTGCACGCTGATGCCACCACGGGTAAGGCCGAGGTGGTCCTTACCGAAGAGAGTGATACGTACATTGACGTCAACTACAACAATGACCTCACCTACTTGAGTGACGGACAGCGCTTCGTCTACACCAGTGAGCGCGACGGCTACAAGCATATTTACCTTTATACCGTAACCGGCGAACTGGTGCAACAGGTAACCCAGGGTGATTGGGAAGTAAGCGAACTGGCCGCCATTGATGAGGAGCGGCAACTGATGTACTACCTATCCACCGAAGCATCACCGCTCGAGCAGCAACTTTACTCCGTTAACTGGCAGGGCAAGAAGCAGCAGCGGCTCAGTGAGGAACCCGGCACCCATAGCGTAGACTTTAGTCCCGATGCCCGTTACTACGTAGACCGTTACTCGTCGGTTGAGCACCCGCTGGTAGTCGAACTACACCAGGCCCCGGCGGGCAAAACCATCCGTACCCTCGAAGACAACCAAGCACTGCGCGAAGCGGTAGCTGAGTACACCTGGGGCACCCGCGAAGAGATTGCCGTGCCGGTGGGCGATAGCGTAACGCTCAACGGCTACCTGATCAAACCAGCGGACTTTGATAGCACGAAACGCTACCCACTACTGATGTTTGTGTACGGCGGTCCGGGTTCCCAAATGGTGACCAGTGCCTGGATGAGCGACCGCGAAGGGTGGTTTCATGTGCTGGCGCAGCGCGGCTACCTGGTGGCCTGCGTGGATAACCGGGGCACGGGCGGCCGCGGCTGCGACTTCAGCCACGCTACCTACGCCCAGCTGGGCAAACTAGAAGTGCAGGACCAAATCGCCAGCGCCAAGCATCTGGGCCAGTTGCCCTACGTGGATGCCGACCGCATTGGCATCTGGGGCTGGAGCTACGGTGGCTACATGTCCTCACTGGCGCTGTTTATGGGCAACGACGTATTTAAAGCGGGCATCGCGGTGGCCCCGGTTACCAGCTGGCGGTTCTACGACAGCGTATACACCGAGCGCTATTTGCAAACGCCGCAGCTCAACGCCGAGGGCTACGACCGCTACTCGCCGCTGTCGCACGCTGATAAGTTACGCGGCAACTTTTTGCTTGTTCACGGCACGGGCGATGACAACGTGCACTTCCAGAACGCGGTGATGCTCCAGGATGCGCTGATTGCCGCCAACAAGCAGTTCGATTCGTTCTACTACCCCAACCGCAACCACGGCATCTACGGTGGCAACACCCGCCTGCACCTGTTCACGATGATGACCGATTTTGTAGAAGAGAAGCTATAGGCTGGGGCTATTGCCCATCTCGATCGGGCTAGTTAACAAGCTATGGAGGCTAGGCAACGTTTTTACGTACCAAGTGTGTTACTCCTTTTTTGCGGTCACTGAAAGTGTTTCCCCATCACTCGTATTACGAATGATAAGAATAGCTGCTGCTTCAAGATTCCAGTTATCACTCAGTAGTTCTTTTGCATCAAAGCGTACCGTATCGGTTAGATAAGCCTCGCAAGTATCGCCGCGGTCGTCGTGGTGCACGTCGACCATCATCTGCGGGGGAATAGACTTGGTGGCAACCCCGTTCCAGTACACGCTGAACCGGTGTTCTTCGCACCCTCCGCCGTACCGCACCACCGCCGTCACGATAGTTCCTTCCGCACTCACCGACTCCAGCTTGAACGGGTCACTTTCTGTAGTAGGTGGGGTTGCCACAATGATGGCGCTATCTGGATTATTCAGCAACACTTCGTCATCTGACCGGCAGCTTCCGGTTAGGACGATCGTTAACGCGAGTAAGCAAATTAGTCGATTCATCGGGCACCTATTTGGTTGTTCGTTTCTAAAGACACCAAATGTGCCAAGAAGGTTGGTTTGCACCCTAATGAGCAATTAACTACCTTTTCGGTATGCACTATTGCCTCTTCCTACTTATGCTTGCTGCTGTTTCGGCCTGTACTACGCCTGAGCAAGCTCCTCCTCTAGACCCACCACGTCTCAACATCCTCTGGATTGTGGCCGACGACCTGGGCACTGATCTGGGGTGCTACGACGACTCGCTGGTGCACACGCCAAACCTAGACCGGCTGGCCCGGCAGGGCACGCTGTACACCAACCACTATACCGTCACTGCCGTATGCTCACCGAGCCGGTCGGCCCTGATCACAGGCATGTACCCGGTAAGCATCAACGCCCACCAGCACCGCACCTATGACAAAGACTCGCTGCCCGACCCGGTGCGCCCCATCACCGCGTACTTTCAGGAGGCGGGCTACTTTGTGAGCAACGGCAGCTTCAACAACTTGGATAAGTTCGGCAAAACCGATTACAACTTCATCCACACCAACGAAAACTTGTACGACGGCACCGACTGGCGGCAGCGGGCCCCGGGGCAACCCTTCTTCGCCCAGGTGCAGATTTTCTACCCCCACCGCCCCTTCAAGCGTGACCCGGCGCACCCGGTGAACGCCGATAGCGTGCGCCTGCCGCCCTATTATCCCGATCATCCCATTGCCCGGCAAGACTGGGCGTTGTACCTGGAAACCGTGCAGCACGTGGATCAGGAAGTGGGCAAGGTGCTACAGCGCCTGGAAGACGACGGGCTGGCTGATAGCACCATCGTGTTCTTCTTCGGCGACCAGGGGCGACCCCACGTGCGGGCCAAGCAGTTTTTGTACGACCCCGGCACCCACACCCCGCTCATCATCCGGCAACTGGGTGCAGCCGCTGGGCAAACCGACGACCAACTCATCAGCAACATCGATTTGGCTCCTACGGCGATGCAGTTAGCCGGTATTGCGGTGCCGGACTACGTACAGGGACAGGACTTCCTCGGCGAGTCAGCAACTCCGCGTGAGCACATATTCACTATGCGCGACCGCCGCGACGGCACCGTAGACCGCATTCGGGCGGTGCGCACCCAAGACTACAAGCACATCCGAAACTTCTACCCCGAGCGGGCTTACACCCAGTTCAACGGCTATAAAAAGCACTCGTACCCCGTGCTCACGCTCCTGCAGGTGATGCAGAAAAAGGGCGAACTCACCCCGGCGCAAGCTCGCTTTATGGCCGCCACCCGCCCCGCCGAAGAACTGTATTACCTGCCCAAAGACCCCTACGAAATTAACAACCTGGCGGATAATGCGGCCCACCAGGACAAGCTCGTGGAACTGCGGCAGGTGCTGGACACCTGGCTGACCGAGGTGGATACGGCCACCTACCCCGAAGACTCGGCCGCCGTGGCCTACGCCCAGCAGGACATGCAGCAGAACTTCAGGGAGCGCATGGAAAGAGAGGGCCTTTCGGCTGATATCTCCGATGAAGACTTTCTGCAGTATTGGGAAGAGCAGTTAACGCCTACACAAAGGGAGTAATAGTAACTGCCTACAGTGAAGTCTACTAAAATACGGTTGCCTTTGAAGTGGTTCGCCAGAACTTGTTCCGCAAAACTACGTTTTTTGGTAGTAGTTAATTCTTAACCAAAGAAAGACTCTGAACAACATGGAAAGCGTAACTGTAGCTAAATTTATGCGGCTTATTGCGCCGCTCAGCCCGGAAACGAAACTAGAGATTTTGTCTGAGTTGTCGAAGAGCCTTAAAGTGGATTTTAGTACCAAGAAAGACAATAGGATAGAGCTTCTTGAAGAGGTAGCCGGATCGTGGAGCGGAACGGAGAGCGATTTAGCGGAAAGAATTATCAGCAGCAGAACTCTATCAGACGATAGATTAAGTCTTGACTAGTTTGAAGTACCTTTTGGATACCGACATTTGCATTTTTCTGTTGCAAGGCAAGTTTGGTATAGACAGCAAAGTTAAGGAAGTGGGTATACAGAACTGCTTTGTTTCTGAAATTACGATAGCCGAACTGAAATACGGTGCTGAGAACAGTAGCAGTTATCAAAAGCATATTCAGGAAGTAGAGAAGATAGAGAAGCTCTTCGGCATCATACCTATCTACGGAGCCCTTGATCATTATGCTAAGGAGAAAGTAAGGCTTCAAAAGGAAGGTGCTTTAATACCTGATTTTGACTTGCTCATTGGTACCACTTCAGTAGCTAATGACTTGACAATGGTGACCAACAACGAAAGGCATCTGAAAAGGGTAAGCGGCATTCAACTTGAGAACTGGATTGAAGCGAGTGTATAAGACTCGGCTGCCGTGGCCTACGCCCAGCAGGACATGCGGCAGAACTTTGAGGAGTATATACAGCAAGATGGCCTGTCGCGCGAAGTGTCCAATAAAGTTTTTTTGAGTACTGGGAAACTCAGTCAACGCCTACACAAAGAGTAAAGTAGTTAACCTGAGATGTGCCGAAAACACCTTTGGGCCGCCTTTACTGAAGTTGTCCTTCAGAACAACTTTTAAAGAGCCGAGTTTGTGAATAAACGGCAATAGAAACTCTTCTCTACTAACCAAATTCAACCATGGCAATCCTCGTAAAGTGGGTGTTATCAGCCGCAGCGGTACTGATCGCAGCCTACATTCTACCGGGGGTGGCGGTAACCAGCTTCCTAACCGCTCTCATTGTGGCGGCTCTTCTAGCGGTACTCAACGCTATCCTTCGTCCCATTCTGGTGGTGCTTACCATCCCTATCACCATTGTTACGCTCGGGCTGTTCCTGCTGGTAATTAACGCGCTAATCATCTTGCTTACCGACTCATTGATCTCGGGCTTTGAGGTGAGTAATTTCTGGTGGGCATTGGCCTTTAGTCTGCTAATTTCGGTGCTGGGTGCTCTGTTCGACGACGTGGCTGAACGTATTTGAACCTTACGCACGGACCAGGCTCTGTACTGGCTTATAGATTCGGAGTCGAATAAACTTAGAACAGCGAACCTCGAACCAATCAAAAGAAGGCCATACTCAGAATTCCACTTAGCATCAGCAATTTGCAGAAGTTGCTCAAGTAGGCAAAGTCGCGCTGGGTGTCGGCGTACACCAGGCGAGTAATAAAGTAGGCCAACGGAATAATAAGTAGTAAGAAGTAGATGACTAGCGTACGGTTGCCCAGTGCACCAGACAGGAAGAAGAGCAGAAAGATAAAGAAACCTGATAGTCCGTACAGCAGCAGCTTCGTGCGACCAATGCCCCACACGATAGGTAGGGTGCGGCAGCCGAAGGTTTCATCACCCCGCACGTCTTCCATATCTTTGATAATCTCCCGCACCAGTGAAATCGAAAACGCGAACAGAGCGTAGGTGAACACCAAGAACTGCTCCTGCTTGTAGTACAGTCCCACCACCGCAATGGCCAACCCCGACAGCAGTGCGATACTTAGATTACCCACCAGCGGATAGCGCTTCAGACGGTTCGAGTACCACCACAGCAGAAAAGCCGCCGCGGCGTAGATAATTCCGGCCTTCCACGACAAGTAAGCGCTGATGAGCACTCCCAGCAGCGTAAGCGTTACGTGCGCAGCGATTACCACCCGCCGCCGCAGCACGGTGCCCACCACCACCGTGCGGGGCCGGTTGATAAAGTCGATCTTCACATCGTAGTAGTCGTTAATGATGTAGCCCGCTGCGGCGATCAGCACCGTAGAGGCTACTAGCAAAAACAAGCGACCGTCGTACAGGTAGTCTTGGTGCGTTGCGTGCACATCTACCAAGAAATACGCCGTGAAGTACTGCGTTAGCGCCAGCATCACCAGGTTCTGCGCCCGAGTGATACGTAGCAAACCCTGCATCCACCGCCGGGGGCGGTACGGTTGTTGCGTTGGTTGGCGCTTAATCATGTTCCGAATAATTTAAAATCCGTTACGCACAGTATACCAGTAAAGACTACCGGGTGTTCTTCCAAACGTCGAACTAATCAGCAGTGTGATGAATTATAATAGGCCGAGTGCCAGTATGATATATATAACCAACGCTTAGGTAATTTACAAATTCTGCATAATTTTGACAATTTACGAACGACCATAGAAACTGATGCTTAATCCCAAAGATCAAATCACCCGACTAGCGCAAGAACGTATTCTGCTGCTTGACGGGGCCATGGGCACCATGATTCAGCAGCACAAACTAGGGGAAGCCGATTTCCGAAATAAAGCGCTGCAACACCACACGCATCCATTGCAGGGCAATAACGATTTATTGTCCATCACTCGTCCGGATATCATTCAGGGCATTCACCGCATGTACTTTGAGGCGGGGGCCGACATTGCCGAAACCAACACCTTTAGCTCCACCCGCATCGCCCAGGCCGACTACGGACTCGAGCACCTAGTCTACGAGCTAAACTACGAGTCGGCCCGGCTGGCCCGCGAGGTAGCCGATGACTTTACCGCCCGCAACCCGAGCAAGCCTCGCTTCGTGGCCGGTTCGCTGGGGCCTACCAACAAAACCGCTTCGCTGTCGCCCGACGTAAACGACCCGGGCTTTCGGGGCGTCACCTTCGACGAACTGGTAGAAGCCTACACCGAGCAGACCCACGGCTTGGTAGAGGGCGGGGTAGATATGCTGCTCATTGAAACGGTGTTTGATACCCTTAACGCTAAAGCGGCCCTGTTTGCGGTCAATACCTACCTGGAAGATCATCAACTTGACCTGCCCGTGATGGTGTCGGGTACTATTACCGACGCTAGCGGACGCACCCTGTCGGGGCAAACCACCGAAGCCTTTTGGACCTCCGTGATGCACGGCGACCTGTTTAGCGTAGGCCTTAACTGTGCCTTAGGGGCCAAAGACCTTACTCCTTACCTTAAGGAGCTATCGCAACACGCCACCTGCTTGGTGTCGGCCCACCCGAACGCTGGCCTGCCCAACGAGTTTGGTGAGTACGATCAAACCCCGCAGCAGATGGCTGCCGAGATGGAGGAGTTTGTGGGCCGCGGACTGGTCAACATCATCGGAGGCTGCTGCGGCACTACCGCCGAGCACCTGCGGGCGCTGGCTGCTCTGGCCGAGCAATACGGGCCGCGCCAGCCTAAAGAAGAGTTAATGGAGATGGCGTAGGTAATAGCGCTTTATGAATGTAGTAGAAGTTGAGACCGGTAGGCGAATCAAAGCACTGATTTTACCGTTGAATAGTAGAGGGAGAAAGCTGCCAGAGACTCGTTTCGGTTTCGATTGGAAAAAAGAAAGCATTCACAATATATATAAGCTTCAGATTGTTGCCACAAAAGAGTTTGCTGGATTAAACTTTATTCCGATAATTTTTTACCCGGAGGTTCGTGTCGACACGAACCTTAAGAATTTATCAGAATAACCTCTATTAGTTTCAGTGATTGATTTT